>NZ_BAABMF010000008.1:0-195314 GCF_050402865.1 Clostridium sediminicola
CGCCAGCGTTCGTCCTGAGCCAGGATCAAACTCTCAATTTGAAAAGTTCAATCATTTACTCATTACTTAAATTCATTGACTGGCATTTATTATCATTCTCTGTTTAATTTTCAAAGATCAAATCTGTTAAATCTTTCTCGCTGTTTTTTCGACAGCTAAATCAGTTTAACATTTCAATTTCTCGTTGTCAAGAGTTTTTTTTATTTTTCTTTCGACCGTTTTTTCGGTTTCTCTTGGCGACAAGGAATATCTTATCAAATAAAATAAGATTGTATTTTTGTATACAACCTTATTATTTGAAATTATATTCTATTTACTCTATATTAGTATTTATTTCTTCATTTTTCGCATACTGATACTCCAGGATGTGTATCCTATACATCTATCCTATATTTATAGCATTTTTGATTTATTATTAAGAATTCTCTTTTTTCTTCTATGATAAGCAATGGCTACCATAACAGATGGTGCAGCAAAAACTGCTGATATAGCACCTATAAAGAATAAAACATTTTCCAGCATTGTACCCAATATTTTATTACTTAATAAGATTTTAATTAAAGCTACTAAAATAAGAAGTGATACTGATATAGCTGCTGTGTTTTTATATGTTTTGTTACACCTAGAATACTTATTCAAATAATTTTCTTTATCTGTATATATTGGAACAGACCCAGGTGAAGCTGCAAAGAAATGAAAAGGACCATATGAACACATATGTTGCCACCCACTATTCTCAAACAATAGAAAATACTCGTCATCCTTTTTTTCTAATTCTTTATAGTCCATCGAATAAACCAAATTCTTCCTTTCACTTTTAACTAGTCTATAACGAAACAATGTCATCTTTTCCAGAATCCATCCCTTTTTCGCCATTGCACTAAATTTTTTTATAGCTCTATCTTCATCAAATGCTAAACCCATATTCAATATATATTTATATTTCTTTTCCATTCTTCTCACCCTCCTCTAAAAATTGCAAAGCTTCTTTACCATGTTCAACCATACTAATCCTTCTATTAATATCTTTTTTCAATATTTCTTTACCCTTAGAAGTTAGAGTATATATTTTTTTTCTTACATCTTCACTAACTACTAACTTTATTAAATCTGCATTAAGTAACTTTTTTATTATTGTATAAAGACTTGCAGGGCCTATTATAAATTGACCTTGTGAAAGCTCTTGAACTTTTTGCATAATACCATATCCATGAATAGGTTCAACCAAAGTTAACAAAATATAATAGGTTGAATCTGTCAGTATATCTTCATCTAATGATTTTCCTCTAGCCATTTGATTACCTCCTTATTAGTTTAACTATCGATGATTTTGGTACATGAACGCTACATTTGTTTCGTCTTTTATTTCATTTACGAACCACATATTCGCTATCAAGATTATTTGAAAGCATAATCATATCATTCAATAATATAGTATTAAATGATATATTATTGAATGATATATCATTTAATGATATATTAGCATTCATTCCAAATTTAGTCAAGTTTTAATTTTGAAATAACTTTCAGTACATTTCTAAATTATTAAGAACCTACCGTTGTGTTTCACGACGGTAGGTTCTTTCAATTCACAGATAAGCTTTTTACAATTCACTATAAATCTGTTTTAAAAGCTCACAAGCCTTATAATCATATTCTTTTGCTTCTATAACTAAAGATGCTATTTCCTTCCTTACTTCGGGCTCCAAAAATTTTCTAAGTGCTTCTTCATTTTGGCAAAAGCCACCTTTAACCTCATTCATTTTAAATGAGCATTGCGCCGCTGCTCTGAATTGTTTTGCAGCTTCATTACATATTACAGAAATATTTTCATTGGTGCTACCTACCCATTCAATAAAACATGCTGCATATGAACGCCCCTCTCCAACCATTGCTTGAGCATCATTTTGGCACATAAGACGTTCAATCAAAATAGGTATTATTGTATTGTTTGTAAATTCATTATCATTTGTGATTTGTTTTGCCCATTCATCATAGGCAAGCTGTCCACCAGCATAAACACGTTCATATTTTCCATCTTGTGATTTTATAGAGATACTTTCTTTTGTCATAACACTAATAGCATTTTTTATTATAGATTTTTGACTTATCATACTATGTTGATTCTCTCCAACAGCAATTAATGCAATAGTGCTTTCATTTTCCCACCAACTACTACATATATAATAGCCACTATCATCTATTGTAACCCCTTTTGAAAATTCCTTATTCTCTTGAAAACAGTTCCAACCTAATAATGTGTTTCCATCTTCTCTGTATCCTGTAACCAGACATGCTTCTGGTGGCCCTATTATTCCTAATGCAATTACAGGTCTACCTTCATCTATCTCTTTTTTGATGAAATTAATAAAATCTTGTTTAGAAGAGTTTTTACGTTCTAAAACTGTATAATCTTTTCCGACACCTTCAAAAGAACGCTTAAAAACTTCATTTGGTTCTTCATAAATATTCATAATATCTACATTGCCACAATCCCAGCAATTTTTATTCCATCTTAATCTGAAAGCTGCTCCTGATACTGCCATTATATATGCATAATCCATTTTTTGACCCATATAGTTTAAACACGACTTAAGCGCAACTGGAAAAGGTGTACATTCTTCAAAAGTATATGCCACTTTAGGGACTCCGTATAAAATACAACTATCTTCTGATTTATTCATTTTTCTTTCCATATTAATACCCTCCTGAATGCTCAGGTGAGAAAATGTCATATCTTCATTTTTATAAATTACAGGAGCATATATTCCCATAAGTATTCGTCTTCGTCCAACCTTATAGGATTTCTTACGAAATTCAGAAGGATAAACTTTTGTATGTCGTTTAAATGCTCTGGTAAAAGCATCATAACTATTAAACTTGTATTCATATGCTATATCAGTCAACTTTTTTCCAGTATGAATAATATCAAATGCAGCATTTGCCAATCTTCTCTCTAGAATATATTTTGATAATGAAACACCTACATATTCTTTAAATGTTTCTCTGATATGCCTATAGGAAAACCCTGTAGCTTTTTCTAAATCATCATATTCTATATCTGACTTTATCCTTGCTTCAATAAATATTGCTGTTGACCATATAAAAAGTGAGTAATCCATTTTCAACCACCTTTCTTAGAAAATTCTTCCGGAAGTAATATTATTATAGAACACAATTTAAATAAAAACTCGACATTTTTGACCTTCATCTATAATTCTATATTTCTCTTAAATGCAAAATATGTTGCAAGAAAATAACTTATATAAACTAAAACTATTAGTGTAATTGAAATACCAATGTTCATTATAAAAACATCTCTACCCATATATGCATGTATCTCCATAGAAGTCTGCTTACTAAATACATATAAGAATATCCCAGAGCCTAACAATGCTACTATGATAGGAATATTAAAGTAAATACCTATTTGTTTCAGAATCAGTTTATTTGATTCTCTATTATCAACCCCAATTTTTCGTAGGATCTTGAACCTTTCCTTGTGTTCAAAAGAATCCGATAATTGCTGAAGTGACAGTATTGTTAAGCATATTATTAGAAAAACACCACCACAGTATATACCTAGGAATTTCATCATCAAGGCTGTTGTCTTAGTTTCATTAACTTGCTCTGTTCTTGTAGTTACACTAATAACCTCTTTGAACCCAGATTCATCACCATATTTATCATATAAATATTTATAATTCTTGATAAACCTTTCTTTTGCAAAAAACTTAACTGTTTTTGCAAACTCATAATCCATCATCTTATCTGTATTTGCATAAAAGTTTACATTTGCAATGGTTAAATCTTCACATGAATTATCAGGTATTATTATAGTAAAGTTTGTATACTTGTTATACACTCTTTCTCCTAAAGGCTCAGTATAGCATTGATTTAAATCTATATTATATGATTTCCCATGGGATTTAATTGAAGGATTTTCCTTTGTATAATTCTCAATATCACTTCTCGTAACAGTTTTTCTCCACTGCATGGCAAATTCATCATCACTTAATCTTATACTTTCATAGCCTGCCATAATTCTAAGTTTATTGTAATCACTTAAGCTAATAGCTAAAGGTGGAAATGAATCTTTTCTTCTTTTATAAAAGTCTTCTTTTTTGAGAAAATACATCTCTAGCTGACAATAATCTTGTATTTTAAATTTACTTTCATTTATATAATTATAAACTTCTTCATAATCAATTATAGCTCTATCCTTTATGTCTCGTATATCCTTATAACTTGTATCTATTTTCACATCAAAAACACTTCTCAAAGGAAGATAACCTGTAACCCATTCTGACATTATGGGTCCCATAATAAAACATACTATTGATGCAAACAATGTAACTGTAATCGTAGCCATTAATATAGATGTAGTATTTATTTTTGAAAGTAATTGACCTATTAAAAATAGGTTAGTATTCTTATATTTAAACCTAATAAACTTGTTTTTTACAAGTACAATCATGTATGCTGCTGAATAAAAGCCTGCATAAATACCTATAATCATCCCTATAGTAACCATCAAGAGAATTTTATTTTTTCCAGGTACATACTCACTAGATATGTGCATCACTTCAATATATTTTCTAATATTAAAAAATGCAAAAACATAAGAACTAAGAGATATTAATGCTATGGTTATATAACCCCATTTTCCCCTTGAAAACTGAATTTCCGTTTTTTTATCATCATTAAACATATCAATAAGCTTGATTTTTGATAAAGTCTTAATATTGAACAAACCTATTACAGTAAAAATTATTAAAAAGAATATAATTGTTTTAAAAATTGTATCTCCATAAAGTCTGAAACCAAAAGCTATTCTGCTATCAACTGTTGCAAGTATCAACACAGTCAACACATGTGAGAAGAGACTTCCTAAGACAATCCCCATTAGAATTGATATCAATCCCATTATGGAAGTTTCGATAAAAAACAGAAAAGCAAGATTTCTTTGTTCCATTCCTAAGAGTATATATGTAGCAAATTCCTTTTTACGTCTTTTTATAATGTATTTATTTACATGTGCAACTAATAAAGATAATACAGCCGTAATAAAATATGATGCATATTTCAAATATGTATATAAGAACGTAAGCTGAAATTGCCCACTAGTTATCAATTCATATTTTGAACTGGACAATGACATAAAAGAATAGAATAGAGCTACGCATGAAGTAAGGGTTACAAAATATATCAAGTAGTCTTTTATAGAACGTCTAGCATTTCTAAGAATTAGTTTAGCATACATCTCTTATATCACCACCTAGTAAAGCTACTACGTCAAGAATTTGATTAAAAAATTGTTTACGTGTATTTTCACCTTTAACCAATTCCGTAAAAATTTTTCCATCTTTGATAAACAAAATTCTATTACAGTAGCTAGCTGTAAATGAATCATGTGTTACCATTAGAATTGTTGCTCCTAATTTCTTGTTCATATCTGAAATTGTTTCAATAAGCATTTGTGATGACTTAGAATCTAATGATCCTGTTGGTTCATCAGCTAGTATAAACTTTGGATTTGTAACAATTGCTCTTGCACAGGCTCCACGTTGTTTTTGGCCTCCAGATACCTCATATGGATATTTATTTAAAATGCTTTCAATTCCTAATTGTTTAGATATCATTAGCACACGTTTTTCAATCTCATCAGCATTACATTTGTTGATTGTAAGTGCTAATGCAATATTTTCATGTATAGTTAATGTATCAAGGAGATTAAAGTCTTGAAATATAAACCCTAAATTTTCACGTCTAAACTTTGATATTCCCTTTTGAGAAATTTCTGTTATATCTTTATCTTCAATATAGATATGTCCTGCACTAACTGTATCAATAGTTGATATTACATTAAGTAAAGTTGTTTTACCGGAACCTGAAGGACCCATAACACCAACAAATTCTCCCCCGTTAATATCAAAACTAATATCATCAACCGCTTTAACTACGTTCCCTTTGTTTCCATAGTATTTTTCAATATTTTTTATACTTACTATTCTTTCCATTGTTATCACCTCTCTTTTAATTCTACAAAATTTAATATAGCTTTTGTATCACTTTTGCTTACAATAACCTTTCAACTTTGTAACATAGAGGCTTGGATAGTCCCTTTAGGGAAAGATATAGCTACCCTTGTATATTGATTTTGCTTTGATTCAATCTTAATCAAAAGTCCCAGCTTACCACATAACTTTCTAGATAGATACAGACCTATTCCTGTTGATTTTTCATTGACTCTTCCATTACTTCCTGTAAAACCTTTTTCAAATACCCTTGATAATTCATTTTTTGATATTCCTATACCATTATCTTCAATAACAAGGTTAACTCCATTTTTTAACTCTTGAGTATATATTTTTATTTCAGGAGATATGTCACACCTATATTTTACTGAATTAATAAGCAACTGATTTATAATAAATTCAATCCATTTACTATCTGAATATACTGTAGTTTGGAGATTAAATAATTCAATGTTTATGTTGTTTTTAATAAACATTTGTTTGTTTCTAATCATAACAGCATTAACGCATTTTTCTAGTGATACCTCTTTAACAAGATAGTCTTTTTCCACATTTTCACAACGTGCATAAAACATAGCTTGTTCCACAAAATTATCTATTTTTTCAAGTTCTGATAAGATAACTCTTGTTGTTTGAGATTTATTATTTTCACTTACAAGCTTTATTGAAGATATTGGGGTTTTAATTTCATGTACCCACTGCTCAATATACTCTTTGTACTCTTTTCGTTCATTCTTTATTCTAGTTATCTCTTCAATCATAGATTTGTTAGCCATCTTTAGCAAAGTATAATATGGTAATGAATCAACATACTTAGGTTCATTAATTATTTCAGAAATAAGATACCTTTTATCTAATCCTTTTGCAATCTTATACAGACTATTAAAATATTTTTTTCTTTGTATGTACTGAAAAATATAAAAAGTTATCAATATTGAATACCAAACTATAAGAATTATAAACAAGCTATAAATATTATTTCCTGAACTCATCAAAAAACATATTAATGCAACAGAGCTAATAATATTTAAAACTATTACAGATATTTTATCCTTTAAAAAATAAAAGAAGCTCATATCATATACCCCTGTCCCCTTTTAGTCTTTATAAAATCTGAAATTCCTAATTCATCAAGTTTATTTCTTATCCTTGTTATATTGACAGTTAAAGTATTATCGCTTACAAATAGCTCACTATCCCACAAATATTCAACAATATCTAGTCTAGAAACAATTTTTTCTTTATTCATTAGAAGATAATAAAATATTTTCAATTCATTTTTTGTAAGTTCCACCTCTTTAGATTTATACTCTACCTTACTTGTCAAAATATCTAGTTTTATACCTTTGTACTGAATAACATCCTGTGAATCCGTATTAGGATATGCTCTTTTTAGCAAGGCTTCTATTCTTGCAACAAGAATAGAAGTATTATATGGTTTTGTAATAAAATCATCTCCACCTAATGTAATGCTCATTAGCTCATCTACATCTGTATTTCTACTTGTGACAAATATTATAGGTATGTTTGAAAAACTTCTAATCTCAGTACACACCTTAAATCCATCATAACATGGTAAGTTGATATCAAGTATTATCAAATGTGGATTAGTTTCCTTAACTAATAAAGGTATGTTAGTAAATTCTTTAGCTAGTATAGCTTTATAACCATTCTTTGTGAGCAAATAACTTAACTCATTTCTTATCTGCTCATTATCTTCTACTATCATTATTTTAAACATTTAATTTCCCTCCTACTCTTCCTCTTCTATTCTCTTCAGACAAAAGTACACTCTTACTCCAGTTGATGTGTTCTCTATACCATATTCACTATCATGGCTCTCGAAAATCGTTTTTGCCATATTGAGTCCTAAACCAGATCCACCTAACGTCTTATTTCTAGACTTCTCAACACGGTAAAAAGGTTCCCATATTTTACCTAAATCCTTTTTTGGAATTTTTGCAGGGCTATTTTCTATAATTAAAA
The DNA here is from genome assembly GCF_050402865.1 of Clostridium sediminicola. Classification (NCBI taxonomy): domain Bacteria; kingdom Bacillati; phylum Bacillota; class Clostridia; order Eubacteriales; family Clostridiaceae; genus Clostridium; species Clostridium sediminicola. The sequence continues at coordinate 8,025 of NZ_BAABMF010000008.1, forward strand.
AACATTTATCCTCTTCTTTTTTCATACAAATATTTATTTCACCCTCTTCAGGTGTATATTGTACAGCATTACAATATAAATTACTAATTACCCTTTCGATTTTATCTTCATCAGCTAATACAAAATCTTCGTAAAGCTCCAATAAAACTTTTAGTTTCTTATCCTCAATTAAATGTTTTAATTTACTATGAGTTTTTAATACAACATCAGATAATTGAAAAATTCTTGTTTTAGATTCAACATTACAAGATTCTAGCTTAGAACTTTCTAATAAATCATGTACTAATTTGCTCATATCATTTATTTCATTTAAAATATTTTTAAAGTTTTCATTATCATTACCATCATATATTCCATCTCTTACCCCTTCACAAATACCTTTCATAACTGTTAGGGGTGTCTTTAATTCATGAGATGCATCGGCAATAAATCTTTTTCGAAACTGATCCATTTCTTCTCTTAATATGATATCCTGTTTTAATTTTTCATTAGATTTTTTAACTTCATCTAAAGTCTTTTGAAGCTTATTTGACATAGTATTGATATTTTCGCCTAGATCACTATTTCATCTTTTGATTGAACTTCACATTTTTTAGAAAAATCTAAGTTTGCCATTGTTTTTGTTACATCATTTAAATGTAACAGAGGTGTTGTAATTTTTTTTGAATAAAAATATGATGCTATAATTGCAAGAAGCATTGCTGCCAATAGTATAAATAAAAAATAACTTTTCATGATTTCAGTTGTTTCTTTTATTGGTTGCAAAGAGCTTAATGCAAATATAATCATAGGCTCTTTGTTTGGAAATAAAATAGGTTGTGCGAAAACTAAATTCTTCATCCCTGTATAATTATCTTCTTTTGAATATTGAATTACTTTATTATCTGAAAAAAGGGTATTTAAATTTTTTTGTTGCCCCAAGAACCAAAATGTTTCTTGTAATAATTGACTTTTTCTATATTCCATACTTAAATCTTTTTCACTAGTTAAATTTATTTCTGTGATAATCCCATTCAACTTTACCTCATCAGGAATATCAATTGCTATTCCTTCAGCAAGTGATATTCCTGTTCCATTTGTTATCATTATCCCTTCTTTATCACCAAATACTCCAAACAAATTATAATCTGTTGAATCAATAGTATTATTAGTTTCATAAGAGTAATCTTTACCATCAATACTAATAGTATCAGGATATACTTTATTTTGATTGTAATCAAAAAGTACTCCTTTTACTTCAATTCTTTTATTATCACCAATACTATCTATAAATTCATTATTACTGAAACCATCAATATAAATTTTATAACTCTGATTAATATCATCTTCTATCTCAAGATATGGGATATTGTATTCTTCATTTAATCCAAATTGTGGTACACCATATCTATCAAAAATTGCTACAAAAATATCACTTTCAATAGAAGCTTCCTTTAAAGAAGCCTCTATCATATCTTCTTCCATCATATTTTTTTCAATCTTATCTTTTAATGAGTTTAATGTACTAGTTACCGTTTTTTTCTTATTGTATACATAGTATTCCTCCAACTTGAAATACTGAAAAGCAAATTGAGATACTAATATAATCAATAGTACCCCTGCTGTCATAGTAAAAAGTTTTATAAATTAAGATGTAGTCCTTTTCCACTTATCTTTATATTCTCTTAACTTTTACTTCTATAAATTCATCCTTCATTAATTGGAACACTTATAGATACCTTTCCTCCTCCCAGTTCACAAGAGTTCTCAATATAAAGCTTCCCTTTATGTAATTCCGTAATAGACTTTACAATATAAAGCCCCATACCGTAATGTGTTTTTGACATTCTGCTGCTATCACCCATATAAAATTGCTTTGTAGCAAATTTTAAATTTTCCCCTGAAAATCCTTTTCCGCTATCAATTATTTTAAATATAATACTAGTATCATTACCTATAACATAAACTTCAATGGAATTTCCTTTTGAAGTATGTTCAACAGCATTTATAATAACATTCATAAGAGCTCGAAATAATAACTCTCTATCAATTATTATTTCTTTTGGAAGATTTTTTTTCAAAAATTTTACTTTTATTTCTTTAGGTACTGTAAGTGCTTTAAGTTGATTGAATATATCTTCTGTAAATTCATTTGTATTTACCTTATTTAGCTTTATACTCACCTTTGATTCCGCCTTCGAAGCATCAATAAGCATCTTTACATACTTCACTATTTGATTTGTATTTTTTTTAATAAATTTTATATAAATCTGTTGCTCTTCATCCAAATAAGAATCTTCCAGTAACTCTGCATTTCCTTTAATAATAGTAAGTGGTGTCTTTATATCATGTGCCAATGAAGATATTTGTTCTCTTTTTGTCTGTTCTAGATTCCACTGTTGTTCTAAAGAATTCTTTAATGCTAGTTTCATATCAGAAATTGATGATAATACATCATTGAATTCTTTTATTTTAGAATTTTCAACATCAAAGCTTAAGTCCTGCTCTTTTATTTTTTCAGTTGCATTCATTAAAGGTTTTAAATGCTCCTTTAAATTCTTTGCAAAAAATATGGCTATAACGAATGAAGCAAGTAAGCATCCTATAATAATTAAAATAATTATACACATTTCAGGCTTTGGAAAATGATTATTCAGCCATTCATCACTATAACGCATTTCCATATAATACTGTAGTACACATAAACCATCTTCTCTTTCAATAAAATAGTATTTTTTTGTACCTGTCCCTTGTGTTGTTAAACCTTTTGCGTATTCAGTTGCTTCCTTTAATTCTTTAGTATCCATGTTGTTGTTAACAATATTAAACTCTTTATCAAACACAACATATTTACATCCCTTTGGAATCATACTGTTTGAAATCTCAGGGGATGAAACTAAAATAGGTTTCACTTGCCGAGCCAAATTTTCTGAGTAATTAGCAGGTGTACAAAATGCAATTTTCATACTTGCCTCTATAATAGCCATACCAACTATAAATACTAAAATAAAGGAAATACCTAGTGCCATTATATATTTTAAGAAAACAGATTTCAGTGTCATGGTTCTTTTCTTAGTTTTTATCTCCATTTGTAACCAATCCCCCAAACTGTTTCAATTGTAGTCATATTAAATTTAGCTAACTTTGCTCTTATATTTTTAATGTGTTCAGCAATACAAGAACTATCGCTTTCCCCCTCATATCCAAACACGCCTTCATATATTCTTTCTTTTGAGAATACCTGTCCAGAATTTCTAGCAAGATATTCACAAATGGCGTATTCACTTTTTGTAAAAGGTACTTTTTTATTATCTACATTTACTTCTTTTGCAGATATATTGAAAGTAACTCCTGAAGCCACAAACACTCTATGCTTTTCACGGTGCTCTCTACGCAAATGAGCATTTATTCTAGCACATAATTCTCCCACTCCAAAGGGCTTTGTAATATAGTCATCTCCCCCAATTCCTAAACCATACATTATATCATTTTCCATTGTTTTTGCAGTAATAAAAAGAATAGGACAATCTACAATATCTCGAATTTTTTCACATAAAGTAAACCCATCTATATCCGGCATCATTACATCCAACAAAATCAAATCGTATCCTATAAAATCATTAATCTCAATATCCTTCACCTTACACATAGTCGTTACCAAGTGATTATCCTTTAAAAGCACGTTTTTTATAAGAATTAAAATATCCACCTCATCATCTATTACAAGAATCTTAGCCATTATATCCTCCTAAACTCTTTATCAGTGCACTGCTTATATATAAAATACTTTCAAACTAAACTTTTAAGATAATACAAAAATATAGTGACAAGTTACAAATTATGGACACCTTTCACTAACGTGAAGCTTTTAATTAAAAAGAGATTTAAATAATTCCTTTTGCTCACCAAAAGATCATTATTCCAGTTAGCGAAGCTAATAAGTCTTAGTTAAAGATTTTCTGCAAGAAAATCAACTTATCACTTATCACTTGTCACTTGTCACTAATATAGATAAACTTACGAAGTAATTTATCTATATAATATTTTTTTAGCTTTCCCATCTAGAGAACCATACAAGACTTATGGATAATAAGATATTTATCGCAAATATTATAATCAGCAATGCTCGCTGCAATTCTCCACTAACTATACCAAACATAGGCTTATTAATCTCAGAAAGAATTGCAAAATCGCATAACCTTGTTCCCCAAGCCCAAGGAACGTACTTCCAACATTCATCTCCTAAACCAGTCATCATAAGAGCAGCTATCAAAGAACCTGCTATTCCTAAACCAATTGAAGCTCCTCTACCAAGTTTCAGACTGATAACTAAATGTATTATATACAAAAATATATTTCCAAAAATTAATGCACCAGCTACTTGTGCATAGCAAATAGTTGAAACATTTTTCTCATGTAAAACAAATTGAAATCCAACAAAGAAAATTCCTAATGCTAAAACCACTGAAAAAGCAGCGATCAATAATAATAAAAGGATTTTACTTATTAATGTTGTTCCTCTCCAACTTGTTGCACTAATAAGTTCTTTATAACTACCTGCCTGTTCTTCCTGAGAAATAACCATACTGCATATTAATCCAATTAACAAAGGAAAAGCTATTGCTAAAACTTCAAAATAGCTAGTAATCTTAATTACAGTATTCCATTTTGAAAAAGAGTAATAAGCCAAAAATAATAATGAACCTATAAGGGGTATAATCAAGTGAATTATCAAAATAGGAGTATGTTTTATCTTATAAAAATCTGCTTTTAAACACCTACTTAACATAGTCATATTACGCCACCTCCTGTTTTTGGAACCATTGTACAGTTAAAAGAAGTAACAAAATGAATAAAATAATAGATAAAACAACCCCAACAAAAATAACGTTAGAATTTAACAATGTGCTTCCCTTTTCTGCTAAAAGACCATTTGGTAAAATACCCAATACCGGACACATTAATCTCGCTGTCCAGCTATATGGACACAACCACCATAATGACCCATTTGCCATTATCACACTCAAGACTATTCCTACACCACAATTTATCAATAATGCTGAAAAAACACCCATTTTCTTCGCTAAAAATAAGCAAAGGGGAATTTGCCATAATGTAGTTATTACTATCAGTATCATTGCTGCTACTCCCTTAAATAAAGAAATTAAATGAGATGAAGGAACCCATAAATATCCTACTGCAATACCACATAACAATATAAAACAAGAAAAGAAAACATATATAGTCACTAAAAATATTTTAGCTTTCCACAGTTTTTTTAATGAAATTGGCAAAGGGAAAACCCCTCTATAATTTAACTTTTTTTCTTCTTTATTATTTACTAAAACGCAAAAAAGAGGAATACAGCCCGGTAACATCAACATATACCACCAATTAAATCCATTTACCTGGTACCACATAGGTGCCAAGCCTGTAATAAAAAGTGTAACAATTGGTGCAATAAAAATCAACTTTTTAGCAAATGTTCTTTTTAATTTCATATTTTCCACTTTTATATAATCAAACACATTATTCACCACCCTTAGCATTTCTTTTTATAACATCCATGAATAATGTTTCCAAATCTTCTTCAGAATTAATTTCAGATTGATATCCTAAAACTCCGTTACTAATAATCCCAATATAATCAGCAGTTTGCTGTATCTCTGATAAATTATGGCTTGATACAATAACACTTATTCCCTGCTTTGCAAAAGAACGAATTAGTTTACGCAAATCTTGAATACCTAATGGATCAAGGCCGTTTGTAGGCTCATCTAATATCAACAATTTTGGGTGATTTAATAATGCAATGGCAATTCCTAGTCTCTGCTTCATTCCCATAGAAAACTTTCCAGCACGTTTTTTTCCTGTATTGGTCAAATTAACTATTTCAAGAACTTCTTCAATTCGTGAATCTGGCAATCCAAGAAGGATAGTTCTTACCTTTAGATTTTCTCTTGCTGTTAAATTTTCGTAAAGAGGGGGAGCTTCTATTAATGTCCCTATTTCTCCTAAATCCTTACGACTCCATAAATGATCTTTAAACAATATTTCCCCTGAAGTAGGGTGTAACATTCCAGTTATCATCTTTAAAGTAGTTGATTTTCCCGCACCATTAGGTCCAAGTAATCCATAAACTGTATTTTCTTTTACTGTAAGTTCAATGTTATTTACAGCTAAATATCCTTTGAATTTTTTACTAAGATTCTTTGTTTGTAAAATGTAATTGCTCATATTTATCATCCTTTCTATACTATAGATTTACTATAGATTATAATTTTAAGGATTTTATAAGGATTCTAAAGACAAACCATACGTAAACTTAATATATACATGTACAAAATCTCAGATATCAATGAGTTTTGGACTTTTATAGATTTATAGTGAAATGGTTTGTCCATAAAATTTAAAGTTTTACAAAAAAAATACCTAAAGCCTTTCATTAGACTTTAGGTATTCATAATTATATTTTTTTAACAGGTATCTGTATCTCGTTTAAATAATTATTTGGATTACTTTCATTCCAAGGCCCTTTTATAGGTAATTGACGAGCCATACCACATATTGTATATCCTTTTTCTTCAATCCACTTACCTAGAAAAACAAAAGCTGGTGCAATATTTGAATAATCACCTGGAACTAGAACACTAGCAGCTTGTTCTATAGGTTCAGTTTCTTTATAAACAAACCCATCTTCATCTTTTAACAATTTCTTTACACTCATAACAATTTCCACATCAACATCGCTTTCCTTATATCCCTCATCATAATAAGTTGCATAATAAAGATTGTTGCAAGAAAGTTTTTTCTTTTCAACATAGCCACTTAACTTTTCCCAAAGCATACCTTCTGAATCATAAGTTGGAATTACCTCCCTTAAAGAAATCACTTTGTAAGATGGTACTGATTTTAGTGTAACATTATAACTCATATTGACTCTCTCCTTTTTCAAGTTTTTGATGGCGGAATCGATTTTTCTGAGTTTTTCTTTCTCATCTCTAATATTAAGTTCTACTTCATTTCTTTTTTGCTTTAACATATCTTTTTGTTTTTCTACTGAATCTTCATTAATAACTAATGCTATCTCCGCTACGTTAAAGCCTAAATCACGAAGTGAAACAATAAGATTAAGAGTTTTAATCTGTGTTGCAGAATAATACCTATATCCAGTAAAACTATCTACACTTGCAGGATTAAAAAGTCCCATCTCATCATAATATCTAAGCATTCGAACAGAAACTCTTGTTAATTTTGAAAAATCTCCAATCTTAAACATTAAAACCAACTCCTAAAAATTCTTTATCTCTACATCTAGATGATAATTTAAGTATAGTGCCTCACATCATGTGAGAGTCAACATCTTATTTCTATATTTTAACATAATATTTTTTACCTTGAAATAAATCTACCGTCGTGAATCACGACGGCAGATATTATCAATTTATTTATACATTTTATTCCCAAAAACAACGGAAGATATACATAACATAGTCCCAACAATTGTAGCAAGAATGAGAATAATATTAGCCTGTGGCATTGCAGAAAAACTTTCCATAAAATGAACTTCTAATTTATACGGAGCTAGTGGGAGATTCAATCTCAAAAAGTATAAAAGACCATATCCAATAGCTATCTCCCCTAAATAGCATATAGTTCTCACTCCTTTTTTCTTGATAAAAACAATAGCTGTCCCTACAATCAAAACTATAATTAATACTATAAACATTAGTATGTATGCTCTTATATTCCCCATATCTATTGCACCCATGATAACTTTTACCGGTGCAGCATTAAGTTCTCCATCAATAATAAAATCTATAATTCCATGAAATAAAAGCAAAGAACCACAGGTCAATATAATATATAAACTTATTCCTAAAATAATAGCAAAAATAAATGTATTAACTACTGTAAACTTCCTAGTAACAGGTACATATTCAAATAATCTTTCTTTTTCATGAAATATCATATTAATTTCCCATACACACAGGGCAGGTAAAAATATAATCATAAAGGTTAATGGTGAATCCCATCCAAATATTACTCCATTCATTAAAATCATAATAAATATTCCAAATATTGTTCCAATTAACTTTAGAGGATTATGATTTTCAACTCTATTCATTGATAAAGTATTAAACAAAAGTCTTTGATATGCGATAATACTCTTAACCATATTTAACACCCTTCCCTTTATATAATCTATAAGAAATGAAAAGTGACAACGGCAATGCAATAGCAACAATAGACAATAAGTCAAATAGTATTTCATTAAAATTTGTCATAGTGTTAAGTGTTTTAATAAGATTAATTTTGTTTGAATCAAGTGTAACAAGGAATGTCTTCTTATATATTACCAAGGAAATAAACATCACAAAATACCCTATAATATAGAGAATCCATCTTGTTATTCTTTTATTGACAAAAAACATTGGTATAAAAATACTCATTATAATTAAGTATATTAAAAATAGTACTACCACCACTTTCCATCCATATATAAATGATAATATTGTTTCGAAACCACCAAAATCTAATTTAGGAATAATGTGAGTAATCAACCCAAAAATAGATAATATCCCCATAATAATTAGCCCTGCTAACACTAAAGCGCCAATAATAAATAGATAAATATTTACTATAGTATATATTTTTGAAACAGGAAGAATTTCTAGTATTTTATTCTCTGATTTTATAATGTTTCTAACCATAACTAATCCTAACATTATAGGAACATATGTCATAGCTCCATAACCTAAAATATCAGATAAAAAAAACACACCCATATAAGTAAAGAAATATTTAAGAGCATACATTTTTGATTTACTCTGTAAATCAGTAGAAATTGATAATATCTTATGAAAGTTCACGATTCTATTCATCATTTGCTGCACCTCTATAAATCATAATATCTTCAATAGTTGGTCTAGATGTTTTTATTCCTTCAATATCTTGTAGGTTATACTTTGATAAAGCTACCCCTTGATAACCAAAAATTGTTTCTCTTACACCAATAATTTTTTCTTTTATCTCATCTGTCATAGCTTCTTTATCTACATGAACGACAGAAAATTTATTAACTAATTCATCTTTTTCTTCCGTGAAAACAATATTCCCATTATCAATAGCAGTTATATAATCCGCTATTTTCTCTAAATCACTTGTTATATGAGTAGATAATAATATTGCCATTTCTTCCTTTTGCATAAGTTCCATAAAAAGTTCAATAACCTCTGCCCTTGCAACAGGATCTAATCCTGCAGTAGGCTCATCAAGTATTATTAAATCAGGGTCATGACATACAGCCATTACAATATTGAATTTCATCTGCATTCCCTTTGAATAAGCTGAAAGTTTTTTCTTTGGATCAAGTTCAAATCTTTCCATTAACTCGTAAAATTTATCATAATCAAACTTTTCATAAAAAGGTGCTATCATCTTCATTACTTTTATTGGCTTTATATTTAAAGGATACATTAATTTATCATAAACAACCCCAATTTTTGATTTAACTATTTTTTCATTACCATACATGGGAATACCATCAAAGAGAACTTCACCATTGTCTTTTTCAATTTTATTTATTATTGTATTTATAAGAGTTGTTTTACCTGCTCCGTTTTTTCCTATAAGACCCATTATAGTACCTTTCTCCACAGAAAGATTAATATTATTTAAAGAAAACTTACTAACTTTAGCACTTAAATTATTTATCTCTAATGCTCTATTCTCCATCATTACTCCCCCCATATATTTCATTTAGAACTTGTAGCATTTCATCTCTGCTTATTCCTGTTGTATTAGTAAATTCTTTTATTTCTAAAAGTCTCTCTTTTAACATTTCAAGATGTATCTCTTTTACTTTTTCTTTATCAATATCTGCAACAAAACAACCTCGTCCTTGTAAGTTTACGATAATACCTTCATTTTCTAATTCTTTATATGCACGTTTCACAGTTACAATGCCAACTTTCAAATCCTTTGCCATAAGTCTTATGGATGGTAACTGCTCTTTAGCTTTTAATTTTCCGCTAAGTACCATCTCTTTTATTTGATTTTGGATTTGTTCATAAATAGGTGTTTGTGAAAGAGTAGAAATTAAAATATTCATATATTTTCCTCCTTGCTTACTGTAATTATATAATAGACACAGTAGATAATCAATATGGATACTCAAAAAAAGACTACAAATGATTTTTATTTGTAGTCTAGTTATTTTTATTTGAATTTATCATATCCACTAATAAAATCCTCTATTACGGTTAAACCACAAAAAGTAATTTAGTTCAACTTACTTTTTGTGGTTTAACCTTATTACATTATGACTATTTTAGGAATACTGTCATTCCATATGATACCGCCCAACTTATTACTATTACAACTGAAATAACTGTTGTTAAAATACTTCTTTTTTCACATATACCTTTACCTGATTTGACATTATGAGCTTTTAATGATAAATAATTCACTAATATACCACATAGTATTACAAGGGTAAATCCAATCTGTACAAGTGATTCAGAAACAATATTTGAACAAAACAAAACATTAACTATGGTGCTGCAGACCATCAACGATAAATATACACTCAACAGCACATTATTTCTAAAAGATTTCATAATATATCTCCCCGCTTAACCATTTTTATAATATAATCAACTATTTATTCATCCAGTTTCTTTATTTTATAAACATAAGCAAAAGCTAAACTTGCTATAACTATCCATACTAATAAAACTAAAATACTAACTTTTCCGCTTAATAAACTCTCTCCATTAATTAAATTTTCCATAAGCTTATTTGCATGATATGTTGGAATGAAATTAGCGATTATTTCAAATGTTTTATTCAGACTTGCAAGTGTCGGTATTATAAGAAAACCCATAGTAATAGGCATACCTACAGTTCCTGATGCCATTTGATTCTTTGATAATAAACCAATCACTGCTCCAATAATAACCATGCTAATAGATAAAATAAGTCCAACAATAAAAAACTGAACGAAATATTGAAAATCTAATCCAAATATTATAAAAATAAAAATATTACTAAAGTTAGCTATAAGAATTGTTACTAATGCTTTCCCTAATAAAAACTCCATCGGTGAAACTCCAGATAGCATAAGCGTTTTTAGAGTGTTTTTTTCCTTTTCTTCTGCTATTAACATAGCTATAACAAAAGATGCTACCATACAAAAATTCATATTTGTACAAGTTGCTAAAATCATACTTACTCCCTCACTACTTTTGAAAAGCCTTGAGTATATTAGTGAAAATATTATAGGTAGTGCACTCATTAGTAAAATATTTGCATTTTTCTTTAAATCCTTTGTTTCTTTTATAAATAAAGCATTGACTTTTTTCATCGAAAATTCCATTATAATCCCCTCCCAGTTAAGCTTAAGAATATTTCTTCTAAATTAGGTTCCTTCGAATGAATGGTAAGTAATTTATTGTTCAACATCCAATTTTTAATCTTATCAGCGCCCTCTTTATCATTTTTAACCAAAACCTTTTCCCTATTTGGTTTTAATTTAACTTCAATAATATTTTCAGAATAATTCAGTTTAAGATTTTCCGGTGTATCTATCTCAACTATCTCTCCATCATTCAAGAATGCAACTCTATCACATAACTTATCTGCTTCTTCCATCTTGTGAGTAGTTAAAAAGATTGTTGTACCTTCTTCATTCAATCCTTTAAGTAATTTATGAATTTCTTTTGCAGTTCCAGGATCTAAAGCTGATGTTGGTTCATCTAAAAATAGTATCTTAGGCTTATGAATCAAAGTCCTTGCTAACATAAGTCTTTGTTTCATCCCTTTTGAAAGCTTTTTAGCTTCTTTTTTCTTATCCTCAAAAAGGTTAACTCTCTCTAATATTTCATATACTCTTTTTTTATCTACACCATATATCTTAGCAAACAACATAAGATTCTCTTCTACTGAAAGTCTCTCATATAAGCCACTGTTATCTGATAACACACCTATTTCTCTAAATACATCTCTTTTAATAGAAGAAATATCATTATTTAAAATCTTAGCTTCACCACTTGAAGGTATGAGTTGAGATGTTAATATTTTAATTGTAGTAGTTTTACCTGCTCCACTTGGGCCAAGAAACCCAAAAACCTCTCCCTTTTTTACTGTGAAGTTTATTCTCTTTAAAGCATCTTTATCTTTAAATTGTTTACTTACATTTTTCATTTCAATTATATTTTCCATATCCATTACTCCTTCCTGATTTGACTGTGGTTCAATTATGACACGTAATGAATATAGCTTCTATAAAATACCCATGAAAGGAGTAAAATCACCCTTAAAGGCTGTAGTTTTAATGATGAATAATCACTGTTTTCTCTATGTTAGTTACAAGTGATAAGTGATAAGTTAAGGTTGATTTTCTTGTAGAAAATCTTTAACTAATCCTATATCACCTTCGGTGATAGAATAATGTATTTACAACTTCAAAATTCCCTTTAACTCCTCAACCCTGCCTTTAGATAAAGGTATTGAGCTTTTATTCTTATCATCTAAAATAAGGCTATAGCTATTTCTTGTCCAAGTAATAACCTCTCTTACTTTTTGAAGATTAACCAAATAACTTCTATGACATCTAAAGAATCCTATATACTTTAGCCTCTCTTCTAACTTACTAAGAGTAAATGAACATGGAAATTTCTCTGATCCTACATTTATATAAGTAACTCCATCTAAACTTTCTATAAAATTAATCTCCATAGGATTAAACAATATTATTTTTTCGTTTATTTTAACTGGAATTTTATCTATTTTAAAGGAAGGTTTATCTGATTCCTCTACTTCATTAGGTGAATTTTCGTTTTCTTCAACCTTTAAATTACTCTTTTCAGCTTCCAATTTACTCTCCTCAACCCTAGATTTACTCTCAATAGGCTTAAATCCGTTCTCATCTAACATATAAGAATCTGCTTCTAATAGAATAACCTCCTCCAAAGCTACGGAAAATGCAATTATAGAAATCCCTAAAGAATTCATATATGGTATGCTCTCTCTGATTATTAATGTACTTTCTCTATCCAAATTCATAGTAGGTTCTTGAACTAGTAAAATTTTAGGATCACTAATAAGAGCTCTTGCAAAACTAATCCTCTTTTTTTGAGAATAGGTTAAAGAACTTATTTTATCTTTAGCTATATCTAGTAATCCAAATTTAACCATAACCTTTTTTAAATCAAATTTTGAGTCATGTATTCTATGAAAAAACTTTAAATAATCATAAACATTTAGTCTTTCATAAAATCCTTCTTCTTTTAAAATAACTGATATTGTATTTCTGTATTTTTTCAAATATTGACTATTATTAATATCATTAATATAAACCTTTCCCTTAGGTGGAAGTATATAACCTAAAATGATATCTATCAAAAGTAAAGTTATATCCTCTGAAGTCTTTATACTAATACTTTGTCCTTCTTTTAACTGTAAATTCAAGTCATCTATCAATGTTACGTTTTTTTCTTTCTTGGAAACTTCTTTAATTGTTAATATATCCATATAATTCTACCTCCAAATCTGAAATTAATTATATCATATTATGGAAATGATGGGATTTATAAATTCCTCGTATAGTCAAAAATACCTGCCGTTGTATTTTGACGACGGCAGGTATTTCACATCTAATTCTTATTCTCTAAATATAATACTAAAAACAATGAATAGCAAAATAGCACACATAATAATTACACTGATAGGATTCCCAAAATTAAAAGTATGCCCTAAACCAAGTCTTTTGGGTACCATAATAGATGGGTCATTTTTATTATAATAGATAAAACCGTAAATCCAATGGTCATCATCATCTACTTCTATTACTTCATTGTTTTCCTCTTCTTCAAATCCAACTTTAACTTTATCTCCATGAATTCCTGTAGTCATTACAAATATAATAAAAGAAATAAATATAATAACTAATGGTATTATTGTTAGTGCAAAAGTAACTTTCTCGTTTATCCCTGCAAAACCTAGTGTTACTAATTGAAAATATGTCATAGATACAGTTACCATAGTTCCTATAACTCCCAATAATATTACCATGCGATTCGCAGCAACTTTAAGTTGTATTTCAGAAGTTCTAGGTTTTCTAGGATCTATTTTTCTTTTGCTATATCTAACACTATATATTGCTACAAAATAAATTAGTACTATAGTTCCCATTTGTATTAAAGGTAACATAAAAGCGTTAAATAATGTTTTATCTACAAAATTATTCGCAATACCTTTTTCATTAAACCGAATAGGAATTTGATCAGGTACCAAATGGTAGTTTAGAGCTGTAACTACAATTGAAGCAACGGCCAGTCCTAAAGGTATTATAAATACCCATTTTCCTGTTATATACTCCTTTTTCCTTGGTTCCAAAGAAGCGATAATCACAGATTTCTTGTAATCACCTTTATGAGTTTTAATAATATTTTCTTTAAAAGTTTTTACTTCTAAATTAGCACCTCTATATAATACAATAGTCAATACCATCCATAGAAAAATATAAATTATAATCATAAGATTATGCACATACACAAAGTCTAATAAAATAGCTGCAATTGTTAAGATGCTCCCGAACATAGTATATTTTTTCAAATAATTTCTAGTAACATTAATTATTTTATCATCATATCGATGATTACTTGGAATAGTTACACCATATATAATTTGATTACCGGAAAAACGTCCAATAAACATTCCTAGTAAAAACATACCTACATAAACTATGAAATTTATCAAAAACAATGTTTTCATAATACTCGCCTCCTATAGGTTGGCTTAAGAATTAGTTCTACTTATCTTTTAAAAATATGAAGTTTTATCATTTTTCAAAGGATAATAATAGAAGTTGTTCTTAAACGATCCTTTTTCTTAATTGTGTACTATAAATATTTTCTAATAAGCTGTTTCAACTTATCAGTATCTCCATCCACATAGCGGTATATCATTAATAAAGGATCAATAGCTTCTAATAAAGCTTCCTCTTTGTATTGCAGCTTTATTCTCTCAATGTCAGGATTAATAAAAGTACCTTTTTTCTTATTAATCATAATCCAACCTTCATTTTCAAGGATTTTATATGATTTATTTACTGTATGTAGATTAATTCCTAAGTCTGCCGCTAACTGACGTACAGAAGGTACTTGGACTCCATCTTTTAATTCACCATCAATAATTTTTTTAATTATTTGAGACTTTATTTGCTCATAGATTGGTACTTGGCTCTGAATATCTACTTGTATCACTATTTTACAACCTCCTATATATTAGTTGACAGTTGACGGTGTACAGTTGACAATAAAGGTTGATTTTCCCTCAGAAAATCTTTAAATGATTAAAGAAATAACATTTTTTTATTATATCTGTTATACTTTTAATATAATACCCGTTTTTGGTTTTGTCAACATTTATTAATGGTAAATATCATAATAATATTTATTATTTACGGTATGAGGTAATACTAAAAATAACTATAAAAACTCTTTCTTGAAATAAATTATCACAAGAAAGAGTTTTTAGTTCATATAATTAATATTCTAGTTTTATTGATTAACAAGTGTATTAATTTTATATATTAAATTCATCATCATTTTAAAACACAACCAAATAAACAAAATGTGCTGACACTCCAGCAACCAGGCCACCAATTGTATGACTTATCAAAGCTGGTGATATAAGTTCTCTATGTTTTAATGCATCCATCATTCCTACATGGGTACTTAAATATCCGCTCCAACACATCCCCATGGCAGTGAATACAGCAATATCATTACCTGATATTAATCCTAAATCTAAGAATTTTGGCACCAAACTAATGGCTGCTCCAACAGCTCCCAAAGAAGTTATTGGAAAAGCTATAGCTTCTGGACTAGTAAATCCGAATAATGGTTTCATAATAGGCGATAAAAAATCTCCAACTCTAGGTAATAGTGCAACCCCCTCAAAAGCAAGTCCTTGATATCCAATAGCCGGATCTTGAGGACCGAAGGTTAAAGTCATAATTATAGTACATACAAATAGAAGCCCAGGAATAATTGCTATTCCCATTTTCACTCCATTTTTGCCTCCCTCAAGCATGGCAGTCATAAATCTTATAAAAAATGAATCATCTGAATTTTCTTCTGACAATCCAGCTTTATTAGCTGATAATTCTGAATTATCTTTACAAACTTGTACTCTTTTATTTCTCAAAAATCCTCTTTTACGTTTAATTTTATATGCCATAATTCGTACACTAACAATACTCCCAATTATAGCTCCTAAATTTCCTATCAAAGCTTCTTTGAAAAATCCAAACCCCATCATAAAGGTAGTAAGGATTAAACCCATACCAAAAGACGTTCCTAAATTACAAAGGCATGGTACTTCATCTTCCTTGAAATACTGGAGATAACATTCATCATTAGCAAGTGTTATTATTGCAGGATTATCTGATAGATAAGTTGTTGTAATTCCTAAAAATGCAGCTCCAGGCAAATTATATAAAGGTCTCATTAATGGTGAGAATATTTTATTTAGTATTTTTACTACCCCAAACTCTGACGCAAGATTGCCGAAAGCACCCATTATAACAGATATTGCACATATTTTTATGGCTGTTTCAAGTAAAAGTCTATATGCTGTTTCCATAAGTGATGAAAATAAGTTTGATGTACCCATATTAATACATAAATAACCTACAAAAAGACTTACAAGAGCTATAAAAATAATTGTGTATATTCCTTCTTTATGTTTTTTTGTAAATAGTGTATATTTAGATTCTTTCTTTCCAATAAAGCTATTCATATGGCGCCTCCCACACATGTTAGTATTTGAATATTATATAGTAAATTATATGATAGGAGGCGCTTATATTCTATACAGCAATCCAGTTAATAATTAGCAGTTTCACAGAAGAATAAAGCACACATAGAAAGAAAGTATAAATTAGATTTATACTTTCTTATAATCATCAAGAATTTGATTTTCTGTAACTTCGAGGACTTATATTTTCTAATAATTTAAATACTCTACAAAAAGACGAGCTATGGTCATAGCCTACTTGATTCGTTATTTCACTAATACTATAATTTGTTGTAGTCAATAATTCTTTTGCCTTCTCAATCCTCAACCTTTGAATATAATCCCTCGGACACATTCCTGTTTGTTTCTTGAACCATTCAGAATAATAATTAACATTATAATGTTCAATTGCTGCTAACTGATTTATATTTATGTCCTCATTATAGTGTTTATTTATATATTCCATAGACTTTGATTCTTTTCTTTCAATAATTTTATCGTATAAATAAAAATATAAATATTTTATTGAATCTGAATCTGACTTTTTATGAATTTCCATATTAATAAGTTTGATCAACAAAGAAATTCTATCATCAATTAAAATTCTACCACTGGATTTAAACTTGTCCATATCCGTTTTTTTAATCATCTTTTCTGGTATATTAATAATTAAAGATTCTTTTCCAGACTCACTTCTGTATTTATGGTAACAATCAGGTGGTATAAACCCTAATGATTTATCATCAATTCTGTAATCTTCATATTCTGTTTGTATATATACATATGATTCTAATGGTATTACTATTTGAGCATAAGAATGATTGTGACAATTTACTTCCTTAGAAATTTCTACGATGCTAGTATTTAACTTATTCACAAAATCACCTGCTTTTCAATTATACAATTCAATTTTATATTATTGGCAAGTATTAATCAATTAGAATTATCATTAGTAATTTTAGGTAATTTTATATCATATATATTCTCAAATTCTTCAGCAGTCACTGGTTTACTATATAGGTATCCTTGTATGTAATCACAATTTGATTTTAATAGTAACTGACTTTGTCCTTTATCTTCAACTCCTTCAGCAACAACAACTAAATCAAGGCTATGTGCTAAGGCAATTATATTACTTATAACGTTAATTTCACCATTAGCTAAAAATTCATCAATTAACGACTTATCTAACTTAATCTTATCCACAGGTATAAATGTTAAATAACTAATTGAAGAGTATCCAGTACCAAAATCGTCAAGAGAAATAGAAACCCCCATACTCTTCAACTCATTCAAAAATTCAATGGTTTTATATTCATTGTTCATAAAAACACTTTCTGTAATTTCAATATCTATATATTGCGGTTCAATATCATATTTTTTTAAGGTATCTTTTAAGAATGGTATAAAGTTATGGTCATTAATTTGTTCTGCTGAAAAATTAATAGCTATCGGCCTTAGTTTTATACCCTTTTCCTTCCATTCACTTTGTTGTCTTGCAACTTCTTCAACTACTCGCCTTCCAATCTCAATTATTCTTCCAGTTTCTTCAGCAACAGGAATAAAAACTGCTGGCGAAATTTTACTATCTTTTAATCTAAGCAAAGCTTCTGCTGCAACTTGCTCACCTGTCATTACATCAACCTGTGGCTGATAAAACAGTTCAAAGCTTTTCTCTCTAAGTGCTTGATGAAGTATTTTTTCTACCTTTTTCTTTTCCATTAACTTTGATTTCATATTCTCGTTAAAAAATATATAATTATTCTTACCTGACTTTTTCACGTGATACATAGCCGTATCTGCATTCATAATAAGTTCATTAACCGAGTTACAATGTTGTGGAAACAAAGATACTCCTATACTCACACTAATGTAAATCTCATCATTATCAATAATAATCTTATTATTAAAAATATCAACGATTTTCTTAACAAATAACTTTACACAAGTGGATGAATCTTGAGTATTTAGTAAGATTAAAAACTCATCTCCACCAAACCTTGATATAAAAGTATTTTTATCATTATATCCTGATAAAATCTCGGAAATCTTAATTAATACTTTATCCCCATATATATGTCCTAATGTATCATTTATATCTTTAAAGTTATCTAAATCAAGCATTATGACAGCCCCTGAATTTCTGTCCTCAATGGATTTATACAAGTTCTCAATAAATTGTCTACGATTAGGTAACCCTGTCAGTGGATCTAAATAAGCCAAATCTCTAATATATTCTTCTTTTTCTTTTAGTTTATTAGCATAGGTTTGTATTTCATTATATTGAACCCGAAGTTCCTTGTCTTTCATCAACAACTTATCATTAACTTTACTTAATTCTTTATTGTCATTCTTTAGTCTTAAGATAATAATAAATATAGCAATTATTGTGATGGCAGCAACAAGTAAAAGTATGCTCATAATATTGAACAAATAAATTTGTTTGTCAATCTCTGCTTTAGGTATATAAGCACCTACAGCCCATCCATTGATACCAACTGGTGCATAAGCAAAATAAACTGCAACACCATTATAGTCGTATTCCCCTACACCAATTTCTCCAGCAATCATCTTTTGCCCAAGTTCAGAAAGGGTACCTTCCTCATCAAGAATATTATCCTTTTCTGACCAACCCTTTGGAAAAGTCACGTATTTACCATCACCTGTTATTAAAATTGCATGTCCGTCTTCACCTAATGAGTAATTTGAAATATACTCTTTAATACGTTCAATTTTAATATCAATACTAACTTGACCAATGTTATACTTTACGTCTTTATCTTCCTCACTCTCTTTCATAATAGGAGCAACAACAGATACAACATGTTCTTTTGAAGTAACTTCACTATAAGGAGAAGATACTATAATTTCACCATTATTTTTAAGCAGCTCAATATACCAGGGACGAACTGAATAATTATAATCAGGCCCTCCGTAGAAATATCTCGAGACAGTCAAAAATTCATTTATAGAATTAACTCCTATCCATGTATAGTATAGTTGGTTATCAGAGGATTCTATATTTTGTAATATATCTACAACATTATCAAAATAAAGATAATCATACTTATCTTTATCAGATTTAATATATCTAATATAATCTTTTAACTCATCATCAGCTTTCATCTGATTCACAATCTGAATATACTTTGAAAAAAACTTATTTACTTCCTGTGAAATAATAGTAGTATCCTTAGCTAAATTTTCATATAGATTGACTTTCAAGTTTTTCCTTAGTGCAATATTAAAATAAATACTAAAGAAAACAAATAAAATTATTAAAATAACTAATAAAGGTTTAACAATCCTGAGAATTATTCTATTCTTCACTTTTCTCATCGAATCCCCCTTCCAATTACTTTAACAATTTCTTAATTTGGATACAATTTACTAGTTTTATTATAATGTGCTAATTATATCAGTGTCAACAAATAATAGTACTTGACGAAATACTAACAACCTTGTCGGCAAATAATAAACTGCACTATTGAATTATTTCAAATAACTGTTATACTTTAATACAGACCACCTAGTTTGTTTTTTAATTTATTAGAAAGGAGCTTCTTGAATGAATAGAGAAGAACAAAATAGAATTAGTAGAGAAAAAATTTTAACAGCTAGTTTAAAAGAGTTTGGAGAAAAAGATTATTTTTCTGCATCTATAAACAATATTTGTAAAAACAATAAAATTTCAAAAGGTCTATTATTTCACTATTATAAAAATAAAGATGAAATTTTTCTTTTGTGTGTTGAAAAACTATTTATCGATTTAAGTAACTATTTGAAAAAAGACTTTCAATTTAGTACTGAGAATATAGAAGAAAATTTAAAAGATTATATTGAAAAAAGATTCGATTTTTTTTATAAGTATCCTTATTATGAAAAGATTTTTTTCACTGCAATATTTAATCCACCAAAACATTTACTATATGAGGTCAACACATTAAGAAAACCAATAATCGAAACAAACAAGTATTTCTGGCAACTATTTATAAAGTCTCTAAACTTTAAGTCAACTATCGTTATAGATGATGTACTGGAAGTCATCATAGGTTTTGGTGATTATTTACACATGAAAATGCAATATGGAAATTTAGAATTTTCTGAGGATAAATCATATATAGTAGAGACATATACAAAAGAATACATAGATATGGTTAATATGCTCCTCTATGGAATTATTGAATAGATTTTACGAAAGGAAGATATGAAATGGTTAAAGGAATATTATTATTAATTGTTTTTATTGTTATTGCAATAATGATAGGTCAGTTAGTTGCAAAAACAAAGATGCCAGCTATTTTAGGATGGCTTTTAACAGGAATGTTGATAGGTCCCTATGCATTAGGATGGTTAAGCAGTAATATGTTAGAAAGTACATGGTTTCATACTATAGAAAGTGTCTGCGAAATAACAGCAGGACTTTTTATTGGTACTGAATTGATTTGGAATGATCTTAAAAAATCTGGAAAACAAATTTTAACAATATGTTTTACGGAAGCATTTGGAGCTTTTCTTATTGTATCATTGGCCTTTGCAGGTATATTTATGGTTATGGATATTCCAATATACTTAGCATTTATTTTTGGTACAATTGCATTAGCCACAGCACCAGCACCTTCTTTATCTATTATTAATGAATATAAAGCGAAAGGCCCAGTTACCAGCACATTAATGCCTTTAGCTATTTTAGATGATGTTATTGCATTAGTTGTTTTCTTCATGGTAGTAGGTATCATTTCAAATATCCTAGCTGGTGGTGGTATTCCTCTTTATTATGCACCACTTATGATTGTTCTTTCTATTATAGTAGGTATTGTAATAGGATTTTTATCTTCATTTGTTCTAAAAAAAGACGTTAATAAATCAAAAACTATTCTATTAGTATTAGCCTGTGTAATAGTAACTACTGGGATAGGTATTTATATAAATGAGTATCTTTTGTCAAAGCCTATGATGAATTTGATGCTGGTAGGTGTAACTTTTTCAGCTACTTTTGCAAATCTTATACCAAAAAAGAGACTAATTAAAATAAAAGAAGATGTAAATATAGTGATTATCTTAACTATGGTAATTCTTATTATTAATTTGGGTGCACCATTAGATTTTCATTTAATTCTAGGTGCTGGGATATTTACTGCTGTTTATATAATTGCTCGCGGAATTGGCAAAGTAGGCGGCTCTTATATTGGGGCTGTAATTTCTAAAGCTCCTGTAACTGTCAAAAAATATTTAGGGCTTACCTTACTACCGCACTCAGGTGTTTCATTAATTTTCACAGGAATAGCAGTGAGTACCATCGGGCAATCTTCACCGGAATATGCTGAAATTATTAAAGGAACTATTGCAGCAGCTGCAGTTATTAATGAAGTGATAGCAGTAATATTAGCAAAGCAAGGATTTAAACTTGCTGGTGAATTAAATGGTGGAGTAGACCTTACTACTGATTCTGTAACAATAACGTAAATTTCATATTTTATAATACTAAATCAATAGAACCTCAATAAGAAAAAAATTCTTATTGAGGTTCTATTCAACTTCTTTGACTTCTTCTCATCTCAAATCGTGAAATTAATATAGCAGCTATAATACCAACTACTAAAATTACATAAGAAGTATTATAGAAAATTCTTGTAACACCATACTTCTTCATGATAATTCCATTTATTGATGTCCCTACTGCTCCACCTACAAACATATTAAAAGACGCCATTGACATAGCTGTTCCTCTCATTTTAGGAAGTTTTTCTTGAACTGTTGCAACTAATGTTGATTGTAAGAAAATAAATGCAACACCAAAACCTAAAAATCCTAGAGCTAATATTACTACATTATTAGATTTAGACAATGTAAATAGTGAAATATATCCTATAACTCCAGCTGATACTAAGAATCCTTTTTTCAAAGTTTTTCTCAGTTTTGGAGCTAATCTACCCCCAATAACAGTTCCAATACCAAATATTGATAATATTAAACCTACAATAAGAATATTAAATCCAGTTAATTCTTGAAGTAATTTTCCTGAATAAGTAAAACTTCCAAATACACTGAATCCAACAAAAAATATAGTTAAAACTAATCTCATAAATCTATAGTTAGTTAATGCACCTTTATAAGCTGAAAAAATATTGAGTTTATCAACTACTGCTTTATCTCTTTCTAGTATTTTAAACATAACTATTGCAACAATAAATTCGCCTATACCATAAGCTAGATAAACCAAACGCCATGATCCTAAATATGCTAATGCACCACCTATAGCAGTTGCAGTTGCTCCTCCAAGAAACATTAATCCCATAACTTTTCCTAATGCCTTTTGTCTATTTTCATTATCAAAACTTTCACCAACCAATGCTAATGTAACTGGAAAAATTCCTGCTCCAAAAGCACCATTCATCGCTCTAAAAAATATTAATGAAGGTAAATTAAAAGCTGTTGCTCCTAACATACTAAATATGGCTGTCCCTATTGCTGCAGTGTTAATAACTTTAACTTTTCCAAATCTATCTGATAAAGGTCCAAATAATAAAGTAAAAACACCAAATGATAGCATATATGCAGTAACTGACATAGCTGCAGTGCTTATTGTAATATTTAAATCATTTGCAATATTAATAATTAAAGGCGCTGCTGCATAATTATCTCCATTAGCTAAAAACGCCATTATTCCTAATATTAATAACATTTTATTTTTATCTTTCATTTCTATAAAACTCCCCTCAGTCTTTTAAATTAGACATTTTGTAATGCCAATAAATAACCAGTAAAATTAAGTTAACAATTAAATTCACTCCTTTTATCTAAGTTCACTTTATATCGCTTAATGCTTATATACTCATATAGGTATATATTTATATAGGAATTATATTCCTATTTTTTCTCTTTGTCAACCCTAAAGAAAAGAACTAACATCATAAAAATGACATTAGTTCTTCTTTCATAGCATAAACTTACAATTGATTTTATAAGACTTAGTTTAATGATACAAATATATCTATAGTTTGATTATTCATATCCTCTGAATCATTGTGATATAATTCAAAATCACTATCATATTTTCTATCCAAATCCATCTGCCATATTTCATTCCAAGCTTCACCTACAGCTTTAACCATATGTCCTTTAACCGTAAATTTTGCATATTTGCCTTCACTAATTGTTTTTACATCTAGGTCTCCATTATCCTTTATCGTTGTTACTTCACAGCAACACATAAATGTATATGGTGCTGTTGCATCGCTATCATACTCAGTATATAAACCTATTCCTTTTCCATCAACTTTATTATTAATAGATTGAAAATCACCCTCTTCTATAAATTCTTTCCACATGTCTCCAATATCTTTCATCGATTGCCCATTTTCATTTGTTGTCCTAATTGATTTTCCAACAACTATTTTTTTTGATAATGTTACTACTTCATATTTCATATCATTCACCTCATTATTTTATTTGGTTATTTTTCATGTTTAACCAAGTAAAGTATAACAAAGCTAATATGACATCAGTATGTCTTATTATATATAAAAGATTGTGCTATGCTGCGGTTAGCATCTTTAAAACCCAAAAATAAATAGCATAAAAGAATATGTTTGAATACATACTCTTTTATGCTATTGCATCAATTAGTTAAAATATAAAATTTTATATCTTCGCTTTTTCTATGGCTCTTTTCACAGCCATTTTCCAATTATCAGAACTTACTGTAGCGCCAGAGATTGAGTCAACTTCATATGTTTGATTTTCTAGCATTTTTCTAGCTAAATCCAATCTATAATTTTTTAAGTTTGGATATATTTTTCCATCCTTCTCTTCGCCACTCCACTCATCATAATTAACTTCATTACCTTCTTTATCAAGTTTTCTTAAAGTGATATCTGAAATCAATCCTTCCTTAATTACTACCGTAGCATCTTCCGAACCGTATTCCCAAGAATCTCCTTTACCTACATACTCTCCATCCTTATATTTGCTTTCTGGCACCTCAGTTTTTCCTATAGATATTGGTTCTTCTGTAGTCTCAGTTTTATCTTGAGGTAATTTAGTCTCTTCTACCTCATTCCTATTTGTACAAGCAACAAGAGAAAAGTTTAAAGTTATTAAAAGTAAGCCAAGAATAATCTTTTTCATATTTATCCTCCGTTCATTTTAATTTATTGCTGTGTCTTAAAACAATGTTGATATTAATTAAAAAGTTCTCAATTGAAATAAAAGACAAAGTAAATTGGTTGTAAGTTTTAAGTATTCAATGGTAAATTAAGGATAATTTTCTTGCAGAAAATCTTTAACTAAGCCTTTGTAAGCTTCGCTAACTGGAATAAGGTACTTTTGGTACGCAAAAGTAATCATTTATCTTTTGTTCAATTAAAAGCTTTCACTTTCGAAAGGTGTCCATAACTTACAACTTACAATTAGTTTACCCTTTCTTTTAACCCTCTATCCATTTATACCACCATATGTCTTCAATTTTCTTTCCTAAAAAGATCCCAAGAATTTCCTAAGGTTGGAATTGATATATTCCTCAATCAAAAATACCTGCAGTCGTGAATCACGACTGCAGGTGCTAAATCCTAACTAATTTTTATTTAACTAAAAAAATTAGTTTCCTTTATGTTAAGTTACTTTAACTATTATTTAGTATTTTCTTATACTATGATAGATAAGAATTCACATTACACTTAGGTAATACCATTGCTTTGATGAACTTTGTGATTTTTTTCTACCCAGAATTTCTTGACGAACTCTGGGGTACACCTTACTATTTTTCAAGAACATAAAAATTTAAGTTATATATGATTAAATTTTTATTACCTTCGTAACTCCATTAATCTCACTAAGTTCTTGTATAATAGAAGATGTTCTTACATGCCTTGGAATTAGTATTGTGTAGAAAGTAGTTCTACTCTGTTGTACTATTTCCTCTTCGTCCTCTTCTTCCTCAATGTCAAATTCTATATTTTTAATTTTAACTCCATTTGATTCAAAACATTCCTGCATAGCTCTGATAAATTCTTTACCAAAGTACTCTATTTGAAGTCTAACCATTTTTCGCTTATCAATTAACCTTGCTTCAACTTTTTTTAGAGATACTAAAGCAATGAACACTGCTACAGTTGATACAATACTTAAAAAATAATAGCCAAGTCCTACAGCTAATCCTATGCACGCTACTGTCCATAAACTTGCTGCAGTTGTTAAACCTTTTACTGATCCTTTATCTCTAATTATTGTACCAGCACCCAAAAAACCAACACCTGTTACTACTTGAGCCCCTAATCTGCCAATATCAGCCTTAAGGGCTCCTGCTAATTGAGGATTTTCGGCTATTTGTCTTATTATAACTTTCATATCATAAATCTGAATCATAGAAACTACTGTAGCGCCAACACATACTAAAATATGTGTCCTAAAACCAGCAGGTCTATTTTTATATTCTCTTTCATAACCTACTATACCACCTATTAATATTGCCAGTGCTAGTCTAACTATAACTTCATAATATGACATCTATTCCTCCTAATGATTAATATTACTTTAAAATATGCAATGCCTTTTCATCAAATCCTATCCACATAAGTTCATCAACTTCATATACTCTTTTTCCAAATGGGTTTGTTTGATTAATCTGAATGTTTTGGCCATTTTTTTCAACTTCATACTCATGATTCTCGCCCATGAACCTACTTTTAGTAACTTTAGTTTTAAAATCTTCTTTTCCTATTATAATACTTTCTGGACGAATAACCATTGCAACTTCATTTCCTATAGTATAGTCATTATCTGAGTTAACAGAGTAAATAACGTCTTCAATAGCGATTTTATACTCCTTCTCATTTCTTTCTTTTACTATACCTTTTACAATATTTGCTTTACCAATAAATCCCGCTACAAATTCATTTGCTGGCTTTTGATAAATTTCTCTTGGACTACCTACTTGTTGAATAACACCATCTTTCATTATTACAACCTTATCTGAAAGTCCCATTGCCTCAGCTTGATCATGTGTTACATATAAAGATGTTATACCAACTTCTTGTTGAATTTTTCTAATTTCATCTCTCATGTGTATTCTAAGTTTAGCATCTAAGTTAGAAAGTGGTTCATCAAATAAAAGAACTCCTGGTTCCATTACAAGTGCTCTTGCAAGTGATACTCTTTGCTGCTGACCACCTGACATTTGAGAAGGTACACGATCCGCAAAATCTTCCATCTTCATTAATTTCAATATCTTTTGCACACGTCTATCCACTTCTGATTTTTGCAATTTCTGAAGTTTTAATCCATAAGCAATATTATCATACACATTCATATGTGGAAATAGTGCATAGTTTTGAAATACTAATGCTGTGTCTCTTTTATCTGGAGTTAAGTCTGCTACATTTTCATCTCCGATAAAAATTTTACCCATGGTTAAAGTTTCAAAACCTGCTACCATTCTAAGAATTGTTGTCTTTCCGCAACCAGATGGTCCAAGTAATGTAACAAATTCGCCAGGTTCAATTTCCAAATTTACATTATCTACTGCAATTACCTGCGTATTTTTATTAGTAATAAATATCTTTGTCATATTTTTAATTGAAATACCTTTTTTCATGTTTTCCCTCCTAAAAATCAACACCTTTTGTGTCTACACCCATTTTAGAAATTATGAACTTCATTAGGGCAATCATAGATCCTACAATAATAATTAACATTGTTGAATACACACTGGCAACACCAATTTTACCTTGATCAATCTGACTCATAATAGTTACAGTCAATAAACTATGTCTTGCCGAAACAAGGAAGATAATTGTACTTACCAAAGTCATACTTCTGGCAAAAGCATATACCAATCCACTAAAGAAAGCTGGTTTTATCATTGGAAGTGTAACTGATGTAAATACTTTTTTACTTGATGCACCCAAAACATTTGCTGCTTCTTCAATAGACGGATCTATTTGTTGCAATGAGGCCATACCTGAACGAATACCTACTGGCATAGATCTCATAATAAATGCAATAATTAATATAATTGATGTACCTGTTAGTACTAGTGGTGGTTTATTGTATGTGATAACATATCCTAAACCAACTACTGTACCTGGAATAGCAATTGACAACATTGTTGTAAAGTCTATATAATTTCTACCAAAGAATTTTTTTCTAACAACCAAGAATGCAATAATCATAGATAATACTCCAGTGATTGGTGTTGCAACAAGCGCTAACATTGTTGTATCAATTATAGGCTTGATTCCTAAATTCAAAACATACTTAAAATGATCTAGTGTTAATGAGTAGTTTACACCCCATAATTTAACGAAAGAACCTATTGGAACCAAAATATACATCATTCCAACAAAAATACTTATTAATATTATTACAAAATAAAGTGGTCTAATAATCTTAGGATCGTCAATTAGCTCTCTTTGTCTTGACACTTTTCCCGTTACTGTAACATAGGACTTTTTACCAATATAAAGCTTTTGAATTAAAAATGCTGATATTGATATTAATAAAAGCATGATTGCAAGTGCTGTTGCCCCACTCATGTCAAGGCTACCAATTCCCTGCATATAAATTTGAACTGCCATTGTTGTAAAGTTACCGCCAATAACCATTGGATTACCGAAATCAGCAACTGATTGAATAAACACTAATAGTGCTGCGTTTGCAATACCAGGTACCATTAATGGTAATGTAACTGTTCTAAATACTTGCCATCTGGATGCTCCAAGGTCTCTTGATGCTTCTTCTACAGAAGGATCAATTTGATGCAACAAACCAACTAGCATTAAATAGGCTACTGGAAAGAAAGTTAGTACTTGTACCAAAACAAGCCCCTTGAAACCATAGATTTCTGCGTTTTGCATTCCTAACAACCCTTTTGTTATAAGACCAACTCTTCCAAACAATAATATAGCTGATAATCCTATAACAAAAGGTGGGGATATAATAGGTAAAATTGCTATTGCATTTAGAATACGCTTATTGGGCAATTTAACATATGCTGCTCCATAAGCAAATATAAATCCAATTACTGTTGATATTAAACTTACTGTAATACCTAATTTTAATGTATTCCATATAATGTCAATATTATATGAAAGTTTAAATATTTGAGAATAATGATGGGTTGAGAATTTATCATTATAAATGAAACTCTCCTTTAATATATTTGCCAATGGAAAAACAATGAACATTGTAACAACTGAAAGTACTGCAATAATTGTTGCGAAAAGCATTGGATCATTTGTGATTTTCTTCATATTGGCAAGCTCAGATTTTATTTTCAATAATTTAGTTTCCATTTTTACCTCCTTGCATAGAATGAAAGTTGCATTTTTTAGAAAAAGTGCCCTTTGAAGGACACTTTTATTTGTTTTTCTATTCTGTTGGAGGAGTTGTTTTTGTTAATTCCATGAATTTTTCTAGGAATTTATTTCTATTGTCTCCAGCCCATTCAAAATCATAATCAATTAATTTAGTATCTTTCAATTTGATAGCTTCCTCTGGTGGAATTGCTTCAGGATTAGTTAAGAATTGGAATGATCCAACTGTTTTTCCTAATTCCTGTGCTTCTTTTGTCAAACACCAGTCAACAAACATTTTTGCTGCTTCTTGGTCTGGTCCACCTTTAATAATAGCTACTGCACCAATTTCATACCCAGTGCCTTCTTTAGGTGCTGTAATTATTAAATCTTTGTAGCCTTCTTGTTGATATTTAATAGCATCATGAAGGAATCCTAATGCAATAGGTGCTTCTCCCATACCTACCATTCTACCAGGTGCACTACCTGATTTTGTATATTGTCTTACTTGCTCATTAAATTTTTGTAAGTATTTAAAACCTTCTTCTTCGCCTTTCAATTGCAAAATAGTTGCAAGAAAAGTATAGGCTGTAGATGATGAACCTGGATGTGCTACAACTATATTACCTTTAAATTCTGGCTTCAATAAGTCATCCCAAGTCTGTGGTAATTCAAGTCCATTCTCTTCTAACCATTTTTTATTTCCTTCTATTCCAAGGTATCCAGAATATATTCCTGTCCAAGCTCCCTCTGAATCTTTGAATGTATCTGGTATTTTATCTGCTTCTGGTGATTTATATTTTTCTAAAAGACCTTCATTGTTAGCTGCAATAAATGTATCCACTCCACCGCCATACCAAACTGATGCTGATGGATTATCTTTTTCAGCTTTTGCTCTTGCAAAAATTTCTCCACCGCTCATTCTTACCATTTCAGTTTTTACACCTGTTGCCTTTTCAAATTCTTTCATAGTCAACATAGCATGGTCTTCCATCAATCCAGCATATACTGTTAATTTCAAATCTTTCTTCTTTTCTGTTCCCTCTGCTGCGTTTTTGCTGCCGCAACCTGTTAAAATTGTAGTAAAAGAAACTAAGAGAATCATTAAAATTGATACTGCTTTTTTCATAGATTTTACCCCCTTATTGATTAACACTTATTGTATTCCCAAGTGTTAATTAAATTATACTTGAAATCGTTATCTATGTATTTACCAAAGTCTTTCCGTGGTAAACGGCAATTAGTAATTAAATAAAAAAATCTACAGGAAATCTTCCCATAGATTTTTACATGAATATGGATAATATTTTTTTAATAATTAATGCAACTATGGTAAAGTCAAACTCACCCATGGCAACTTTATAAAAACCTAGACTATTCATTTCTGGTTGAAGAGCTAGTGGTAACATGCCAATAGCTACACCAAACAACACTGCTGACACTATTGCACCTTTCTTACCACCTTTAACACTGCCATAAAGTCCTGCTGCAGACCCACTGAAAAAACAAATAGTAGAAGATGGAATAACCACATATAAACTAAATCTACCCATAATAAACATTGAAAGTATTCCACCTAGCATACATCCTACAAAACCCAATATAATCATATTTTGTTTGTAAGGAAAGAGTACTGAACAATCTAAAGCAGGTATAGCATCTGGAACAAGTTTATCTGCAATACCTCTAAAAGCTGAAATTATCTCACTAATCATCATCCTAACACCTGTTAAAATTATATATACTCCTGTTGCAAAATAAAGCCCCTGTTTTATGGCAAATATTAAATAATTTGTATTTGTTACATCTTCAACATAGGATTTCCCAGCAATTAGCGATGCAATTGTAAATAAGATAACCATACTAATTGCCGTAGCTAACATGTTGTCTACAATCAAAGGATGTCC
The DNA here is from genome assembly GCF_050402865.1 of Clostridium sediminicola. NCBI lineage: Bacteria > Bacillati > Bacillota > Clostridia > Eubacteriales > Clostridiaceae > Clostridium > Clostridium sediminicola. The sequence goes on from NZ_BAABMF010000008.1 coordinate 39,010, forward strand.
AGACTTCTTTTCATTTTGTTCTGCATCCTTTTTATTAAACAAATAGCCAACTTTGGCACATAAATAAAAACCTAAACTACTAAAATGTCCAACTGCAACATTTTCTTTACCTGTTATCTGTTTAGTATATGGTTGAATAAGTGCCGGAAAAACACTCATCATAACTCCTAAAAGTGCTCCTCCAAATAAAACGATTACAATATCAGGCAAATCAAAATAACTTAAGATAATAGTTAGTACACAACTCATATATAATATTTGATGTCCCGTCAAAAAAATATACTTAAACTTAGTTTTCTTTGCCATTACTAAGTTTACTATTAACCCAAACACCATTAAACTATAAATTATATATCCAAATTTAATTTCCGAATATGCTACCAGTCGCTCATTGTTTACTACAATACCAAGTAATTTAAAACTTCTCTGAAAAAGATATGTGAAACTTACTAATGCTTCTCCAACGACACTACCACCTATGGACATCAAAATAATAGCAATAGATGATTTAAAAACTGCACTTACTGTTTTTTCAAATCCTTTTCTCTGAAAAATACATCCTAATGCCACATAAATACCAACAAGTATGAAAGTATCTTTAAATAAGGAACCAGATAAATCTTTCAACAATTCCATATTAACGCTCCTTTAATCCTTTGATATGTGTTCTTAATTCAGTATGGTCTAAAATATCTTCAAGTCCAATTATTACGCCTTCACAATTAAGCATTCCCATCAGGTAGTCAGCACCAATATAAACATCTGCTTCTGTACTTTGAGCTGTAAACAAATCGCAATTGTCAACCTGTGCATCGAGCCCAAACTCTTTTACCAACTTTATAACTTCTAAAAGTAGATAGTGACTACTCCCCAGTCCCATTCCACAGACAACAAGTATCTTCACTCTATACCCTCCTCAAATTTTTCAATCCAAAGCTTTACTGAGTTGTAATCATTAAGTCTCAAAATTTCTTCTACAAATCTCTTTTCTTTAATAATACGTACAAATATATCTAATGCTTGTAAATGAGAAGTTGAGTCTTTGTTTGCCATAACAAACAATAGTCTTACAGGGTCATTTTTAGGGTGCCCGAACTCTACCCCCTTATTTAAAATAACAATACTCAAACCTAATCGATTTACACCATTTTCTGGTTTAGCATGAGGTATTGCTACCCCAGGTTTTATAACAACATAAGCTTTTAGCTTTTTAATATTTTCAATCACTGCTTCTTCATAAGATTTTTCAATGTATCCTTGTTCAATAAGAGGTTTAGTACCAAGCTTCACTGCTTCTTCCCAAGTATCAACACCCTCATTAAATATAACTCTATCCTTAGATATTAATTGACTTAATTTAAACTCATTTGACTTTTTAGTTAAGCCAACTACTTCTTCTAACTCTCTCGTTAATAATTTTTCTGAATGTATAGTACAGTATTTCTCTATTACTTCTATTATTTTCTTCATTGAAACAGTCTCTTTTTTATCACCCATAGAAATTTTTTCAGATAAATATTTCTTCAATTCTGTTACATCACGAATATGAAGTAGCGGATTAACAACTACCACCGGAACTTTTTCATGATGCATTTCAATAGTACTAACTATAATATCAGCTTTGATAATTTTTAGCTTCAAGTAATCAGAATAACTACAACAATCCATTATCTCTATGTTCTGAAACTCTTCCTTTAGTCTTGTTTCTAAAATCCTAACTGTTGACATACCAGCATTACACACAAGTATTACTTTTGCTTTGTTATTATCTTTCTGCCCTTCCATGACTCCACCAAAATATAACGCGATGAATCCAATTTCTTCATCAGGCACTATTACATGAACACGTTGAGACAAATACATACAAGCTTTGCTGGCAGCATCATAATATTTTTTATACTTTGTCTTTATTTCCTTTAATAACTTATTAGTAATTCCAATGTCATATCTCATTCTATAGATTGCTGGTTCTAGATGAAGCATCAATCCTTGATAAAGTTTTTGTTTCTCTTGTTCTTGTAACTTAACTTGTAAATCTTTTTCTAAAACATCTATCATTCCATAAGTAATTTCCTCTATTCCTTCTATATGACCACCTAAAAAACTGCCTTCTTCCTGCTCTAATATTTTATTAGACAGCATATGCATTGCAATATATGCAATTTCATGTTCATCCTCCGCTAATATACTCCCAATTTCCTCTAAACAGACCTTTAATATTTTATATTCTTGGGATAATTTTATTGTTTCAAGGTGAAATGTTTGAAGCCTTATAAATTTCCCTAAGTCACAACGCTTTTTACTAAGTGAGAAAGCTAAAATCATTGTATTTATGCTACCATCAGTATACTTCCTTTTTATCCTTTGTTGCAAATTTTCCATGAACACAAAGATTTTCTTTAAATCAATACTTTCGAATAAATTTTTCCATTCAATCTGAAGAACAATTTGAAAATTCTTATCTAATCCTTTAACTCTACCTGAAGAAAATTCCCACTTACTAATATTAAAATGCTTAATAAATAAATCCATATACATTTGTCTTCGTTGGAATTCTGTTATTTCTAAATACATTCCTATTTTTCTTTTCTTAACTAATCTAAAAGGTTTCCCCTGAAAAAAAGCATCAATATTTTTGATATCTTCTACCAATGTATTTTTACTAAAATTCATTTTATGAGCAATATACTCAATAGACACTGGTTCATCCTTTTGTAATAAAAAGAATAAAATATAATGCATTCTTTCTTCATGATTTAAAATATAATATTCATCGTCTATTTCACTAATTTCCTGCCAAATTTGTTGGAGAACTATATCTGGTAAATCAAGATATATCCCTTTAGCCTTTGTCCTGTTTAAAATGGGTAATTTTTTACTTTTTAAATGGTCATCAATTTCTTTAATATCATTTCTAATAGTTCGCTCAGAAACTAAATACTTATCTTTTAAAAAATTATTATCAATTTTTTCTGTTGACTTTAGTATGTCCTTGAATATCTCTATATGACGTTTCTTTACCAACATATGGATGCACTCCTGTTTTTATATTATTAAAAAAATGCTTTTACAAATTTAACTTATTAAAACTAAATTATATGCAGCTTTTTGTCTTCTTTTTATAATTATAACAAAAATTTTGTTTGAATGTTCCTAAAATTATTTCATTTTCATTATATAGTTAAACCATAAAAGTAAATTTAACTAAAATAAACCACGATATCTGCAGCAGATTGATGCATTCTGACGCTATATATCGTGGTGGAAGTTCAACTAAATTACTTTTTGTGAAATAACCATTATATATTTTAATGATTTACCTCTAAGCATTTTATCAACTTTTTCTTTGTTTCCAAATCAACAAAAGAAGCATCAACACTATTATAATAAAATCTCTTATAATCTTCATAAGTTAAATTAAATTCCTCAAACACAACACTATATTCGTTAGTCAAAGTAGTATCTGATACAGTTTTGTTGTCAGTATTAAGTGTTACTTTGATTCCATCTTTATAAAAATTATTAACGGGATGGTTGCCAAAAGTATCAACGGCTTTCGTTTGAATGTTACTGGTTGGACACATCTCAAGTATTATTTTATTATTTCTTACAATATTATATGCTTCAGAACAATCCTTGATAAATACTCCATGACCAATTCTTTCAGCACCTAGTATTTCAACTGCCTCAAGAACATTATTTCCTATTCCAGTTTCACCAGCATGTATTGTTACCTTATATCCATACTTTCTAGCCAATGAAATAGGTTCCAAAAACTTTTGAGAGAATCCTTCCTCTTCATTTCCACACAAATCTATTGCAACTACTCCTTTTCCAAGAAATTTTTTGCCATTCTCTACAATATCAAAAGCATAATCAACAGGCATATTTCTTATACATGAGAGTATCAAGTTACCTTTAATATCAAACTTTTCTTCTGCACCTTTAATTCCACTCAATACACTCTCAATTACTTCTTCAATGGTTAACCCTTTTTCAATATGAAGTATAGGAGCAAATCTTATTTCAATATATTTAACATTTTCCTTTGCAGCATCTTCCATAAGTTCATAAGCAATTCTTCTTAGACTTTCCTTAGATTGCATAACTAATACAGGAATTTTAAACCTTTTGAGGTAATCGTCAAGAGAAATACAGTCCAAAGGGGCAGTTAATATGTCTTTCATGGAATGAATATTATAACAAGGAATGCTAACCTCTTCTTTTATGGCTATATCAATAACAGTTTCCGGCCTAACACTTCCATCTAAATGACAATGTAATTCAATTTTGGGTAAATGCAATAAATTCATTTTATCCTCCTTGTATATCTTTAAAATCTTTTGTCCAGTTTTTCTAAAGCTTGAAAGATTATATTTACAAATTTATCTCTATCTACATCTAATAAAACCCTAACATTAGGATTCACATAAGAGTTTAATCTATTGTCTGCAACTGTCATCCCTCTTGTAAGTTCTCCTTTAGTTTCAACATCTACAAATAACTCCTTATACTTAAACAACTCTGGTTGTAACAAATATGCAATTGCACATGGGTCGTGTAAAGCACTTCCTTTAAATCCATGCTTTTTACTAAAAAGCGAATAAAAATCAAGAAGCTCTCCAACTACCCTTGAAACTTTACCACCTTCTTTTAGCTTGTCTATTTCATCAAAATAAATCAAAGCTTTATGAGTTACATCAAGTCCACTCATCACAATAGGTATTCCAGAATCAAATACGATTTTTGCCGCTTCTGGATCAACATAAATATTAAATTCAGCCATAGGAGTAACATTGCCTACTCTTACTCCACCTCCCATAAGAGAAATCAATTCAATATTCTCCTTTACTTCGGGATATGTTTTAAATAATATAGCTATATTAGTCAAAGGCCCTATAGGAACTAGAGTTATCTTTTCTTTCGAATTACATATTATTTCTCTCATAAATTCTATAGCACTTTTTTCTATCGGCTTATATTTTGGCGGATCCATAATAGGGCCGTCCATCCCAGAATCACCATGCTCATTAGCACCTGTTTCAAGTTTTCTAAAGAGAGGTCCTTTTGCACCTTTTGCAAGTTTAATATCTTCATTGACTAAACTTAATATCTTTAATGCATTATCTGTTATTTTTTCTAAAATATGATTTCCACCAACAGTTGTTATACCTTTTATATTTATTTTATCTGAATTAGCAATGGCCATCAAAATTGCTATGGCATCATCGTGTCCAGGATCACAATCAATTATGACATTCCTCACCAGCTTCATCTCCTTTTTTTCATTCTATTAGTTGTTTGAACTGCATAGAGCCATAGCCCAAGCACAGTTGCAGCATATGGTATTATTGAAATTAATTCAGATGGTATATTTAGTATTTGTAGAGAATTTGATAAAGCATCCGCAACACCAAATAGAAGAGAAGTAATTGCTGTTCCAATAGTCGTTCCTCTACCCATAGCTTCTGCCGCTAGAGCTATCCAGCCTCTTCCAGCGGACATGTTTCTAGAAAACCAAGATACATACCCCATAGATAAGAATGCACCACCAAGTCCTGCAAATAATCCACTCAACATCAAGGCAATATACTGTATCTTTTTCACTTTTATTCCTACTGATTCAGCTGCATTGGAATTCTCTCCAATAGCTTTTATCTTCATTCCCAAAGGAGTTCTATTAAGCATATAATATACACATATAACTGCTAGTATAGCAACATATGTTAAAACATTGTGACCTGAAATTATCTCACCTATTACTGGTATTTTATTTATTAATGGCAATTCAATATTGGGCAAAACTTTACTTGGAAGTGATGCTGAAGTTCCTTTATCTCCAGTAAGTAAATATAGTATAAATATGCTTCCTCCATCAGCTAATAAATTCAATGCAATACCTCCCAGTATGATATGGGTTCTTAGCTTTATGGTGAAATATGCTAATGCACCAGATAACAATATACCTGTGCATACTGCCCCAAGCAAACCTACTATTGCACTTTGAGTTGAAGCACTAACTATTACTCCTGATAATGCTGAAAGCAGCATTACACCTTCTAATCCAATATTAACCACACCAGCTCTATCAGAAATTAAAGCTCCTAAAGCTGCAAATAATATCGGAGTAGTTACCCTAAGTATTGAAAAACCAAAACTTGCAGTAAAAATTATTTCAAGAAAACTATCCATTTATCTTGCCTCCTTCAGTAACATTTTATGTCTCCAAACTTCTAAAAACTTTTCTGCTGATATTAGTAAGATAATTACTGCTTGAATTATTGCAACCATTTCAGCAGGCACGTCAGTTAAGCGAGCCATCAAATCAGCTCCTATCCTTATATATGCCAAAAACATAGCAGCTCCTATTACTGAAAAAGGTTTGTTTTTGGCTAACATGGCCACTAATGCACCATCAAATCCCAATCCAGGTAAACTACTCCATCGAAATCTATTGTACATCCCTAATACTTCTACAGAACCACCCATGCCGGCAATAAATCCAGCAATCAAATGTACATATATAATAACCCAAAATGTATTTATGCCTGAAAATTGAGCAAATTTAGGATTAATACCGGTCATTCTTAATGAATAGCCCCATTTAGTTTTATATAAAAAGTAATATACTATGATAACCATGACCAACGCAATAATCAGTCCAGCATGGATTCTCGTCCCAGGAATTATTTTGCTTAAACTTGCTGATTCAGGAAATTTTAATGACGCTATTTCTGTAAGGTTTGAGTCTCTTAGATGATAATTCAAAATATATAACCCTATACCTAAGAAAATACTATTGAACATCAGGGATGTTACCAATTCACTTGCGTTCCACTTAGCTTTTAATACTGCTGGTATACTGGCAGCAATCATCCCTACTAAAGATCCTGCTAATATAGCAATAATAGGATGAAAGAAAGGTGTAGATTTTAAGAATAATACTACTGCCGTTGCAGTTATACCACTAATAAAAAATATCCCTTCAGATCCTAAGTTGAATAAACCAGTCTCAAATAAAAGTGATGTTGCCAATCCCGAAAATATTAATGGAATTGCCAATTCTATTACATTTCCTACATATCTTTTTGATTTCAATGGCCCTGCAACAAATGTAAACAAAGTTTTTATTGGTTCATCGCTTACCATAAAGATAATCAAGAAAGCCAGAACTAAGGCTATTGATACCGCAACTAACGTTCTTAATATTTGAAATTGCTTTTCTTTATTCATGTGCAGCCCTCCTAATTTCTTCAGATGAATGACGTTTAATACCTAACATACACAATCCCAATTCTTCTTCTGTTAATTCTGCTAGATTATCAAAATATGCAACTATTTCACCCTCATACATTACAAGGAGGCTATCACTAAGTTCCATTACTTCATTTAAATCTGCTGAAACTAATAATATTGCATTATTATCATCTCTCATCTTTATCAATTGCTTGTGAATGAATTGTGCAGCTCCAATATCTACACCCCTAGTTGGTTGCTCAGCTATAAGTAAATCAGGACCTATAGAACATTCTCTTGCCACCACAACTTTCTGAATATTTCCACCAGAAAGCATTTTTATCTTCTGTGAAGAACCATTGCATTTTACCAAGTACTCTTCAATGAGATTTGTACTTAGGTTTGCTAATTTCTTAGTATCCAGAAATATTCCTTTATTAAATTTTTGTGAGAAGATTCTGTTTGAGATAATGTTTTCTTTAATAGAAGCCTCTTTTGCAACTCCTTGACTCATTCTATCTTCTGGAATATAAGAAACGCCTAGATTTCTTTTTTCCTTTATTGTCAGATTGTTAATCTCTTTGTTTTTAATAAGCACTCTTCCCTTTTCAATTTCTTCACTTCCAGTAATGAGGCTTATCAATTCACTTTGTCCATTTCCTTCAACACCAGCTATCCCAACTATTTTCCCACTGTTAACTGTAAAATTTATATTTTTAAGTATTTCTTTATTATTTTCATTTTTATAACACAAGTTTTCTACTCTAAGTACTGGACTTCCAACTTTATTAATTTTTTTATCGTATTTCAGTATTACGTCTCTCCCCACCATTAACTTAGATATTTCCTGTTCCGTTACATCCGCTGTATTGAAAACTCCTTTTGTTTGTCCTTTCCTTATTATTGTAATTCTATCGCAGATAGCCTTTACTTCTTTCAGTTTATGAGAGATAAAAATTATAGTATGACCTTCATCTCTTAATTTTTTTAGTTCTATAAATAGTTCTTCTGTCTCTTGCGGTGTTAAAACTGCTGTTGGTTCATCTAATATTAATATTTTTGCACCTCTTAAAAGAGCCTTTAAAATTTCTACTTTCTGCTTCATTCCTACAGATAAATCCTGAACCTTTAAATTTGGATCAACTGCTAAGTTGTATTTTTTAGATATTTCTTCAGTTATACTAACTGTTTTTTTCATATCAATACTTGTTCCTTTTTTAGGTTCAATCCCCAACAACAAATTTTGTGCTACTGTAAAAGAAGGTACCAACATAAAGTGTTGATGAACCATACCAATACCAAAATCAATGGCCTTTTGAGGAGTATCAATTGTGATTTTTTCTCCTCTCATTAAAATTTCACCTTCGCTAGGTTGTTCCATACCAAATAGCATTTTCATCAGTGTAGATTTTCCTGCCCCATTTTCTCCACAAATAGCATGAATTTCTCCTTTTTTCAGTGAAAAATCAACGTTTTTATTTGCTACAACTCCATTAGGATATACTTTTGTAATATTTTTTAACTCAAGTAAATTATTACTCATTTGGAGCCTCCTTAAATAGTTTATAAAATCCTATTATTGATAAGTCAATATATTAGGATGAACTAATATATTGACTTTAAAACTTATCCTTATTCACAACTACATTGTTTTTAGTTAGGTTTAACAGATTCTCTAATCTTATTTATTTCTTCAGAACTTAATCCAAAAGCACTAGTTACTTCAATCTTTCCACTTACCAAATCAGCTTCTATTTGTTCTAATTTATCTTTAATTTCTTGTGGAAGTATTCTTTCATAGTATTCGTTTTTAGCAAGGCCAACTCCACCTTCTTTTACTCCCATTTCTTCATGAACCCCAAATTTTAATGAACCTTCTTGGTACATTTTAACTGCTCTCAAAATAGAGTTATCAATTCGCTTAAGTGCAGATGTTACAATATGATTTGATTTTTCCTCATCGGTTTCCTTAAATGTCATCGCTTGATCAGCATCAACACCTATAGCATATTTATCTTTTTCTTTTGCTGCATCAATTACTCCAAGACCTGTGCCACCAGCAACGTTAAAACTAATATCTACACCACTATTAAATTGAGCTAGTGTAAGTTCCTTACCTTTTGCGGGATCTCCAAAATCTCCTGCATAAGAAATTGCAACTTTTGTATCTTTATCAACATATTGAGCTCCCTCTATATATCCAATCAAAAAATCATTAATTCCTGGTATATCCATACCACCTAAGAAACCTATTTTTTTATCTTCGTTTGCAAATTCAATATCTGATGAAGTTACTAAAGCTGCAGCAGCTCCTGCTAAAAATGATCCTTCATTGCTGCTGTAAAACATTGCGTAAACATTTTCAGGAGTTTCTTTAATATTTGTATCAAAATTGATAAATTTCTTATCAGTATAATTTGGTGCCATTTCATTTAGTAACTCAGTAATACTACTACCAGTAATAATAAGATCCCAATCCCCTTCAATTGCATCAAGTAAATTAGGTTCCCATTTTGTTGAATCAGTACCCATTTCAATAACTTTAGTTTCAGCATTTAGTTCTTCTTTTACTAAATTTAAACCTCTGTTTGCTGCATCGAAAAAGGACTTATCTCCTAAATTTCCTGGAATTAATAAAACAACTTTCAATTTTTCTCCTGCGCTACTTTCAGCTTCCTCTTTATTCTTTGTACCACATCCAATAAGAGCAAAACTCACCACTAATAAAGCTGCCATTAATAAAGATAATTTTTTCATAATAGTATTCCTCCCTTTAATCTATTTTTTTAGTTTTAAAGCTTTTATATTCCTCTCCCCTTATAGCATTAATCAAATTCTATATCTATGAAAAACACAATAAAGGAGAATAATATCATGGTTTAATAATGATCAGCTATATGGAACATGTTCCATAATGTTGAAAAAAGAAGACTGTGACACAGTCAAATTTTTACTTTTCAATTATGTTAGTTGAACTTCGTTGAATAAACTCGATATCAAAAATATGTTCCTTTACTAATGCTTTTTTATTTTGAATTTGCTCAATCAATAAATCTACTGCGGTTTCTCCCATTTTAGGAATTAATTGTCCAACAGTGGTTAGCGCCGGACTTGTCTTACTGCTATAATATATATTATCAAATCCAATTACTTGAATATCATTTGGTACATTAAGTCCAATTTTATAACACTCACTCAAAACAGAAATGGCTAAATCATCATTCCAAACGAATACAATCTCATAATTACTAAGACGATTTTTTATAGAAGAAATATCCTCTCCATAAATTCCTTCAATAATATCAAATTTTAATCCTACCTCATTCAATTTAGACTCAAATCCCTTAAACCTTTCCAAAGAAGTCGTAATACTATCAGGGCCTTTTATATGCAATATCTTTTTTAAGTCATTTTTAATAATATACTCTGCTACTAGTTCTCCGCCTTTAAAATTATCTGAAGCAAGAAATGTAATATCATTAGAAATCCTCTTCTCTATAGAAACTACGGGAATTTCACTATTTATATATTCATCTGAGCATTGTGCATTAGCAACTATAATTCCATCTACACGATGCCTCTGCAGCATCTCTATAATATCATGCTCATTTTTTTTACTATACTCGGTATTAGATAATACTATATTATAACCCTTTTCTCTAGCTCGGTTTTCAATACCTGTTGCTAGCTCAGGATAAACTGGGTTTACGATGTTAGGAATTATTAGTCCTATCATCATAGAACTTTTAGTAAAAAGAGCTCTGGCTAATGCATTTGGTTTGTAATTCAATTCGTCTATTGCGCTTTGAATTTTCTCTCTCACCTCATTGCTCACATAACCATCATCATTTATATACCTTGACACCGTTGCTATACCAACACCAGCTTTTTTTGCAACATCTCTAATATTCGCCATAATATCCTCCCTATATGGAACATGTTCCATATCTGAATTATAAAATATATTTTATACAATGTCAATAATTCTTTTTACTAAATTAATGATTAAATAAATAATTTGGTATAATCAATCACAAGGTAGTAGTGTACTAAAAAATACAAATAAAAAACCGTGCTTATCTATAATGTACCACTGTAGAGTGGATATTATAGATAAGCACGGTTTTTGTATTGCAACACACTCATAAAGTGTATTTAAAGATTAATTTAAAGCAGTGTTAAATATTTCTTGGATTTTTTCAGCATCTTTAGAAATTGTAAGTAAAATATATTTGCCATTAGATTCTAAAATGTGATTTTTAACTAGTTCATAGTTTTGTGGTACGTAATTCTCAAAAGCTTGTAATTGAACATCAATATGTCCTTTTAATGCTTCTTCAATTTCAGCTATTTTTACTTTATCATTCACCTTGATAATAATAACTTCATCTGCTTGTAGGTTAATCATAGGGAATTTCATAATACCTTCAGCAACATCATCAGTGTTGATATTGTAAGCTTTAATTACTTCTTTATTAAAATCCTCTAGCTCTTCACTCTTTAAATCAATCTCTGATAATTTTGAAATTCCTTCAACTTCCTCTTCGATACTATTCATAATATCTCTTACAGGCACTTGAGGTTCTGCTTTCCCACAACCAACAAGTGTAAAAATTAACATAACTACGATTAACAAACTTAGATTTTTTTTCATGATTTTCCTCCTAATGTTTTAATTCAATACATATTATATACGTATTTTTTTATAAAAAGTTTGTTTGTCTAGAAATTTTTTTGATAAAATAATACCTGCAGTCGTCTCGAATGCAGGTATCAAATCCCAAATGAATATCTACGCTATTCTATTAGATTGTATAAAAGTAGAAATAATACTAATAATATTTATACCTACAAAAACTATTATACCGATCCAATACATACTAAGTTCAATGGTTACTATTTGAGTCCCAGTTAATATTATAAACAGAAATGCTATCACATTTAAAATATCTAAAGTTAATTTAGCAGATTTAGCTCTTATTTCAACGAACATTTCATCATTTTTATTAATTACTCCTGTACTTTTTAACGGTCTCTTTGAAAAATATTTAGTTATCGCTATTCCCAGAACACTAATTATTAAAAACATTATAGATAAAGTTTTAATAAGTTCCATTCCTTCACCACTAATACCCTTTGAATTAGAATACATCCATGCTATAAGCCCAACTAATCCCATTAAACCACTTTTCATATAACTTACAATATCTACATCCATTTTTTTCATGTTATTTATTCCTCCTCATATATAAATATTTCTTCTATTAATTTTCCAAAAATCTTAGAAATCTTGAAGGCTAAGTTTATCGAGGGATTGTATTTTCCTTTTTCTAAAGAAATTATAGTTTGCCTAGATACTCCAAGCTTGAAAGCTAAGTCATCTTGAGTTAGATTGTGTAATTTTCTAAATTCTTTAATTTTATTAGTCACTTTATCCCTAAGTTGATTTTAAAAACTTAGGTTATACACCTCCTTTTTGAAAAGTAAAGCTACCTTTACATTAAATATAGCAACTCCCTCCTTAAATGTCAAGCTCATTTTACATTTATTTGTATAAAAATTCCATATAAGGTTTTATAGACGACCTCTTGTATAACAAAAAACCTGCCGCATATGCAACAGGTTTTAGAATCAAATTAATATTTTTTATCTACCTTAAGATATTTGAATAATATAATATAAAATAATATAGCTATTATTACAAAAGAAATCAAATTATATTCAGGACTAAATCTGCTAGTTAGCCATATTGAATAAGTTCCTTCTAGTGCTGAACCTTTAAAATTCATAACAAAAGCACCAAAAAAATTATTAGCTGCATGAGCACCAATAGCCAATTCTAAGCTATCGCTTTTAAGAGTTACTAATGCTAAAATAAATCCCACACCAAAATAATAAGGTGGTAATAAAAGCATTGATTTTGAAACCTCAGGATTTGCTAAATGAGGAACCATAAATATAACTCCAGATATAATAGCTAAGGTTATAGGATTTTTAACTCTTTGTCCAAATCCTTGAAGAATATATCCTCTAAAAAATAATTCTTCTGTTGAAGTCTGTATAAAAGTAAATATAACAGCTAACGGTAAAAACATAAGAAGTTTTGGTAAAGACGAATAAAAACTCACAGCAGTTGGTTCAATAAAATATTCAATTACTGAACTAATGGCAACTAAAAGAAAATAAACTCCAAATCCTACAAAAAACCTCTTCCAACTTATTTTATCTTTCGGTGTAATAAGTGATTTAAATGTCCTTTTATGGATCGACTTATTAGCAATAACTATCCCTAATAAGAAAAATATAAATCCTACATTTAATGAAATATAAAATGCTAGTTCAGTTTTGATAACATATCTACCAATTCCATCTATAATAACAGTAAAAATTCCTCCTACTATCATCCACATAAATAAAATTAATAAAACAGAACCTACATATCTTCCACAAGAATTCTTACCTTCACTAGCTTTATTAATATAATCTGAACTCATAATTTCACTCCTTTAAATTTTCAGAAACACTTTAAATACTACTAAGCTTCTAACCATTTCTTTTTTAATAAACTGCTTTCATTATTTTTACACCATGTTCCCTTACCATTAAAGATTTTAGTTATTATTTTTACATTTAGATTAACCAAGGGTCCTATCAATATAGCAATAATAATGGTTCCTCCGTTAATTTGGCCTGTCCCTATTCCTCCGAAATATGCAACCGCTAAAGCGATAATAATTGCACCTATTTCTACAATAGTCTTTATAAATGCAAAATTAAAATCTTTTATATCTCTTAATGTAACTACGAAAAACTCAACTGGAGGCAACATTCCTTTAGTATAAATTTGAGCACCTACCCCAAAACTCATGATATACATTCCTATAATAAAGAGTAAATAGTTATTAACTAGACTTATTTGTGCAAATAAAGGTGTAAAAACACAGTTCCACCCATTTATAATAAATCCCATAAAAAATCCAATAATTACGGGGTGAAAATAAAGTTTCTTTAGTAAATATGAACTAATCAAAGTAGTTATTGATGTTATTATAATCATCCATGTTCCAATAGACATACCAAATACTGCTGAAAAATTAGCAAACAAAGCATCCCAGCCACCAGCACCTATATGTGTATTTAGAACTATAGATGCTCCAATTCCCCAAAAAACATATCCCAAAATATAAATAATCCACTTAATCATAGCTACTCCATTCTAATTGTACCTAAAGATTTATACATATACTAACTCTTTAACAATTATAAGTTTTTGAATTGTTTAAAAAATAACAATCCGTCTATGATTATACCTTTTTTTCAATATATTTACTATATATTTTAAAGACTTTTTTATTTTATTATTCACAAGAGATTATTTATTGAATTTCCATTTTTTCTATATACCAACATCCATATAGCAGTCCACCAATAAACATGATAATTGCTATTATAACTGCACTTGGTATAATTGAAATATCCTTTAGAAATACATAATCATCTTTTATAATCATAAGATTAGATACCACTGGAAGAGGAAAAGGTATTACTTTTCTTAGCATTGGATTAAATAAGTACATTAAACTTATAACAAGTTGCCCACCAATATACATTAATGGAACAATTATTTTTTTACTAACAAGAGCTATTGATGCTGTCACCGTAATCATAAGCATTTGGAAGAAGAATGCCTTAGCTGTTAATACTAAATGTTTTATTATAACCGCAGAAGTTAATGTATCTTTAAAAGATAAATAACTAAAAATAGTTAGCATGATAAATTCTAAAATGTATAGTATTAATGATACAAGTATTATTGCCATTATTTTACCGACAAATATCTTCCATCTTTCATGCCTATAAATTACCATTGAAGACATAGTGTTGTCCTTGAATTCCTGTATAAACATAATTGCTGTCATAATATTTACTGTTGCCAAAAAACCATAGGAGAATACCCCTAGATTTATCCACGTATATAATTGATCAGCATTAATAATAGTATCTGAATTTAAGGAAGATGAACTTCCGTTTACTAGTAAAAATGCACCTATTATTAAAAATATCCATTGTCCCTTAAACTTCTTTAATTCGCATATTACAATATCAAACATACTTAATCCTCCTTAATATATATTAGCTTTCTTATAAAATATTACACATGCTATAAAGCCAATTATGAATACAATGCTTCCTAAAAATATATCAAATCCACTCACAACATCTCTAATTGGTATTGGAATAGAGCATATTGGTGAACCAAGTTTTGCAACAGGTGCTGCAGGTAAAATCGAAAATACCCATTCTTTGTACTTAACTCCAAAAATATAATTTGAATTAAGAATTAATATTGCAATAGAATATATACTTGAAACAATAGTGCTTTTGCCAATCAAAGCCACTAATATAGCAAAAGGCATTAGAGCGATTTGGAAAACTAATGAAATTAAAAATACCTTAGAATGATTTAGAATAACTCCCACCTCTAGAGGTGTTCTCAATAAAAGAAATCCGCTTAAAACAACAAGGATATAACCAGTTATATAAATAATAGCAACTATCAATGTACACATTAAGAATTTGTTTATAAAAACTCCAAATCTCCCACTTGGATAGGAAAACGTTATTGAAGCTATTTTTTCTTTGAATTCTTGAATAAATACAAAGGATATTATAAGAGGAATAATCACCGCAAAGAAAATAGTAAAAGCTAAATATTCAAAATTTGAAAAATATCCATACCAATTAAGTGATGATACTAACTTTTTATTCATTGTAAAGAAAAATAAGCAAAGTAAACTGACCATAGGTATAAAAATATAATATCCTGTCCTTTTTAATTTCAAGAACTCACAATATAATCCATCAAGCATTTCCGTTACCTCCAGTAAGCTTTACAAAGTAATCTTCAAGAGTATCAGTCATAACATTTACCTCATAAACATCTACACCAGCAGATATTAAATTTCTTGCAATTTCATTGGATTTATCTAATTTTTCATATACCCTAAATGTATTTTTGTTCCATACTTCGTAATCTTTTATTTGTATTTCATTTTCTAGAATAGTTGCCGCTCTATTATCATCACTAACTTTTAGATTTATATAATGTCTATTCTTTTTATAAAAATTATTGTAATCTATCTCTTCAAGTAGTTTTCCATTATGAATAATTCCAATATTAGTTGCAAGTTGCTGAATCTCTCCAAGTATATGGCTTGATGTAAGGACAGTTATCTCTCTTTTTTTATTGAGTTGAAGTAAAGTCTCTCTGATTTCCTTTATTCCCACAGGATCAAGGCCATTAGTTGGTTCGTCTAGAATTAGTAACTCTGGTTTGTGAAGTAATGCTCTTGCAAGACCTAATCTTTGCTTCATACCTAGAGAATATTTTTTAACCTTTTTCTTTTTTATATCATAATCACTAAGTCCAGCAATTTGTAGAGCTTCATCAATATATTCCTTATTAGGTATACCCATCATTCTTCTGTGAATATCAAGATTCTCTCTTGCCGTTAAGTTAGGATAAAAACCTGGAGTTTCTATTACCGCCCCTATTCTCCCATATACCTCTCTATCTCTCATCTTCTTTCCAAAGATTTCGCATTCTCCTTTTGATGGTGAAATAAGTCCCATTATCATTCTTAGAGTTGTAGTTTTACCGGCTCCATTTCTCCCTAAAAATCCATATATTTCACCTTTTTTAATATTCATATTTACATTATCAACTACAGCTGTGGTGCCGTATCTTTTTGTTAAATTATAAGTTCTTATTATATGTTTCATTAATATTTCCTCCTCTAAAATAATTAAGGATTATCTCCTGTTAATATAAATAATAGAAGATAATCCTTAAATCCAAACTACATAATTATTACAAATTTATTAAATAATCAAACTTATCTATATCTAGGAAGTGTTACTATAAAGCTTGTTTTTTCATTAGAAATACTTTCAGCTATTATATTTCCATCCATATTTTCCACTAGCTTTCTTACAATAGAAAGGCCTAAACCGCTTCCCTGAAATTTTCTATTTCTCGAATTTTCTGCTGTGTATAATCTGTCAAAAATATATGGAAGTTTATCTTTTTCAATTCCTTTTCCTTTATCCCATACTATTAATTTAACATTCTTATCATCTTGATTTAAACTGATACCAACAAATTTTCCATCTTGTCCGTATTTTAAACTATTTGATATAAGATTTGTAATAACTCGATTCAATGCACTCTTGTCGCCAAGGACAAAAGCTTCTTCCTCTCCAATATCTATTTGCATTGTTATTTCTCTTTCATTAATTTCATTCATAAAATTAATTACATTTTGCCTAATAGCTTCTGTTATATTAACCTTTTCATTTTGTAATTCTGCATCATTACCTTCAAGCTTTGCCATTTGAAAAAACTCTTCCATAAGTTCTACTAACGCATTTCCTCTTTCATAAATAATATCTATATACTCATTTTTTTTGTCTTCTTTAAGAGTATTATCCTTCAGTAAATGAACATATCCCATCAAAGCAGTAAGAGGAGTTCTTATATCATGAGAAATGTTAGAAATCATTTTTTTATGTCTTTCTTTATAATTTTTATTATCAACAGAAACATGCTGATATCTATCTAGAAAAATATTAATTTCCTCTACTAACTCTTTCTTATCCATACTTAGATTATTAGCTCTTATTCTTTCTCTTGAATCTTCTTTTAGAATATTTTCTAATTTTCCACTAATCATTTTAGTCTTCTTTTTGTCATTAAATAACAACAAGGACAGCACTATAATTATAATTAATAATATCCAGTTCATCATTTATTACCTGCCAGTTTATAACCTATACCCCAAACTGTTTCTATAAGACTAGGTTTGTTTGGATCATTTTCAACTTTACTTCTAAGCCTTCTCATATGTACTGTTACAGTATTATAATCTGTTACAAAATCCTCTCCCCATACGTTGTCATATATCTGAACCTTAGTAAACACTCTATTTGGATTCTTAAAGAAAAGCTGTAAAATTTTCATTTCCTTTGCAGTTAGCGTAAGTTCTTTTCCTGCTTTTGTAACTACATAGTTTTTCATATCAAATCTTATATCACCAAACTCATATATGATATTTTCTTCTGTAGGTGTAGTTTCGTTATAATAAACAGCTCTTCTTATATTAGATTTAACTCTTGCAATAAGTTCTGGAATTGAAAAAGGTTTTACAATATAATCATCTGCACCCATGCCAAGCCCTATAATTTTATCTGTTTCCTCTCCCTTAGCAGAAAGTATAATAATAGGTACCTTGCTCTTTTCTCTAATTTGTCTCATTGCCTCAATACCATCCATAACAGGCATCATTATGTCCATTATTACCATATGATAGCTGCTATTATTAAACTTTTCTACCCCTTCAAGTCCATGAAAAGCTTGTCCTATGTCATATCCTTCTTTTAACAACGCTTCTTTTATCATATTATTTATATTAAAATCATCTTCAACGACTAAAATCTTCAAATTATCCATAACATCACCTCGTTGTTAATTATATCATATTGTTAAAATATAGAAAAACCTACCATTGCATTTTAGTAGGTTTAATAAATTTGCTTTATAATATTCATTTCTTTTGCTTTCACTACAGCTTTTATTCGACTATCCACTTCTAACTTACTATAGATATTGTTCAAATGACTTTTCACTGTACCTAATGAAATAAAGAATTTTTTGCTAATATCCGTGTTTGATAATCCATCAGCTACTAATTCTAATATTTCTAATTCTCGTTCTGTTAACGATGATATTCCTTTTTTAGGATGAAGTATATTGTGAATATTTATATTTTTTATAATGGTTTGTTTTAACATTAGAGAAGGAATTACTCCCTTAATTATTGAAACAATACTTTTATCTAATCCTTTGTATCCTATACTTTCAAGATAAATTAAGCCAATAAATATTCCCATATAGTGCATAGGTACGCAAATTATAGATATATTTTCTTTGTCCATAATGTAAATATCTTTAGCAAATATTCCATCACTAGGTTTGTTTTTTAAGAATACTTCTTCACCTGTTCTTGCAACATATCTAATAATTTTTCTTGACATATTGCTAATAAATTTAATATTAACAATGTCAGGATAGGCATAAACTTGACCTTCTTTTTCGCACTTATATGCAACATGCATTTCATCGCATTTTTCAAATAAAATAGCTCCGAAATCCGCTACAGATTTTTTAAGAAGATAATCTAAAATATATGCAAACCCCTGTTTTTCATTCATTTCTTCTATCCTATTTATATGGTTTAGAATATCATTCATTACCATATTACTTTCTTGTTTTTCAGAAGGAAATGGCATAACTAAAATTTCAAATTCTTTTTCTATCTTTCTAGCTATATAAGTTGCTCCCCATCTCTCATAACAATCTATTGCCTCTTTAGCATAGAATTCACACAATTTTTTATGCTTCTTATAATACCTGGCAGCTAAAGTATTACCTAATGCCTCTAAATATATGTTTCCATCTCTTTCAGATAAACTTATAGCCTCATTATAATAATTCGCAGCACGCTTCCCATCTTCAAAAATAGCTTCATAACTACCTAGAGTAAGTAAATATCTTATATAGTGATTTCCATCATAGTACTCAATAGCTTCTTTTAATTCCTTTAAATCATTTTGAATATCAGATTTATTTTTCTCCTTTTGGTTTTCTTCTAGTTCTTTATGTTGTGCTTGTCTTGCTAATATACAAAAAAATACAATTTCCATATACATTATATGACCTTTTAAAAGTCCTATATAAGGTCTTATATTTTCTACAATACTATAAGCTTTTTCAAATTCTCCTTCTAAATATAATCGTTGTAACTTCAGCACATAATAAATAACACTTTCAGCACTATCATAACTTTCTGGTTCTTCTATTATTCCTTTATCTTTTTCTAATACGCTCCCCTTCTGTAAGTATTTTAGATGTAGATTAATAAAATACTGGTTAAATTTCAAAGCATGAGTTCCTACATTTTGTAAGGCTTTCAATTTCTCATAGGTTTCAGACTTAATTTCTTCAAAACACTTACCCATAACATATTTTGCATATATGCTAGATACTATTCCATAACTACTATATACGAATTCACCAGCCTTAATTCCTTCCTCTATAGCCATATCTAAATAATCGATAGATTTACCAAACGGTTTATACCAATGTGTCACAAATGTTGCCATAAATGAATATACAATATCTTTTATCTCTGAATCCTCTGTATCTCTTAATAATTCCAAAGTAATATTCGCTAGTCTTTCTCCCTTTTTATAATCATTCCATACATGATAAAAAATAAAACTACAAGCTGCATACCCTAAAGGTGAAAAAGAAGAACTACCGTGTTCTGCTGAAAGAACACCCATATTTACAAGAATTAAGGTAAACACATTATAATCTAAGTAATTAGCTGGGGGTATCATTTGATTTAAAATTTCCAATATAGTTAGTATTCTTTCATCTTGAATAGAAGGTGCATTAATCAATTCTTCTATTTTTTTATCTGAAAATAGTGATTGTACTTTTAATAGTTCACTGTTGAAATCTTCTAGATCAAAACTAAAGCCTAAATGTGAAAGTACTTCTATACCTAATTCAATTGCTTTATCACTTTCTCCAATATAGGAGTACATATTCATATACTTGCTCTTGATAATTATAATGTTTTTATCTGTATTATGTTTTTCAATTAGCCTTTGGAATATTTCAATAGCGGATTTAATATCCTCACATAAAAATTTACATTCTGCTAACTCCAGTTCAATCTTCATTTCTAAATCTTTAAACTCTAAAGATTCATCTTTTTTCAAAAATAGTAAGCATAGTTCAAATATTTTTAATGCTTGTTCAACTGCAGTAGTTTGCTTTGCCTCTATACCCGCATCATAAAGATGATTAATCCATAGTAAATTTGTACAATCTCCTATACGGCTTTCATAGTTTGAACGTAACAATTGTGATGCCATAAACAATCTACTATTTTTAACAAATTTACTATCTGTAAAAAGAATAGTTTTAGCAATCTTATAATGGATATCTTCTCTTTCTTTAATAGCAATATCTTTATATACAACTTCTAAAGGAATATCATGTATAAAATCATATCTAATAATCTGCTGCTCAAAATCACTCAAAGTTTTAGGTACTATAAATGCTCTTTCGCATAATTTTTTCAACTCTGCTTTAAGAGAAATTTCATCGCAGTCTATTATTCCCTTTATTTGAGAGTAGGTTGCCTTGCCATCAAAACAAGCTATTATTTGGAGAATAGCTTTTTCACTATCACTTAGCATTGTTATTTTGCCATAAATCATTTGTTCTATATCTTTAGGTAGAGTAAACTTATTCATATTATGGAAGTTAACTATCCATTTTTCCTTATTAGAGAGAAAAGCCAAGATATCTTTTTCAACAAAAATATCTAACAGAGTTTTTATGTAAAAAGGATTTCCAGAAGTTATCCCATAAATTATTCTTACTAAGTAATCGGAGTTTTCAATTCTTTTACCCAAAACTAGGTTTATATATTCTTTAATATGTCTTTCTGTTAATGGTTGTAATATAATACTCAAAGAACGATTTTGTATATTTTTGATTTTGGTTAGTGTCTTTACCTTATCTAAAAACTCCTGTTCATTATCTCTATAAGCTAGTATAAGCATTAAATTTAATCCTTCACTATCCTTACAAATACTTTCTATCAATTCAAAAGAAGGTTTATCTATCCATTGTATATCATCAATAAATATAATCAATGGAAATAAAGCCTCTGAAATAGTTGATAAAAATTGATATAATACTTTTTTTATACGATATTTTAGTTTTTCGTAATTGTCAATATTAATTGATTTATGCTTTGGGAAAAGTTTTCTTGATAAGGGACTAATAGTTGTTATGATTTCAATATCATCACCTAGTACTTTCGATATAGTACTTTTTATATTTTTTAATTGTTCATAAGGTAAAGTTAATACATGCTTTGTCATTTCCTCAATAATCTCAGATATAGCTATGAAAGGTCTTTTATTGTTTTGTATATTTTTCCCATATACAAAAGTTACATCATTGCTCGCCAATTCTCTTACAACGTGTTCTACAAAAAAAGTCTTTCCAATACCAGGTCCCCCCTTTATGAAAACAACTGCTGTATTATCTTCTAAAACCCGATCAAAATGCTTTTTTACAGAATTCATCTCATAATCTCTTGCAATAATAGTTTTATTCATTTTTTCTTCAATCAAATCTTTCATATAATATCCATCCTTTGATTATATAAATATTATGTTAGTGGAAGTTTAATCACTGCATTTACACCTTTTCCAACACTACTTTCCAATAAAAACTGACCTTTATGTGCTTTAATAATCCTTGCAACCATTGGTATACCTAACCCATGCCCATTATTAGTAATATTATTTTTGCTTAGAGAATATGGAAGTTCTTTTAAATGAAGAAGTACATCCTGAGATATTCCTGTTCCATTATCTCCTACAATAAAGCAACATGTTGTCTCATCTGAGAGAATACATGTTTTTAATAAAATTTCACATCCATCCGGATTATGAGTAATGCTATTTTGAACCAAATTGTTTATTGCCCGAAAAAGTAATTTTTCATCAGCTTGTACTTTGATATGCTCTATAGGAATATCCAAGTTTATTGTGAATCTTTCATCTAATCCATTATTAAGAAACTCTGAAGCAACTTGCCTTGCAAGTGTTGACAATCTAATAGTTTTTAAGTTTAATGGCTGCATTTCATATTCCAACATGGATACAAGGTTTAAATCACTAATTAGTGATTTAAGTTTTTCCCCCTGTTTTCTAATAATGCTTGCCTGTTCCCTCTGCTCTTTAGGTAAAACTTCATTTTCCTCCAGTTCACTAGAATAACCAAGAACCATAGAAAGAGGAGTTCTAATATCATGTGAAACACCTGCAATCCAATTGGAACGTGCTTCATCTCTCGATTTAAGGGCAGTATTTTTGTCTTGCAACATATTTGACGTACGATTGATACTTTTTGCAAGTTCACAGAAAATACCTTTTGTATCAACGAAAGTAGACTCTTCATTAGCAAGAGCATGTATTCCTACAATAAGAGGTTTTACAGATTTAGTTACCCTAACCCCCATCAGAATTGATATAAATAAAGCTAATAAAACATTTACTATAAACAAAATAAATATCCT
Organism: Clostridium sediminicola; assembly: GCF_050402865.1. Classification (NCBI taxonomy): domain Bacteria; kingdom Bacillati; phylum Bacillota; class Clostridia; order Eubacteriales; family Clostridiaceae; genus Clostridium; species Clostridium sediminicola. Next base: position 62,475 of record NZ_BAABMF010000008.1, read on the forward strand.
TATTGGTAATCTTCTTATCCAATTTATTGGATAATATACAGAATATCTTGCAAGACTATTTTTGGGATAACCAATAACAACAAGGCCATCATTATGCTCCCAAATAAAAACAGGATAGTCTAATAAATAATTTCGTGAAAACTTTGCTATATCAATCAAATTATAAGTAAGAGGAATTTCCTGTGGTAAATTATAATTCCACCTTACTTTACCCCTTACATCTATAAGCATTGCCCATGCATTATTATCTACCAACATTTTTTTTGCTTTATCACCTAAAACATAATCTGTATCCTTATAATCAAGTTCAGCCTCTATATTTTGAACTACTTCTTCTGGTGATTGCCCCCTGCTACTCCCCTTGAATACAAAAATACCTAATATAATAAAATTGAGAAGAAATAAAATAAAGCATATTAATACTGTTATATAAATAAATTTCCTTAGTATTCGTGTGATACCTTCCATTTTATCGTTCCTCAACCAATAATTTATACCCTAGACCTCTAACAGTAAGAAGACTTTTGGGCTTAGACGGATTTATTTCTATTTTCTCTCTGATTCGTCTAATATGTACCATCAAAGTATTTTCATAACCATAATAATCATCTCCCCAAACTGCCTGACATAAAGTATCACTTATAACAATACGACCTCTATTTTCATATAATTTGAGAAGAATTCTGTGCTCCTTAGCGGTCAATGATTTGTCTCCTCTATTACCATGTACTACAGCACTCTCCAAATCAATAGTACTTCCTTGAACCATAAAAACTGGTAATTGTTCAATCATAGTAGTTGTATAAACACGTTTAAGTATAGCAGTAAGCCTAAGAATAAGCTCTCGTGGCAAAAAAGGCTTAACAATATAATCATCTGCGCCTAGACCTAATCCTAATAACCGATCTTGATCGTCTCCTTTAGCTGTTAGAAAAAGTACAGGCATTTGAGAAAACTGCCTTATTGAAGAAAGTAACTGAAATCCATCTCCATCTGGCAACATAACATCTAGAATTGCAATATGTATACTATTTGAACGACAAACTGTTAACGCCTCTTCACAATTTGCAGCAAAATATATTCGTGTAAATCCTTCTTTTCGTAAAAAACTCTCCACCATTTTTCTTATTTCAAATTCATCATCAACAATAAGTATTTTTCTATTCTTTATATTTTCCATATTTAATCACCTACTTTTATTATACATAAATATTATAGTATTTTGATAAAATTTTCCTTATATAAAAATATTTAAGGTTATCGTAAGGCTAGCTTCAGTTTTTAGTAAGGTAATTAACCTAGTATATATATAAAGATTGGAGTTGAAATATCAATGAATACAATAGTATCAACAAACAAATTGTCAAAAAGTTATAATGGCACTTACAGAGTCAACAAAGTGAATATGAGTGTTTACGAAGGGGATATTTATGGATTTCTTGGACCAAACGGAGCTGGAAAATCCACTACACTTAAAATGCTCTTGGGTCTAGCTAAACCAACTAGAGGAAATGTAACGATTTTAGGAAAGAATTTAAATAAAAACCGCGAATATATTTTAAACCAAACTGGCTCACTAATTGAATCTCCATCCTACTATGGTCATTTAACAGGTTTAGAAAACTTGCGCGTAATACAACGTCTACGAAATGTACCTAATAAAAATATTAACGAATCTTTAAAAATTGTTCGCCTAGAAAATCAGAAAAGCAAAAAAGTTAAGCACTATTCCTTAGGAATGAAGCAACGTCTTGGAATTGCAATGGCACTAATAAATTTCCCAAAACTTCTAATACTTGATGAACCTACAAATGGCCTAGACCCAAACGGAATTAGAGAAGTTAGAGAACTTATCAAATCTTTACCTCAACGTTATGGGATTACTGTTTTAATTTCAACTCATCTTCTATCAGAAATTGAACAAATGGCTACCTCAGTAGGTATCATAAACGATGGGAATCTTCTATTCCAAGGTAGTATGGACTCACTGAATACAAAAAGCAAATCTTATATTTCTATAAAAACTGAAAATAATAAATCAGCCAATAAAATATTGCTTAGAGCTGGATATATGCCTGTACAGAATGATGATCGTTTAATCTTTGAAAACCTAAAAAATTCTCAAGTAGCATATGTGAATAAACTACTTATAACAAATGAAATAAATGTTACCCGCATTGAAGAAAAAAGAAAAAGTTTGGAGGATTACTTTCTTGAACTTACTGGAAAGGAGCGAAGTCTATGATTAACGCTGTAATCCTAGAATTTTTTAAGCTACGTCGTAAAAAAATATTTATAATGATAACCGCATTTTTGAGCATAGAACTCTTATGGGCTTTTATGGCCACTAGTAAATATATGTCCAGTGACCCCAGTATTAATGAATGGCATGGATTATTCTACATGATAACCTCTATGAATGGTTTCTTTTTGCCAATTATTTCTGCAATTGTTGCTTCACGTATATGGGATATGGAATATAAAGGTGGTACTTGGAAACTATTAATATGCTCGAATTTACATCCTAGACAAATATATTTATCTAAATATATTTGTTCATGTGCACTTATGCTTTATGCTATTATCTTACAAGCCCTTGCTATAGGTGTTTTCGGGAGTTTAAAATCCTTCTCAGACATATTATCTATCCCTCTATTTGTCAGTTTCATTAGAGGTACAATGCTTACAAGTATGGCAATACTAGCATTACAACAATGGGTAAGTTCATCAATTAAGAATCAGGCATTTGCCCTTTGTTTAGGAATGGTTGGTGGTTTTATTGGATTAGTATCAGATTTATTACCTTTGATTATACGTCCTATACTAATTTGGTCTTACTACACTTATCTATCTCCTGTTAAATATCAATTTATAAATTCATCAATACAATATACTATTAAAAATCCTGGTGTAGAAAAACTATCTATAGCTGTGGCAATGACTTTAATATTTTATATTATTGGAAATATTCATATTTCTAAAAAAGAAGTATAAGGAGGACTTATTATGTTTAAAAAAATTCTTACTGCTGAATGGTTAAAGTTACGTCATTCATTTATATGGATTGTACTTATTACGCTTCCAATTATAAGTGTTTTATTTGGTAACTTTAATTTCTACTTTAACCAAGGAGTATTAAAAAATGAATGGTATAGTCTATGGACACAAGTAAGCTTATTTTATGGCGAATTCTTTCTTCCTATTCTCATTGCTATTTGTTGTTCTTATGTATGTAGACTAGAACATATGAACAAAAACTGGAACACAATAATGACTTCTCCAATTCCAATTAAGTGGATATTTATTTCGAAACTAGTAATTGTTACAATACTACTTTTCACTGTACAGATTTTCTTAATATTCTTATATTTCTGTTCAGGTAAAATAATGGGACTATCTTCACAAATTCCTATAGAAATCTTAGGATGGACATTAAGAGGTTGGTTAGCAACTATTACAATAGCATCTCTACAACTGGGATTATCCATACGTATCCGAAGTTTTGCAACTCCTATTGGTATAAGTATTTGCTGTGTTTTTATGGGTTTAGGTATGTATCTACTGAAATTGGGTATGTTTTTTCCTCATTCTCTTCTCACAATCGGAATGGGTGTTATCAGTCAAAAAGGATTGAATACTTTTAGTATGATTCAATTTTTATTTATGAATGCCGTTTTCACTATTTTATTCTCTTGTCTTACAATTGGTAGATTAAAAAAGGTTGATGTAGTTGCATAAAAAATATCTGCCGTGACGTTTCACGACGGCAGATATTTATTGCTCCAATAAACTATTCAATTGATCTTTTATTCCTGAAAAAGATACTCCATTTTCTTGACATATATCCCTAACTGTTAAATTAACATTTTGAATTTCAATACCTACAATTTCTTCAATAGTTTCTTTATCTATACCCCAAGATATTACTTCACTTACAGTTGTTTTACCTTTAACTGCTATTTCATCATCATGATCTTCTTCCTGACTAGATTCATCTTTATCTATAGTAGCTATTCTATTTTCTTCCTTTAATTCAACTATTCTATCTCCTAACAAATTTTCCATTTCACTTGTCCATTTACCTTCTTCTTTTAGAACATCAATAGCTGAAGTTGGAAGATAATCATATCCTTCATAAGGCAATCCTGTATAAAAAGATACAAACAATTTAACTGCTCCTGTCCCTATCTCAATATCATCTCCTAAATCTGAATAAATACTTTCTAAATCTTTAGCCTTTAATTCATCAGGTGAAACTGTATCAATATTAAAAGCCTCTGCTAACAAATTAGATTTTACACCAAATGCATTTTCTATATCTTTAAAAGAATAAGATCCTCTAATATCTTCTGGGTCAGGCATGCCTTCAAATTTACCTGAAGTAATTATTTTAGGTTGTTTTGAAGATTCTGTTTGCCACCAGCCTAGGGATTTAGATACTAAAATTCCTCCAAACAAGACTACAAAAATTATTAAAATTAATAGACTACTTTTTAGCTTCATTATTTCCCCTCCTCAAAGCCTTTTATTGTTAAATTAACTGTATTATCCACAGGACACTCTTCTTCTGATGTACATTTTCCACATCTTATACACTGATGATCTAAAATTACTTCTTTAGTTGATACCTCAATATTCATAGGACAAATTAAATCACATTTCTTACAATCAATGCATGTATTTTTATTTCTTCTAATCTTAAAAATACTAAATAGATTAGTTAATCCCACTAGCGCTCCAAAAGGACAAGCATATTTACACCAAGGTCTTTCTATAAATAATGATGATAATAAAATTACTACTAACACTATTATTCCACCTAAAGTAACTTCATCTGACCAAAAATTAAATAAAGCATAATATGGATCTACCTCTAAAAATATTAACTTTAATGAATTAGTTGTTAAATAAACAGTAAATACTAAAACAAAATATCGAGTAAATCTTAAGAATTTATCATATTTTTTGGGAACAAACGTATTATATCTTTCCTTGAAAATTTTTGTACCAATTTTGCCTATCCATTCTTGAACACTTCCAAGTGGACAAATATAACTGCATACTACTGGTCCAACTATTATTGCTAAAACTAATATAATACCTGTAAGTACTAATGCTGATGAATGAATTTTCTTAACAAAAACACCATAGCTAATTAAAGATACAAATGTTTCAACGCCACCATATGGACATATAGCATGTAGTGATGCTGATCCTATTAAGGGTATTGTTCTTCCTATTTCACTTAAATAATGATTAAAAGCTATAAATCCTACTAAAACAAAGAAAAATATCTGACTAAATAATCTTATTTTTTTTGATTTATTCATATTTACCTCCCATATAGAGATAAACTACTGCATACATTTATCTCTTTCTTATTCTTTAAGTAAATATTACTAACCTTATATGGCGAATTTGTGACAACAATATGTAAAAAATCAAAAGCATATATAGCTAAAAAGTTTTAATATCTTTATAGCTATATATGCTTCTATACAATCACACTAAATTTAACACCGTCTTCTAGATTCTCTACCCTAAAATCACCTTCGTGCTGTATGATAATTTGTTTTACTATTGCAAGGCCTAGCCCAGTTCCTGTTTTCTTTCCTTTTCTTTTATAAAAACTATCAAAAATAAAAGGAAGGTCTTCTTCATGAATTTTACATCCAGTATTGATAACTTCAATTGCTAATTTATCATTTAAATTATAAGCATTTAGAATAATTTTTTTATCTGAATGTTCCAAAGCATTTGAAAGCAAGTTCTTGACGACTTGCTCCATTCTTAGTGGATCAATATTTATAGATAAATCGCCTACCGTATTACTAGTAACCATTTCAAATCCTCTACTATTAACATATTCTCTAAATATTGTTGAAATCTTATTCAGCCAAGAGTTTATATAAACTTGTTCTCTGTGAATAGTAAAAAATCCATTTTCTATTTTTGAAAAATCTAAAACATCATTTATAAGAGTACTCATACTTTCTGTTTCCCTAATAATATTTTCAATATACCCTTCTTTTTCTTCTTCGCTCTTATACATACCATCATAAACTAACTCCGAATATCCTTGAATAACTGATATAGGTGTTTTCAATTCATGAGTTGCTTGTGCTAGAAACTGCTTTTTAAGCTTCTCTACAGATCTTTCTTTTTTTAATTCGGATTCTAATCTTTGGATATTTGAAAGCAGCTCTTCGTATAACAAATTCAAAGAATTACTAAGCTGGCCGATTTCATCTTTTCTATCGATATTCATAATTGACTTAATTTGTTTTGATTTCATCTGTAGAGCTAAATTATTTAAATTTTTAATTGGTTTTGATATCTTAATTGAAATAAAATAAGCACCAATAATGGATAATATAAGACTTACCATTAAAATATAAATAAAAAAATTAAGCATAATATCTACTGCATTATCAAGAGATTCGATAGAAACTTCATATAATAAATAATCTTCTCCAACCCTTACCCCAAATATATATATATCAATCCCCATTTTATTGGTAAATTGATATTGAAAAACATTTCCATTTATAGTGTATGTATCTTCATGTTTTCTTCTTAGTTTACCTGCACCTTTAATTGTGCCATTTTTATCAACAGTATAAATATCTCCCCCTATTTCGCTTTGCATGTGGTCAAATAAGTCTTTCACTTTACTTATACTATTATTATCATCTGCATCATAGATATTAGTAATTTTTGTAGTGTATTCTTTAATTGATGCTATTTTCTCACTCTTATAATACTTAGGAAGAAAAAACTTTGTAGTCAAACCTATAAATAAAAACAAACTAAATGTAAAAGCTATAAATACAACAAAGATTTTTAAACTAATAGATCTTCTCACTGTTCTTTCACCATCCTATATCCATACCCTCTTACTGTTTCAACTAACTTACTTTTATAAGATAACTTTTTTCGTAGTCTCTTCACGTGAGTATCTACAGTTCTTTCGTCTCCATAATAATCATATCCCCAAACGGCATCTAATATATTACCTCTTGATAAGGCAATATTACTATTTTCAGCAAAATATAAAAGCAAACTATACTCAATTGGAGTTAAGTCTAACTTGTTTCCATCCATAAACGCTTGCCTAAATTCTTTATTTATTGTTATTCCATTTATCTCTAGTGTGCTTTTTATTGAAGATTCACTATTTCTCTTTAGTAACGCCTTCATTCTTGCTAATAGTAGTCTTGAACTAAAAGGTTTAGTCACATAATCATCAGCACCTAATTCAAATCCAAATATTTTATCATCCTCTTCACTTCTTGCTGTAAGCATAATTACAGGAACATCCATATACTTTCTAATATTTCTTAATATTGTCCATCCATCTAAGTCTGGCAACATTACATCTAATATAATAAGGTTATATTCTCTTTTATCTAACTCACTCAAAGCTTTTTCTCCAGTATCAGCTTCGAATAATACAAAAGATTCTCTTTCTATATATTTTCTAATAATTTCTCTTATTCTTTCATCATCTTCTACTAGAAGTATGTTAGTAGTATACATGTAGTTTATCTCCTCCCAGTACAACTTATAAATATATCTGCTGTGCTTATTATACTATACTGATAAATTGAAGTCTTCTATACAATCAATACATATTTTGAATTTTAACTATAAAAAACCTTGAATAATACCAAAGAAATATATAAAATAGAATCAATTGTGTTATTTTCTATAATTAGTTATAATCGTTAGGAGATTGAATATGGATAGAAAAAAAGGATTTTCTTTAGTAGAGTTAGTAATTGTTTTAGCTATTATGGGAATTTTATCAGTAGTAGTTATTCCTAATTTTAATAAATTTAAAGAAGAAGCTAAATCTGTTGCCAAAAAAGCTGATATTAAAATTTTAATGGATGCTGCTAGACTAGCTATGACTAGTGGTGATTTAGAAGAAAGTGAAGATTTCAACTTATTTAATATGGATAGTTTAGATAGTGATGAAATAGAAAAGTATGCTAAGAATAATAAAGAGCTTTTAGAAAGCAAACTAGTTCCTGAATATTTAGATCATATTCCCGATTTTAATAATAAAAAAACTAAAACTATTTATGATTTAAATACTGATTCAGGTAAAGGAAATGCTATAGCTGATGCACTTGCGTCTATGTTAAATAGTAATAAGGCAACTTTATCTTTTGATTATTCAGATAATCATTTTTTTAGTTATAATGGTAAATCTACTTATTTAATATCTGATTATATTCCTGGATTGAAAGATGAAATAGTAAAACAAGCAGGCTTATCAAAATTTCCAGATCCAAGTACAACTGATAAGAATTATTATCTATATAGAAGTACTTCAGAAACTGGACTAGTAATAATAAAAATAAAAAGCCCGTCAGCCTGGGAAAGTCTTTCTGGTATAAGACAAGTTGACGGAAAATGGTACAGAGCAGAATATAATAGTTCTAGTGGTTGGAGTATTTAATTTTTTTTAATTCCCAAAATAAAATACATTTCTTCATTGTCAATAACTTTATCAATTTTAAAATAATTTTTCATTAACGATGTAGTTATTTCAGCTGATGGTAGTCTATCTTCTTTTACAGAATCCTTGGTTTTATGAAGAGCATTTATTTGTTCCTTACTTTGAGAATGTGCAATGATTATTTTTCCATCTTTATTTAATAATGAATGAATATGTTTTATCAATTTTTCTTTGTCAGGAAAGTGAGGATAAGCTGAATATATAAAAGCATAATCATATCCGTTATTTTTGAAGTTCATTATGTTGCAAATATGAAAATTAATTCTATCATCATGAAATTTACTCTTAGCAACTTTTATCATATTTTCTGAAAGGTCAACAGCATCTATTGACTGAACATTTCTCTTCAATAAATAGGGAATCAACACTCCAGTTCCTGTCCCTATATCAAGTACTTTTGTATCTTTTGAAACCTTACTTAATTCCATTATTTTATTAAGTTTTGTATCATCATGGTACACTGTTTCATCCCATTTTTCAGCCATTTCATTAAAAAACTTTTTATTATCCATCTAATACTGATCCTCCCTTTATTTCTAATGCTTTAATTATAACTGGAATCAATAATAATTGAACTACTATTCCAGGAAGTGCAGTAACTGTACAGGTAGTTATAAATATCTTAAAAACAAAAGTCTTTCCTACAAAAGACAATAAAATAAAATTTACTATTGCAGAAACTAATCTTCCTAAAATCATTGATATAAACAAAACACCCAAAACATTGATTCTTTTTTTGTTATATAATACTCCAGCTACAAAACCATATGTAGCAAGCTCAAATGCCATTGCAACTCCAATTGGAAATAATGGGGGCATTCCTGTGGTCACAGCACTTAATAACGGGGTAATGAAACCTACTAATGCACCATATTTCTCACCTAAAATAAACCCACACAACATTACAGGTATATGCATAGGCAAAAATACTTTACCCGCAATTCCAGCAAAATGAAAAGTAAATGGAATAATAATTCCTAATGCTAAAAAAAGAGATGCTTTAACTAAATTTGACGTTTTTGAATTCATTTTGTCCCTCCTTACAAAAAATAAAAAGGCAGAGCTTTAAAACTCTACCTTCATGGTCGAAAATTTTTTATATTTTATTTTAGATATTTATATAAACAAATCTTTTAAAGATTTCAATGTATACTTTCATAGTATACAAAATTTATTTTAGCATAAAATATTTATCTTGTACATAAATTTCCTTTGATTGTATATAATTGTTTTATTATAAAACGTCTTTATATTTTTCAATATAGTAACCTTTATTTTTTACAATTCTATTAAGAATTTTTATCAACTTATCAATCTCTAAATAATTATTATACATTCCAAAACTAATTCTAACCATTCCTGGTAGCGGTACATCATGGTTATGATGATAATATTCTAAATCTTTATTTGTCAAATCCAATAATTTTTCAACATATGGGTGAGCACAGAAAAGACCATTCCTCACAGCAATTCCTGCTTCATATGAAAGTATTTTAGCTACTAAATCATGATGAATTCCTTCAATATTGAAAGATATAAGACTTACACGTTCCTCATCTTTTTTATCATAACAATATAATTTTATATCAGGAATATTTCTCAACCTCTCTATTGCATAAGTAATTAAATTATCTTCATATTTATGAATAGTTTCCATTCCAATAAGGCTTAAAGTTTTTATAGCTGTCATCAAAGCTGCAACTCCCATAATATTAGGTGTTCCTGCTTCATCTTTTGATGGAGGCTCATTCCATTCAATAAATTCGTGAGAAGCTAATCGAACATCTCCACCACCTTTGTAAACAGGTGGAACTTTCTCAAAGGTTTTCTTAGGGCCAATCAAAACACCTGTACCAAATGGTGCATACATTTTATGAGCTGAAAAAGAAAGATAATCTATATGTTCCGGTGAATCATATTCCATCATATCAAAAGGAGCATGAGGAACTAATTGTGCCCCATCAACAAGAATTTTTGTACCATATTTGTGTACTAATTTTGCAATCTTATACACAGGGTTTATATATCCAGTAACATTTGATGCTCCTATAACAGTAACTAGTTTAACTTTACCTTTATACTTTAATAATTTTTTTTCTAAATCATCCATAGATAACCTTCCAAATTTATCTATATCAACATAATCTACTTTGAATTTATCTCTCCAAGGCAAATCATTTGCAAGATGCTCCATATAAGTTGAAAGAATTACTGATTCTTTATCTTCATGACATAATGTATAAGAAAGCATATTAATGGATTCGGTACAATTTTTTGTATAGATAACAACATCTTTAGTACTGTGAGCATTTACAAAGTCTCTGATAACTTCTCTCCCGTGGTCATACAAATTTGACGATAATACTGATTTATATCCTTTCCCTCTATGAATAGAAGAATACCAAGGAGCAAAATTGTTTATTTCAGCCATAACTGAATAAAGTGGTGGTGTAGTAGCTGCATTATCAAAGTTTATAGCTGTGACATATTTTCCATTTTTTAAAGGTATTTTTGTTTCTGTACCTACTACAAAACTTCTCAAATATGAGCTAAGATTGCTATTATTCATAAACTTCTCCTGTTTATTACTATAAATACATTATATTTTAGAAGTAAATGAACTGTTACGAATAATCATTAACAATTTTATTAATTTCACTAATTTCCATAGGTTTGTAATAGTAGTACCCTTGAATAAATTTACATCCAAATTTACTTAAAAATTCTATTTGTTCACGTGTCTCAACACCTTCAGCTATTATATCTATATCAAGCGAATCTGCTAAACTCAAAAGTCCCTGAACCAGCTTTTCATCTTTTTGATTTTTTCCGATTCCATCAATAAAAGTTTTATCTATTTTTATGCTATTAATAGGAAAAGATCGTAAATGATTCAATGAAGAAAAACCTGTTCCAAAATCATCTAAAGACACTGAACATCCATATTCCTGTATTGATAGAATTTTTTTTAAAGCATTATCATAATTCTGGAGAATAGATGTCTCTGTTATTTCAAAAGTAAAATGATCAGATGGAACACCAGACTCATTAATAACATTTTTAATTTTATTTATAATATCTTTTTCCATCATAGTTTTCGAGGACAGGTTTATAGAAACTTTATCAAAGGGATATACTCCATGTAAGCTTTTCCATGTATTCATTTCTTCACAAACATGCTTTAACATATAAAAATCCACAAGACTTGCTAATCCATATTTTTCAGTAATTGGTATAAAACAACCCGGACTAATCACTTTACCTGATTTCTTCCATCGAATTAAAGCTTCAGCACTTTTTACTGAATCCTTTTCTACTGATACTATTGGATGATAATATACTATAAACTCATTATTTTTTATAGCATTAATTATTTCAGCTTTCATATTCATTTCCATAACACTAATACTTTCTGATTTTTTATTGTAAAGTTGAAAACCATTTTTACCTTCTTTTTTAACATTATACATAGCTATATCTGCTTTTCGAAGTAAAGATGTTCTATTTTCACCATGCTGTGGGAAAATAGCTCCACCTATACTAACAGAAATATAAAAATTATTATCATCAATTTTTTTTACCATATTGAATTCTTCAATAATATCTTGCGCAAACTCAAATACTTCCTCTTCACTATTAACGTTTTCAACAATAGCAAGATACTCATCTCCACCTAATCTACCAATAAATCTATTTTCTGTACCAAATTTTTTTAATCTATTTGCAATATAAATAAGCACTCTATCTCCACATTCATGTCCATATACATCATTAATATATTTAAAATTATCAAAATCCAATAAGAAAATAGCCATTTGTTTATTATATTTAGTTGCTTTTTCAATTCCCTTTTCAATCTTTTCATTAATAGCTCGTCTATTAGGTAATTTGGTTAAAAAATCTTTATAAGCAATATTTGACATTCTTTTTAGAGCAATTCTTTTATCTTTAAGTTCTTGATGTATTCCAACAGTAATAATTAAAAACCCTATAACTAGAAATATTTTTTCAAATACAAAATTTGTCCACTCAGGAATAACGATAAATCTCAATTCATCAAGTGTATCTGTGAACATTGAAATTGAAAAGAAGCACAGTCCTGTTATAAGCGAAAAATTCTTTGACTTCAATAATACATATATCCAAAGTGTTAAAACACACACCAAAAATCCTTCCATTAAAAATTCTATAAAATTCACTTCCAAATTTTGTAGAATGGATACAATCCCACTTATTATCAAAAAAATTGGCATTAGTAGTACGAAAGTAAATATCATTAAGCGCTGTCTTCTCATAGTTATTATTTCCTCATTTCCTATATACTACTAATATTGTAGCAAAATATATGTTTTTGGACAATATCTGCAAATATGAGTTTACTACTACTTAAAATAATATTAATCAATAAAAAAACCTATAGTCATATTTAAACTACAGGTTTTCTTATTAGGTTTTTAGTTATTAATTACCCTTCAAATACTATTTCTTCTTTCTTTGTTCTATCATTTGAAGAAATCCATTCACTCTTATTTTCTTTTAATTTTCTAATTATTAAAATTAATAAACCAAAAGCGATAATAATAAATATTATTGACATGATCATATTGAAATCGCTCTCTTGAGGTAATGTATGGCTTAGCAAGACAGCAATAGAATTATTAATTGCATGAATAACTATTCCACCCCATAATGAGTTTGTATAATAGACTGCTATACCTGCTAACACACCTAAAATAAAAGTAGGTAATGCTTGTACTAAATTCATATGATATAAACTAAATATTAAAGCTTGAAGAATTATTGCAGTTTTTATTCCAATTGTAGAGTATAATTTTCTAAATATATATCCTCTAAATAAAACTTCCTCACATATTGGCACAATAATCCCAACATTTAATAATGTTATAAAAAAAGATCCATTAGTAACTAAGTTAGATAAAGACTCTGATGCATTTTGATCTAATTTTTCCAGACTTAATAAACTTGCAAGACCCATAGAGAACATAAATGCACAGCAGCCTATTAAAACAACATATTTTATATGTCTTGATTCTAGTTTATTTACTTTTAGTTCAGTCAAGAAACTTTTTCTTCTTATTAAACAAATTAAGAAAATCAATAGTACTGAAAGCATTGCGCTTATAACAGTAATAATATCTAAATTCTGCATAATTGCTACTTGAACATTCTCTGTTAATTCTAATTGACTCATTCCTTGAGAAAGAGCTTTTATACTATAAATTACTCCATAGCCGAAGGATACAACTATTTGTAACATAAATGCCATACATAATACTGCAAATATTTTAAGAATCATCTTTACATATTTCATTTTTTTACACTCCTTATTTAAAATCTCTTTTTTTCCATTTCTAAACTACTATTTAGATTATCATTTAATTAAATTTTTATCAATATTTTTCTGTAACCTATCCATTTCAAACCAAAAGCAAACACCTTTATCTACAATTCTTACGCCATAAGAATTATTGTGAGCTTCTTGAATGGCTTTTACTATAGATAACCCTAACCCATGACCACCTTTTTCTCTTGTTCTAGCCTTATCTATTTTATAAAAGCTATCCCATATTTTATCTAAATCTTTTTCATTTATTGCATCTGCAGTATTGAAAACTTCAATTCTAATATTATCTTTTAATTTTATCACGCTTATTTCTACACTAAGATTTTCATCAACATAGTTTATTGCATTAGTTATATAATTAGTAAATACTCTTTCCATCATAAAAATATCTGCAATTACTTTAATAGATTCTATGGTATTTACATTCAATTTTATATCTTTATCTCTGAATATTTTTTTATATTTATTCAGTATCCCAAGTATAAAGTCATTTACTTCAAATTCAGTTTTATGCAAAACTTTATCACCGAATTCCATTTCATCGATGTTTAATAAACTTTCTACTAGTTCATTCATTTTTAAAGATTCATCAATAATAACATCACAATAAAAATCGGATTTTTCTTTATTCTTTGTAACATTTAGCTTTAATCCTTCTGCAAAACCTTGCATTAAAGCTAAAGGGGTTTTTAATTCATGAGAAACGTTATTCAATAACGCACGTCTTTTCTCATCCAATCTATTCTTTTCCTTAATTTTATTTTCAAGTTCCTTATTTTTTTCGTTTAAAGAATTAATAGTCTTTGAAAGTTCAATTGACATTTCATTTATACTTTCTCCAAGCTGCCCAATTTCATCATTGGAAAGAACTTTACAAGAAGTATCAAAGTCAAGAGTTTTCATACGTTTAGTTGCATCATTCATTTCCCTTATAGGTTTTGTAAAATAATTTGAAACTACATAAGCAAATATCATTGCAATAATAAATACAATAACTCCAATTATCAATAAAAAATCATTTGATAATTTTATATTAGTTTTAATAGACTCAATAGGAATTCTTAGTTCAATAATATTTCCATTATTTAATGTTCCGAACAATAAAAGATTTCTATTACCTAAAATAGTATCATTAGCCCACACAAAACTAGTTTTATGATTAATCATTTCAATTTTTCTTATTTCAATTTTAGGGTTAGGAGGAGCGTTTTTAGGTTTTTGTATAGTAGGATTAAACTCTCCACCATTAATATTCATTATATCCATTAATTTATTTAACAGTTTTTTATCAGCCATGAAAATATTAGATTCATAAACTATATCCCCTCGATTATCCAGAATCAATATATCTGTATTAGCTTTAGTCTCAATAGAAAGAAACTCCAATATACTATCCTCATAATTATTTGAGTTTATAGAATTAATAGTACTATAATGCTCCACTAATTTTTTCTTCTGTTTATATGTATAATAAGATTCCAGTAATAACGTATTTGCCAATAACAAAAGACTAACTAAAATAACAATAAGTGTACCTATTTGAAAAAAGAGCTTCTTTTTTATTGAACTCATTCTATCACCTCAAATTTATAACCATACCCTCTTACAGTTCTTATATAATCGCCTGCTTCTTTTAGTTTTATTCTCAGTCTATTAATATGTGTGTCTACCGTACGATCTGTTCCTTCATAATCATAGCCCCAAACATTATTTAAAAGTAGTTCCCTAGTAAGGACAGTTCCCTCATTTTGAACCATAAATAGTAGCATTTTATATTCAGTAATACTAAGTTCTATTTCATTATCTTTAGATTTAACTAAATGTTTATCAGTATCAATTATTAAACTCCCTTTATTCAATTTATTATTGTCTTCATAAGTTCTATTCATTAAAGCATTAACTCTTGCAACTAAAATTGAAGGACTAAAAGGTTTTTTAATATATTCATCTGCTCCCTTTTTAAAGCCATTTAGTTCATCATTTTCAGTGTTTTTAGCTGTGAGCATAATTATAGGAACCTTACTAACTTTCCTAATTTCTTCGCACACTTCCCAACCATTAAAATATGGCATCATTATATCTAAAATCACTAAATGTATTGTAGGCTTATCTAAAAATCTTTCAATAGCTTCTTTGCCATCCCCAACCTCAATAATTTCATAACCTTCGTTAGTCAAAAAATCAGAAATTAGTATCCTCATTCGCATTTCGTCATCTGCTATTAAAATTTTCTTTTTCATAAAAAACACCCCACTTTATTAGTTAAGAGTTAAGAGTTAATGATGATTTTCGTGCAGAAAATCTTTAACTAAGCCTTGTTAGCTTTCTTAACCTGGTTAAGAAAGTACTTAACTAACTTGAATAATATTCTTTTGCTGATTCAAAAGGAATTATTTAATCATTTGTATGATTAAAAACTTTCACTTCAGTGAAAGGTGTCCTAAACTCTTAACTCTTAACTCTTAACTTTTTTGTAGTATCTTGAAAACTATAATTTAAATCTATTTTATACATTTAAGTTTATATAAACTATGTTACATCCATATCACATTAACATCAACAAAAATATCCCTGTGATATAGTTGTGACATTTCTAAAGTAAATTGTATTCAAGGAAAACTTATAGCGATTACAGCTCAAGGAAAGGAGGTAATAATATGGATTTGATAAAAGCTAATCGGCATGAACTTAAATTTACCATTAGTGATTTAGATTGTTTAGTTTTAAAGAATAGATTAAGTAAAGTATTGAAAAGAGATAAAAATTGTCCTGTTGAGGGCTATAACATAACAAGTTTATATTTCGATGATTTTAAGAACAGTGCTTACACTCAAAAAATAAATGGTGATGCTATAAGGCACAAATATCGAATACGTTTCTACAATGATGATACCACTTTTTTTAAACTAGAAAGAAAATCAAAAGTTCATCAAATGACTAAGAAAGTGTCCGGAATTCTAACGAAAAATGAAGTGATAAATATTTATAATAGTAACTTCCAATTTTTAAAAGAAAAAGAAACTCAATTATTTAAGGATTTTTATTTACAACTAACTCATAGTTTTATCAAGCCAAAGGTAATTGTTAAATATAACAGACTAGCTTTTGTTCACCCAGTAGGTAATTTAAGAATTACATTTGATTCTAATGTAAAAACATCTAGTAATAAAATAAATATTTTTGATAAAAATCTAAATTATAGACAAGCTACTGGTTTAAAGGACGTCATTATGGAGATAAAATTTAACGGTGTTCTCCCAAATCATATAAAAAGTCTTATTCAAAGTGGACATGTAATGGCATCATCATCATCAAAGTATGTTTATTCGAGAAAATACAATTATAATTTTTAGGAGGTATATTTATGTCATTTCAAGATATTTTTAAGAACAGTTTTTTAGAAAGTGCAACTAGTTTATCTGCATTAGATATAGGTATTACATTATTATTATCATTTATAGTTGGGTTATTTATATTTCAGATTTATAAGAAAACTTACCAAAGTGTTGTTTATACAAAGAGCTTCAATCTTTCATTGGTTATGATGACAATGATTACTTCATTAGTAATAATGGCAGTTACTTCAAATGTAGTTTTATCCCTAGGTATGGTTGGTGCTTTAAGTATTGTTCGTTTTAGAGCAGCTATTAAAGATCCTATGGACATCGTATTTATGTTTTGGTCAATTGCTTCTGGAATTGTGACTGGTGCAGGGTTCTATCTGCTTGCAATAGTTGGTTCTTTCGTAATAGGCATGATACTTTATATATTTAATTTAAATATAAAAAGTGAAACTCCATATATTTTATTAATTAATTTTGAAAATGAATCTGATGAAACTAATGTTATAAATAAAATAAAATCAAAGGTAGATAGATATTTTGTAAAATCAAAAACCGTTGACAGTTCACAAATAGAATTGACAATTGAATTGAGAATAAAAGATGAAGAGATGAACTTTATAAATGATTTGAGACAAATTGATTCAGTTTCTCATGCTATGTTAGTTAGTAGTAGCGAATACTCTAGTTAGATTGAAGGTGATTAGATGAAATGGCTTAAAAGCTTAGCAGCAACTCTATTAGTAGTTTTTGTATTAGTAACATTGGATTTTGTTCCTACTATCTCAACTAGTGCAACAGCTGAGAATAATAATACTACCATTGATAATATAATCTTTCCTCATGATAAAGTTATAGATGTTAATATTCAAATTGATGAAGATGTATACCAAGAAATGAATGCTAATGCCATGTCTGAAGAAATTGTTATGGCAGATATAACTTACAATGGCTATACATTTAGTGATATTGGTATACGACCAAAAGGAAATTCTAGTTTGAAATCTGTAGCTAATTCTGAGAGTGATAGATATAGTTTTAAAATTGACTTTAATTATTATTTAGAAGATCAGAGTTTTTATGGCATAACTAAAATCAATCTCAATAACTTATTTTCTGATTCATCAATGATGGCAGAATATTTAGGTTATGAAATGTTACAAGATTTAGATGCTGTTTCTTCTAGAACTAGTTATGTTGCCTTATCTATTAATGGAGAATATTTTGGTTTATATTTAGCTGTGGAACAAGTAAATGACTCTTTCTTAGTTGAAAACTTTGATAATGATTTAGGTGAATTATACAAACCTGACATGGGAACAGGCTCAGATTTATCATATATCTCTGATGATGGTATGGACTATACTGGAATGTTTCCTGAGAATATGGAAAACTATGATAATGAATCACTAGCCGAACTTATAAAAATAATAGAAACTGATGGCGATTTAGATTCAATATTTAATGTAGATTCTTTCTTAAAGTATTTGGCTGTTAGTACCATGAGTATACATCTAGACAGTTATCAAGGTGGTATGTTCCATAATTACTATCTATACAACAACGACGGCATCTTTGAATGGATTTCTTGGGATTTAAATATGATTTTTAATGGATTTCCAATGTCAAGTTTAACTGATTTGGAAGCCACTGAGTTTTTAATTGATGAACCAGTAAAAGGTTCAATGGATAATTACCCATTAATCCAAGCTATTTTTCACAATGAAGAATATGTAGAAAAATATCATGAATATCTTCAAGCTCTATCAGAAGGATATCTAGAAAAAGATACTATAAATGAAAAAGTATTATCTGTATACGAAATGATAAAAAATTATGTTGAGATAGATCCAACCTCTTTTTACTCATATGAAGAGTTTGAAAAAACTTTGTTTCAAGATGAAGGCGAAAGCATAAGTCTATTAAACTTTATTGAAAAGAGAGTAGATAATGTATCAAAGCAACTTTCATCAGAAATTCCTAGTACCAATAACGGAGATGGTAATACCGGAACTGGTGATAATGGACGCAGGTCCGGTAAAAATGGTATGGGTCAAAAACCTGAAGGTATGGAAGGCAAAATGCCTAATGGTATGAATGGTCAAAAAGCCGATGGTACCAACGGTGAGAGACCAGAAGGTATGAATAATAAAATGCCAGATGATATGAAACAAATGAACCAAGAAAATGGTACAACTTCTACTGAACCTATTGATCCTACAACCAGTTTTATAAATACTATTGGATTGTTAATAATGACTATTGTAATGATTGGAACAAGTGTAGTTTTATCTAAAAAATAATAAGACAAAAGGATGCAGGTATGTATCCTTTTGTCTTATTTAATTTAGCTTAATATTTTAATTCAGAAAGATCAGTCAAATGCTTAATTACTGTTTTTTTCACTTAAACTTTCAATCATCCTTATTACCTCTGA
This sequence comes from Clostridium sediminicola, assembly GCF_050402865.1. Lineage (NCBI taxonomy): Bacteria > Bacillati > Bacillota > Clostridia > Eubacteriales > Clostridiaceae > Clostridium > Clostridium sediminicola. The sequence goes on from NZ_BAABMF010000008.1 coordinate 82,145, forward strand.
ATTTAGGCCTTCAACCCCTTTATAAGAAACTATTTCATTACATTCTTTTAGTTTGAATTTAGCTACTCCATTTTTAAGCATTTGTGCTTGACTTGAAAGTTCTTCACTCGCAGCAGCTGTTTCTTCTGATGTTGCTGAAGTAGTTTGTACAACATTAGCTATTTGATTAACACCTTGATTGATTTGCTCAACCCCTAATGCTTGTTCATTAGAAGCAATGGCTATTTCACTAACTAAATTAGACGCTTTTGTAACACCATTAACAATATTATTAAGTGCCTCTGCTGTAACATTAGCAATTTTAGTCCCATCTTCTACTTTTGCTATAGAATTTTCAATCATTATTGTTGTTTCTTTAGCTGCATTGGCAGAACGTGCTGCAAGGTTTCTGACTTCTTCAGCAACTACTGCAAAACCCTTACCATGTTCTCCAGCTCTAGCTGCTTCTACCGCTGCATTAAGAGCTAAGATATTTGTTTGAAAAGCAATTTCATCAATAACCTTAATAATTTTAGAAATATTATTTGAAGAATCATTAATTTCAGCCATTGCTGTTAACATTTCTTGCATTTGTGTATTTCCTTCAGCTGCATTAGCTTTAGCTATCTCTGCAAGATTATTAGCTTCATTAGCATTTTGTGCATTTTGTTTAGTTTGTGCAGCAATTTCTTCAATAGTTGCAGTTAACTCTTCCACTGAACTTGCTTGCTCAGCAGCCCCTTGTGATAGGGACAAACTTGAATCAGAAACCTGCCTAGAACCGGTAGCCACTTGATCAGATGCATTATTAATATCTAATAAAACGTCATTTAAAGAATTAATTATAGTATTTAATGAAGTTTTTATTTCTTCAAAATCTCCTTTATATTCTCCAGAAGTTTCAACCTCTAAATTCCCCTCAGATATTTGTAACAATATATGAGATATTTCTCCTACATAACTAGATAGACTTTCAATTGCTTTTTTGAAGTAATTATTTATCTTCATAAAGTTTTCTTTATCTTCAAGAGTATACTCATCTGCTTCAGCAACATTGAAAGCAAGACTTAAATCTCCCTCTGAAAGTAACTGAAGATTAGTAGCAAGTTTTTCCACCTCAGTATTCTGATAATTCTTCTTTCTTAAGTCCTCAGTTATATCTCTTATAAGTTCTATATGACCTATTTTTTCACCATCTTTATTGTATAAATATGATGTATCTATATTAAAATTATGATTATTTTGTTCAAATTTAGTCTGAAATATATTATTTTTTAATCTTGCGATACCACATTCTTCTGTATTACATATATGTGAGTTCCAATTAGAACATTGCTTTCCAATTATATCTTCTTTATTTACATCAATAGCTCTTGTCACTGCTTTGTTTATGAATGTCCAATTCATATCTAAATCTGTTACTGATATAGGATTAGGTATAGAATTCAATATACTCTCAAACCAATAAATTTTATCTACCACTGTATCAAGTGTATCATTTACACCTTGTACTATTTTTTTATAACCACCATTAAATTTCTCTATATCACCTCGTGTATCAAATCTACCCTCTACTGCTTCTGTTGTGAGCATGTTAGTTTCATCAACAAGATTTCTCAATGTCTCAACAACTAGTTTCATACTATTTGCCAATACATCATTTTCAGACTTTGATTTGACTTCTATAGAAAGATCTCCATAAGCAATTTTTTCAGCTACAGTAGCTTGATCTTTGATATTTTCAATCATTCTTTCAAAAGCTGTAGTAAGCATTCCAATTTCATCTTTTGAAGTTGCTTCAACACTTACATCAATATCACCTTTTGCAAGTTTATCTGAAACTTGTACTAATTTTTTTATAGGTTTGCTAATATTGTTTGATATAAATAGTCCAAGAATAATAGCTATCATTACACCTAGAATTACCACTACAATCATGGTAGTCGACGCGGAGTTAGCAATTACTGTATTTTGTTCCGATGTTGTAGCAGCTTCATTTACTAATTTGTTAGAAAGAGCTTCTATACAGTACCCTACATTCATCACATTATTTTCTACTTCCATATTGGACACCAACTTAGATGCATAACTATCATTGTGTTTATATTCCAACAATAATTCATTCAAAGAATTAGAAAGCTCACTTGTTGCAGTTTGAAGTAGCTCATATATCTTATTAGACTCATCTAATTTATTTCTTGATTCTTCAAGTTCTATTATTTTAGTATTAATTGATTTTAAATCTCTTTCAATCTGTTTATACTTACTATCACTCAAAATCTCATTATCGCCCAAAATCATCTCGTTTATTCCACTTTTTATTGTTTGAAAATTTATTAATATTTCATTACACTTTGCTATCGCAACAGTATTATTTGTATATAATTCTTTACTCTTACCGTCTATCTTTTGAATACTAATTACACCAATTATACCTACTATCGCTGAAATCATTGCTATAAAGATGAAGGAACTAATAAGCCTTGTTGATATTTTAAAACTTCTTAACCGTTTCTTATTTTTTTTGATTTTCTTAGACTTTTCTACCTTTTTCTGCTTCCTAAATACTTTCATAATTGCTTCCTCCTTAATTTAGATATCATAAAAAATTCTTAAATCTACAGAGAGCTTACAGTAGAGCTGATTTCGATTACATAATGGTGAATTTATTACTATTTTTAAGTAATTATGGTTGGTATATACTTATCAGCATATATATTATATTACATGATGTATTGATTTCCTAGTATTTCCTTGTTATTTCTATAATATTTTGTATTATTATGTAATTTTTCGTATTTATTTTTGTTTATTATTACAATACAATTTGAAATTTCATTAACTTTAAACCATCTTCAATAATGCTTTTGTATACCTTGACTTTTTATGTATGTTTTGTTAAAATAATCACAAAGATTCAAATATTAAGACTTTATTGTTTTTTTATTTGAAATAAACTTCTAAATCTGACAGAGAAGATTTTTTCTAATCTGAAAGGGAATTAGATATAGAATTGCATCAATCTTTTTTTGTGTAAATACTAACTTTCCCTTTTGGGAAAGTTTTTTGTCGTTAAAGAAAGGGATCCTATGAAAAAACTAAAAGGGCTTTTATTACCATTATTACTAATATTTGTATGGATGATTGTAGACAGGCTACATATTTTTAATAGTTATATCATCCCCTCTCCAACAACTATATTAATTACTACTATAGAACTTCTCAAATCCGGTGAGCTTGCTAAAAACTTGATGATTAGTTTGAATAGAGTTATTGTTGGATTTTCAATTACATTTTTAATTGCATTTCCCCTTGCTATATTTCTTGGTAGAAGAAAAAAAGTTTTACCTTATGTTGAACCATTTTTAGAATTTATGCGACATATTCCACCGATAGCAATGATTCCAATATTAATACTTTGGCTTGGAATTGGTGAATCTTCTAAACTTGTTATAATCATATTAGCCACTTTTTTCCCAATTTTTTCTAATACATTAACAGGAATAACAAATTACGATGAAAAACTCTTAGAAGTTGGTGAAGTCTTTCATTTTAGTAATATAGATAAATTCACTAAAATAATATTTCCACAAGCATTACCTTCTATTTTAACCGGAATTCAACTAGGCCTTGGATATAGTTGGAGATCTTTAATGGGTGCAGAACTTGTAGCTGCATCTTCTGGTATTGGTTATATGATAATAGATGCAGAGCAGCTTTCCAGACCAGATATAGTAATAGTAGGTATATTATCTATAGGAATTTTAGGATATGCAGTAGATTATATCTTTTTAAAACTTTCAAAAAAAATATTGAATTCTTACGGAAAGGAATTTTAATATGTCAGGATTAATACTTAAAAATCTTTGTAAAACTTATGAAATTGAAAATAAAAAAGTTCATGCATTAAAAAATATAAATTTAAATATTGCTAAAGGAAGCTTTGTTACTATAGTTGGTAAAAGCGGTTGTGGAAAAAGCACTTTATTAAGACTCCTTTGTGGTTTAGAAAAAACTTCATCAGGTTCTATTGAATTTACAAATAATGATAACAATAAATCGCCTAAAGTTTCCATAGTGTTTCAAGAACCACGACTAATGTCTTGGCTGACTGTAGAAGAAAATATGGCCTTTTCTCTTAATAATTGCAAAGATAAAACTTATATAAATAAGACAGTAGCTAAATACTTAAAATTACTTGGACTTTATGAATTCAGAAAAGCTTACCCTTCTCAAATTTCAGGAGGGATGGCTCAAAGAACAGCTCTAGGGCGAACTCTTTGTTATGATCCAGATATCATTTTAATGGATGAGCCTTTAGGTGCTTTAGATTATTTTAATAGGCAAAAACTTCAAAATGAATTAGTTAATATCTTTACAAAAACAGGTAAAACAATTATATTTGTAACTCATGATGTTGATGAAGCAATCTCTTTAGGCCAAAAAATTATAGTTTTAGATGATGGTTATTTAAAAGATACTATTGATATTAATATGAATTATTTCAGAGATTCAAACAGTACTGACTTCTTGAATTTCAGAAAATATATTTTAAACAAATTTAATAATTTTTCAGAGGAGGATTTAAATGAAATTTTTTAAAAAAGGTTCTATATTAATAAGTGTGTTATTGCTTATAACTTCTGTTGGAGGTTGTTCCGAAAAGGAAGTGCCTAGTTCAGTTTCAGTTGATTCACCAAAAACAATAAATATATCCTATGTTAAAGCACCTTTGAATGTGCCTTCAATAATTGAAAAGAATAAAGAACTTTTCGAGAATGAGTTTTTAAATGATGACATAGAAATCAACTATCCAGAAATTACATCTGGTGCAAAGATGACAGAAGCAGTAGCAGCTGGTTCTCTAGATTTTTGTAACGCAATCGGCGCTACTTCAGTTATATTGGCTGCGGCTAATGGGGTTGATATAAAAATAATAGGTGTATATAGTAGAGCTCCAAAAGCTTTTTCTATAATGGCTAAAGATCCATCTATAAAAAGTATAAAGGATTTAAAAGGAAAAAAAATCGTTGGCCCAAAAGGAACAATACTTCATCAATTACTTGTAGGTGCTCTTGTTAAAGAAGATTTATCCCTTGATGATGTAGAATTTATTAATATGGGTATAGCAAACGGAGTCTCAGCTCTTCTATCCGATAGTGCCGATGCTGTCCTAGTTGCAGGTGCAGCAACTGATAATGCTAAAGAAAATGGTGCTCATATAGTAACTACTGGCGAAGGTATATTAGATGCAACTATAGTAATAGGGGCAAGTGGAAAATTCATAGATACTTATCCTGATATAGCTAAGCGATACTTAAAAGTACATAATGAAAGTCTTGAGTTTATGAAAAAAAATCCAGATGAAACTTTTGAATTAACATCAAAAGAAACTAAACTTTCTTTAGATCAGGTCAAAAAAATGTATTCTTTATACAATTTTGATCCTACTATTTCAGAAAGTGACATTAAGGAATTAGGAAAAACACAAGAATTTTTGAAGGAAAATGGCATGCTTACTAAAACTATAGATATTAAAAGTTTAATAGAAGATTTGAATGATAATAAGTAACACTAAAAATCCATAATGAAATTACTAATACTTATACCAGCCGTCGTGTTTCCCGACGGCTGGTATTTGAAAATTATACTTTTAGTCCATTTATTATGATTGCCTGCCCTTGAGGTGGAATGCTCTTAGTTAATATACCATTAAAAATGACATCTACTTTGTCACCAATTTTCAATTCATCAAAAGTCATAATTATTGTATGTTCTCCTATATGAAAAACATATTCATTACCTTTTTCATCTTCCATTAATAATGACCTTTTTTCATCATTAACGATAATTTTTTTTATCTTTCCTGAAATCATTTCATACATATCTTTTTCTACTTCTTTTAGTTCATTCTCATGAATTTCATCAGTTAACCCATAGACATTATTGAAAGAACCTGCAAAACACATAAGAAAAATCAATGCTACTGCAAAAATTTTAGATTTCATTTACCTCATTCCTTTACACATTTTTTATCTATAATTAGTATGTGTTATTTTATAGGTAAACTATACGTATATTGTTGGTATTTTTTATCAGTGCTATAATAGCCTTAAATGAAACTTTATACGAGGAGGATTGTATTATGAATTATAAAGAACTATCTGAACAGCTAAATAGCATTTTAAAAATGAAGCATTCCGCAGTAGGCATAAAATTATTGACAGAAAATGAATCTCTAGATGGATATGATTCAAGTACCAAATACACTTTTTGTCAATTTATTATGAAAGCACGCGAAGGAAGCAAGCTTTTGGCTAACGGAGATAACATAGCATGCGCAAATGGCGCTTCAGCATTAGGTTTTATGCCAGTTCCTGATAAACTTATGTCTGGTGAATTTTTATCTACTATCGGCTCTTTTCAAAGAGAAGCAGGAAAAAAAACAATGGAACTTATGCCTCGTTTTGAACAAAACCAATATACTGGCATAGCATTATCACCATTAGAAGATGTTGATTTTGACCCTGATATTATCGTTCTAGAAACTCTTCCTGAACAAATTATGTGGTTAAATCTAGCTTCTATTCATCAAACAGGCGGAAGACTTAATTTTAGCACTAGTGTTTCAAACGGTACATGCGTGGATATGACTGTTGTTCCTCACTTAACTGGAGGAATTAATGTTAGTACAGGCTGTTATGGTTGTAGAAATGCTACAAATGTTGCAGATGAATACTTATATGCTGGATTTCCAGGTAGTCAGCTAGAATCTATTGTAAACTCGCTGGCTCTAATTAATGAAAAAGCAATGCCAAGAACAAGAGAAAAAAGAGCTTATAATAGATTAATAAAAAAATAATTTAGAAGTTTATACATAAACCAGCATAAAATTTGCTGGTTTTTTTGCTTAAATCTGATGTGATATTCCATATATAAATTTTTGAAACATTTTTCTAGTTTTTTTGTCTTATTATATATAGTGAATAATAAAGTATGTAAATCTAATATTTTAGGAGGAAATTCTATGAATAATAATGCAAAAACAATAAGTTGTTTAAGATGTAACTCAATAATGCAATATCTAAAAGAGTACAGATTTGATTCTCAAGATAATAATAGAGGTATACTGGGGGCTCTATTTGATGTAGAAGAACACCTTATGTTCAAAGTATATGTATGTCCGAAATGTAGACACACAGAATTCTTTTATATAGGGGCTAGAAAAGGATTTGATGAGTGGAATGATTGGGCATAAAACCTAATTTTGAGATATTTTACTGTTACTTCACAAAACCTAGTAGAAATTATACTTATTATAATTTCTACTAGGTTAAATTAGATTCATCAAACATTAATGATAAATCTAGCAAATAATATTCAATTTACTCTATTACATATACAACGTATCTAGCACTTGGACTACGACGTCTTAATTTACCAGTATTATTTGTACTATTTCCATCTCCATTATCAATAATCTTTTCTAAATAATTAAAAACCTCATTTTGATGACTTTGGGATAAACTACTTGGTAAAATTATATCTATACAAAGCCCAGCATCACTATAATAATCTAGTGCATAATGTTCATTCCCATCAATTATCTTAGATTCACTGAATGGGTTTAAAGGCCAAGATTCCAAATAAGGACCATTCCATCCACTAGGTTTATTAGTCAACCCCACTCCTGTTAATCCTTCACTATTTGGTTTAAGAGTACTTTTTATATCAGGCCATTGTTCTGTATCTAGATGATATAGTAATACTGCTTTTTCAATAATAACACAATCAGCTTGTACCTTTCGAGCTTTTGATAATCTAGTATATTTTGTAAACCTAGGTATGGCTACTAAAGCTATTATCCCTAAAACTGCAATAACTATAATTAATTCTATAAGCGTAAATCCCTTTTTGTTAGAATCTCTTTTGTTCAAACAATAACCCCCTCATTAATTAGATTAATTTACATTATTTACTCAATTATTATGTATTTTTCAAAAAATAATTCACTCTAATTATATAAGAAAAAGCTCTATAATTCAATTTAACAAGATTATTTGTTTCCCCAAAAATTAAGTTGTTATTATCCTAAACATATGATATAATGAAAAAGTTAGTTTATTATTTAGATAAATATGAGTAGCATATAATTAAATAGCATTTTTCAATAATCTTATCATTATTTTCGAAATTATTATAAAGATACTTTTCATCCAATATCTAAGGATCACAAAACTTAGATACCCTTATTCTTTAGTAGTAAAAACCCTCAGAAATATTTGAATGATTTAATAAAAATAGATTAATAGTTAAAATGATTTATCTCTAACTAATTATTTACTAACATAAAATTGTCATGTTGTTTTTTGTTGTGCAATAAATGACATGAATCGCAATAATATTAAAGGAGGTGTTTTTATGACACAAAGCACAATATATGCACTTATTGGTGTACTTCTAATAACGGCTTTTACCAATGTTTTAGCAACATTAAAAACCATACTTATATCAAAAAAAATTATGAATCCAGTTTATATTTTAGTATTTATAGATGCTATGATTTTTGCAACAGTAATTGCTAAAATGTCAAGTTCAGAGGGAATTCATTTTACTATTGCTTATGCTCTAGGTAGGACTATTGGAGTTTTTATAGGTGGTAAAATCGAAGACCGTTTAGCACTTGGTATACTTGAAGTAGATATATTCTTAAACAACAAGAATAAAATGATACAAGTAGCTGAAAAACTAAGAACAGCCGGCTATACCGTTAATAATTTTCTAGCACGAGGAAATAATGGAGAAAAAAGGTATAAAGTTGAAGTTGTGATTAAGAGAAAAGAATTTAAAGTCCTCGAAGAAATTATGGATGTATGTGGTGTTAATAATCCAACATTAAAAATTAAAAATCTTAATAAAGTAAACGGTAAAATCAGTACAACAAGAATTAAAGCAGTTTAATCTTAAAAATAGATTATAACTGCCAATACTTGAGATTAAATCATACGAGTTTTAATTTCAATGTACAAATCATCAATATCCATTGAACTTTGTCTTTGATGAATAGTAAATATTTTAGGGTTTCCTACAAAAAGGATTTTAACCCAAATTCTATTCCCTAAAATATTTTTCATATTTTTAGGCAGTATCCCAATAGCTTTGCCATTTGTATCCTCATATTTAAATACTTCTTTTACTTCTTCCCATTTTAGCATGTCTACTTTTAGCGCAAAAATACTAAAGTAAAACTTTATTCCATAATCATTTATTATCACCATAGGTCTCTTTTTAAAATAATTAATAGTACTATCTACTAATAATAAAACACCAAAAATAACTAATAATATAGATAAAACTTTTAAAAATATTTTTCTAAAAGCTACTGTACCTAGAACAAATATGAAAAATATTATAAAATTCATCATCATTTCAAACTTAAAATCAAAATATTTATCAACATCGATTCCTGATTTTTTTATTTTTTTCATTCTAGGAAATATAGATAAGTATAATCCAATACCTACTCCAATTATTGCTGGAATTATATTTGAATTAAAATCTTTTTCTAAAAAAAACACCGTTCCAAAACCAATGATAATTATACAAATCACTATTGCTGTTATGTATTTTCCTTTGCTCATAGTCAATCTTATTTCATTATTATTTTCAGTCATATTTCCTCCTGGTTAACAAATCACCATAAATAGTATTATAGTAAATTATATTTAATTACCAACATTTACTATAATACCATTTTTACAATGTTTTTTATACAACAAATTGTATAATAGTTAACCTTAGACAAGTCTTTGTGAACTAATATCTTATCAGATTACTTTATATATTCAGTAACTAAATCAGTGAAAAGTATGCCTTCCAAATGATCTATTTCATGGCAAAAACACTTTGCTAAATTGCCTTTACCTGTTAAAATAATTTCTTCACCCATTTCATTTAATGCTTGTATAGTTACCTTTGTAGGTCTTATTAACTTTCCCCACCTATTAGGAATACTTAAACATCCCTCAATAACTTCTTGACTTCCTTCTCTATTAATTATTTTTGGATTAACTAGTTTTATAAGCCCTTCTCCCATATCTATAACAACTAACCTTTTTAATATACCTACTTGTGGAGCTGCTAATCCTCCACCGTTTTCAGTATTATACATAGTATCAGCCATATCATTTAATATTTGTCTTATTTTATCATCAACTACTTTAACCTGTTTACTCTTTTTCCTCAATATTTCATCATCCCAAAGCCTAATTTTTCTTAGTGCCATTTATCTTACACCTCTACTTTGCTGAGATCTAGATTTTCTTTCACTTTCTTCAAAAAGAAAAATTTCCTCTATCGAACGATTAAAGATCTTACTAATATCATGCGCTAACCATATAGATGGTTCAAATTTTTCTGTTTCAATAGCATTTATCGCTTGTCTTGATACTCCTAAAAGTTTTCCTAGTTGTTCTTGAGTCAAACCAAGAATCTCACGTAATTCTTTTATTTTATTTTTCATTTATTATCACCCCTGTAATGTTAACCTTACATTTTAAATATAGCAATGTTTTGCTTCTATGTCAAGTTAACCTTACTTGAGTTTATCTATCTATATACTTCTCTTTCCCCATAAACTCCATAACTTGAGACTTTGTCGGAAATCCTTCCATATCTCCTCTCACTAAAGTAGCCATAGCTCCAACTGCATTAGCTATTTGAGCACACTCTCCAATATTTAATCCTTGTAAAATTCCTGATAAAAACCCAGCAGCAAATCCATCTCCAGCACCTACCGTATCTTCAAACTTATCTATTACATATCCCTTGTAGAATTGACTTGTTTCTCTATTTGCAACATAGCAGCCTTCTTTACCAAGTTTTATAGCTACAATATTACAACCCATTTCTAAGAAATTGCTTGTAATTTCCTTTGGCTCATCAATTCCTAAAAGCATTTTCGCCTCTGAAATTCCTGGAAAAATAATATCTGCTTTATTAGCAATATTCAATAAAACATCTTTAGCTTCTTCTATCTTCCATAGTTTAAGTCTTATATTTGGGTCAAAAGAAATAATAACATTTTCTTTTTTTGCTATTTCAATAGCTTTAAAAACCGCTTCTCTTGATGTCTTTGATAAAGCTGCCGTAATTCCAGTGATATGTAGTATTTTAGAATTTTTTATATAATTGTAATTAATATCTTCTACATTCAAAAAACTAGTTGCAGAGTGTTTACGATAATAATAAATATTTGGGTCAGTGTGCATAAATCTTTCTTTAAAAACTAGTCCTGTAACATTATTATCATCTTCAACTACCCTTGATACATCCACACCTTCCCCTCTTATTATTGCTTTGATATATTTTCCAAATTCATCATTACCCAACTTAGAAAACCATCCCACCTCATGCCCTAATCTTGCGAGAGCTATAGCAACATTTGATTCCGCTCCACCTATAGATTTTGTGAATTTATGTACATATCTAAGTGGTCCATTAGAATCAGGATTAAATAAAACCATTGTTTCTCCAAAAGTTACAACATCCATTAAATATCATCTCCTTTTATGTTCCATAATATGAAACTCAATTTCATAATGTGAACCTATTTAGATTATATAAAAAATAAGTTAGTTTGGCAAGAAAAAATAAGCTACAAAATCAATTTTTTAGTAAAAATATATTGCATATTGTATTTTTTTCCCCTATACTTTCAATTGAATTTAGTTATGTGAAAGGTGGTTTATAGTATGAATCAAGATGTTGTTCAATCAGTTGATAGAGCCTTTAATATAATAGAAGCACTAAGAGATGGTGAAATTGGCTTAATTGATTTATCTAAAAAAGTAGATTTAAACAAAAGCACAGTACATCGACTTTTAAATACTTTAATCTATAAAGGATATGTTAATCAAAATCCAGAAAATAATAAATATAATCTCTCATTGAAGTTTTTAGTAATAGGCAACAAGTTATTAACTTCTTTAGATATTATAAGCATTGCAAAACCACATATTTCAAAACTCTCTGAAAAAACAAATGAGGTAGTTCATTTAGTCTTAATTGATAAGGATGAGATTGTATATATTGATAAAGAAGAATCTAACAATACTATCAGAATGCATTCCTATATAGGGAAAAGAATCCCAATATATTGTACCGCCGTTGGTAAATCCTACATGGCTAACTTAAATGATAATGAATTCTCAGAAGTTTGGAATAACATAGAAGATAAACTTGTTAAACTTACTGAAAATACAATCATGTCTAAAGCTGAAATGTTAACAGAAATAAATAAAATAAAAAAAGTCGGCTATTCAATTGATAATGAAGAAAATGAAAAAGGAGTAATTTGTGTTTCAGCACCAATACTAAATAAAGATAAAAGTGTAAAATATGCTATTAGTATTTCTACTCCTAAAATGAGAATAGATGAAAATAAAATAGAATACTTTGGTAAATTAGTACAGGAAACAGCAAAAGCTATTACTAAAGACCTTGAATATATTTATTAATATTCAAGGTCTTTTTTTCAATCTTTTATAATTTCAATAAAAAAAGTTAATTTACTCTTGCTAAATTAGCTTTTTTTCATTATAATCTACTTAAAGGTTCAAAATACAAAACACTGTTTCATAATACGAAACAATCTATGTGGAGGTAATGTTATGAAAAGACATGAAGTTGTTAAACGAATTGAAGATACTGGTATAGTTGCTGTTGTTAGAGCAGAAAACACTGAAAAAGCTATGAATATTTCTAAAGCTTGTTTAGCTGGAGGAATAGATTCTATAGAAATTACTTTTACAGTTCCTGGAGCTCATAAAGTAATTGAGGATTTGACTAATGAATTTGGAGATGAACTTTTAGTTGGAGCAGGTACTGTTCTTGATAGCGAAACTGCAAGAATAGCAATGCTTGCAGGAGCAAAATATATAGTTAGTCCATCATTTGATTTGGAAACTGCTAAGTTATGCAATAGATATCAAGTTCCTTATATGCCTGGATGTATGACAATAAAAGAAATGGTTATTGCTATGGAAGCTGGTGCTGATGTTATCAAAGTATTCCCTGGAAGTGCATTTGGTCCATCATTTATAAAAGCTATTAAAGGTCCTATTCCTCAAGCAGTATTAATGCCAACAGGTGGCGTTAGCATAGACAACGTTGATCAATGGATTAAAAATGGATGTGTAGCAGTTGGAGCAGGTGGAGCATTAACTAAAGGTTCAATGGAAGATATAACTGAAACTGCAAAAAAATTCGTAGAGAAAATAAAAGAAGCTAGAAAAGCATAATATTTTTAGGAGGTAAATGATAATGAAAAAAGTTGTTACTATGGGTGAAATAATGCTTAGACTTTCTACACCTAAATTTGAAAGATTTGTACAAGCTGATTCCTTTGACGTTGTATATGGCGGAGGCGAATCAAATGTTGCTGTATCTTTAGCTAATTACGGATTAAATCCTTATTTTGTTTCAAAATTGCCAAACAATCCTATTGGAGATAGTGCAGTAAATCATTTAAGAAGATTCGGTGTCAATACTGATTACATAGCTAGAGGTGGAGAAAGAGTAGGTATCTACTTTTTAGAAACAGGAGCTTCCATGAGACCTTCTAAGGTTGTTTATGATAGAGCTAATTCAGCTATAGCTGAAGCTGATGTTGAAGATTTTGACTTTGATGAAATTTTCAAAGATGCAGAATGGTTCCACTTTACTGGTATCACTCCAGCAATTAGTGAGAAAGGTGCCCTTATTACTGAAGCAGCTTTAAAAGCAGCTAAGAGACATGGTGTTACTGTATCAGTTGACTTAAACTATAGAAAAAAATTATGGTCTCCTGAAAGAGCTAAAGAAGTTATGTCAAATCTAATGCAATATGTTGATGTTTGTATTGGAAATGAAGAAGATGCTGAAAAAGTTCTTGGCTTCAAACCTGGAAATACAGATGTTACTACTGGTGAATTAGAACTTGATGGATATAAAAGTATATTTAAGCAAATGAAAGAAACCTTTGACTTTAAATATGTTGTTACAACTCTAAGAGAAAGTTATTCAGCTTCTGATAATGGTTGGTCTGCATTAATATATGATGGAACTGAATTTTATCATTCTAAAAAATATAATGTAAGAATAGTTGATAGAGTTGGTGGGGGAGATTCCTTTGCAGGTGGACTTATTTACGGTCTTGTAAGTGGTAAAAACTTCAAACATTCTTTAGAATTTGCCGTTGCCGCTTCTGCATTAAAACATACTATACATGGTGACTTCAATTTAGTTACTGCAGATGAAGTTGAAACCTTAGCAAATGGAGATGCTTCTGGTAGAGTTCAAAGATAATTATAAAGCTATTTTGTTATGTATTAAACCACCCTTTAATATATAACTCCTTAATAGATATATAACGCCGTTAATAGCACTAATGGTGAAATATCTACCGTCGTGAAACACGACGGTAGATATTTTAAATTTATTACAATTTTTATAAGAAATATAACTTTTATAGTGTGTCTTAAAAAAATTAAATGGCTTCTGTTGCTTTTGGATCTTCTCCGTATTCATTTGGACCATTATTTCCTTCAGCAGCTACTAATATCAAATACCATATCCATCCAATAATAGGGATTAAGGTAACCAAAGTAAACCATCCACTTTTCCCAGTATCATGTAATCTTCTAATACCAACAGAAAGACTAGGAAAAAATACTGCTAACCCATATACTATACCAACAGTATTACCTCCACCTAGAGCATAATCAATTATAGAAGCAATAATAGAAAAAATAAAATTAAATAAGACAAACATCCAAAATTCTTTTCTTCTAGCGCGTCCATCAAACTGAACGTATTTCTTCAATACAGCTATATACCAACTCATAAAAAATCTCCTTTTTTATTAATAGTTGAATACAGATACACTATAAAAATTATAATATACGCATATGACTTTTATTAGTTCTCACTAATATATTCTGCATCAGTTTCGTCAAATGTAAATATTGAAGCATAGAATTTTCTTTTTCAATCAATTCCTCCCTAATAATATTATTTTTTATACAAAAAAAATTAATATTACTTATGCAATATTAATCCCTTTATTTCAATATATGTTCGCTTTTCAGTTATTATGATTATTCATTTGATTACAATGTCTATAACACAAACTTGTTATTGGGAGTCGATATCACCTTTTACCTACTTAACCCAATAATAACTACAATCACTTTTTCTATCCATAAAACCATACTCAATAAGTGCACGTCTCAAAGATACGTAATCCTCATTTATTCTTTTAAGAATTCTATTTACTTCAATTTCTTTATACTCTTTATCTTTTTTAAAATTCTTCATTATATATTGTAATACAATAATCTTTTTCTTAGCCTTAGAAGGTATTTCTTTTAATGCACCTGTTTCATCAAAATAATTATTTATTACTTTTTCTTTCTCTATCTGCGTAATCGCATATCTTTCATCTATCATAGATGCACCTTTATGAATTGGAACAAGCTGTTCTTTTTTATTAATTCTTACATCATCAACTTTTTCTTCATTGATAATATTCAATAAAGCTAGATAAGTTTTTGCTTGCTTTTCTTTTTCTCTTAATTTAAATCTATGATTCCTTATAGTTGATTGGCTACCCCCTGTTTCTTCAGCAATTTGTTTGTCAGACTTATTCTCTTTCAAAAAACATAGTATCTCCTTTTGAACCTCTGTTAAACCAGTATATCTTTTATCCATATTAATAAGATGATGAAATACTGAAATATGCTCTTTTTCAATATGCATCTTTGTAAACTTTTCTGCATCATAAAAAAATTCACCTTCTTTAAATATCAATCCCTTCTTGAAACTTTTTCCGCAAATAAGACATATAAAATCCTCACTTTTATCATCATAAATATATCCTTTTTTTATATCTTCAATAGAAGATCCCCAAAATAATTCTAAATTCTCCATATAAACTACTCCTTTTTTTACAATATGTTTGAATATCTAACCGTTTTGCTTTTGTAAACATTTTATCATTTTGTTTATTTATTTGTCAACACATTTGCAATAAGTTTAATTTTATTGTAATGGTTTTGTTCTTATTATAGATACTTATTCAAATATAACCTATGGTATTTTATAGTCAATAATAAACACCTGCCATTGGAAAATGGCAGGTGTTTATTATCGTTTGCGAGAAAGTTTAGAAGATAAACTTTTTCTATGATTAATTTTTTCTTTTAACCATTTAATATCTTGATCAATAAATCTATGCTTTACTTTGCTGACATCAAATTTCATTATTTTAAATACAAATTGTATAATAGGACCTATTAAAACTGCCATAATCACTGTTCCAATACCAACTTTTCCGCCTAAGAAAAAACCAACAACTAAAACCGTTATTTCAATTGAATTTCTAATAAGTCTTACAGATTTTCCTGTCTTTTTAGTTAATGCTACCATCAAGCCATCTCTTGGTCCAGATCCTAGTCCTTCACAAAGATATATAAATGTAGCGAATCCAATTGCTACCATCCCTATTATCATCATAATAACTTGCAAAATAACATTGTTGAAGATAGGAATTAAATTGTTTAACATTAATATATCTATAAATATTCCAGTTACAACTATCCCTGCAATAGTACACCAACCAATTCTTTCCCCTAGCACATAATTCAACACTATTATAACAATACCTGCTACAATACCCGCCTGTCCCATTGTAATATCCAAATTTTTAGACAATCCTTGATGAAAAACATCCCAAGGTGAAAGCCCTAAATTTGCATTAATAGTCATAACTATCCCCATAGCTAAAAGAAATAATGTAGGTATTAATCTTATAATTATCATCAAAATCTTTTTCATAAACCCTCCCAGAACTTCGTAAAAATGCACTATTATTAGTTGAAGTTTTCCAACTACAATAATATATCATCTTTGAGGATTAAACAATATCCATTATTTTATTATTGAGAAATAATATGGCTATTTATTTTTAATTTGATTAAATTGTATTGATTACCTTAAAAACTATTGAAAAACCTTTAAAATTACACTCTTTAAGTTCTGATTCATTTTCCAAGTAACTATGCGCTGATTTTGTCTCAACTGTCTCGTTCATCGAGTTTAACATAATACTTGATAGTGCTGCTTCAGTTTCAAATAATTTCACTGGATCCACAATAAAATCATTGTGCGAACAGTAAAGAGCCTTGACATCTGGAAATTTTACCAACAATTCTTTCATAGTATTCCTGTAATCCAAAACATTTGACTTACCAAATTCTTGACAATTAAAATGTGCATACAAAGCACCCAAATAGAAAGTATCTCCAGTAAATAATATCTTATTTAAATCATCATAAAGCATAATACTGTCATTGCTATGTCCTGGTGTATGAACAACTTTAATTGTTCTATTACCTAATTCAAATATATCCCCATCTTGCATTAACTCTATATTATAAGGTGGTATTCTGAACTGATGAGGCTTAAATCCGTTAGGGTAATCAAATAAAAACATATCTTCATCAAGCTGATTGCCCATTCCTTCCTTTGATAAACCAGTTGACGACATTTCCCTTGCAAAGTCATCATCAAAGACATGCACTACATCAAATCTATAATTATCCCCAATATGGTCAAAATGGAAATGACTATTTACTACAATAATTTCCCCTTGATACAATTCTTCTACAACTAATCTGATATTACAAATTCCCATACCAGTATCAAAAAGCAAGGCTTTTTCTTCTCCAATGATTAAATATGCATTTACTTCTTGAAAATGTTGTGGCTCACAAATAGCAAATACATTTCCCAGTAATCTATAGACATCAAACCACCCTTGATTGTTTTTGATATCCATTTTTTCGTATTTGCTGTAATATTCTCGTGGTGTATTATCTTTCCATTTCAATTTCATTCCCCCTTAAACTTCGTATTTCTTTTATTCTACAAATAATCTCATTATCCTTCAATTTTTCTTAGAAATCAAACTGACGCAAATAGCATCTTGAGGACAAGCATCTTTACATTCTCCACATCTTATACATTCAGTATGATTAGGATTTTTTAGTACCTGTACATTCATTTTACAAACTTTTTCACAAATTTCACAGCTAGTACATTTTGATTCATCTATATTCATTTGATAAAAAGAAAATTTATTAAAAAGTGCATATATTGCACCCAGAGGACAAATGTATTTACAGAATGGTCTATAAATAACCATTGAAGACACAAATGTTAATACTAAAAGAAACATTTTCCAACTAAATAGCCATCCCACACTATTTCTTAAACTTTGATTTCCAAGTACTAAAGGAATTCCACCTTCCAAAGTACCTACAGGGCATATATATTGACAAAAGTATGGTGGTGCTATTCCATATTTACTCACTAAAAACATTGGTAGTATAATAACCGTAACAGCTAAAACTACATACTTTAAATATCTTAATCCATTATCTAACTTCTTTGGAACTGCAAACTTTTTAATTTTAACTTTATATAACATATCTTGAATAAACCCAAAAGGACATAGTAAACCACAAATAGCTCTACCAAGTAATATTCCAAAAGCCATCAAAAGTCCTAAAACATAAAAAGGTATATTGAATTTTCTACTACCTATAACTGCTTGCATTGCACCTATAGGGCATGAGCCTCTAGCCCCTGGACATGAATAGCAGTTCATTCCAGGGACACATACTACTTTTGTGTCCCCTTTATATATTGTACTGTTTAAAAATCCCTGTATATAGCTATTTGAAGCTATAAGACTTAAAACCTGAATTATTCTACGCTTCATTATCCTATACCTATACACTCAAGACATATTGCAACTGCTTTTTTTAATACAGTTAAGTGTTCCTCTCTCATTATACCAATAACAATAAGTACTACCGACAACGGTAAAACAAAGTATTTGACTTTATTTTTCATTTTATTCACCTAACATTTCAAGTCTTTTATTAATTTCATTTAAGTATTCTCCTTCAACATTTTCAAAGGGTGCTCCAACTTTCTTCTCTCCTACTAATTTTCCTTCACTATCAATAAATAAAGTAGTTGGGTACCCATCAGCTAACTTGAGTAATCCATTTTCTATACTTTCATCTGGAATAATTACATCAAATTCCACATTTGCATCTGCTAATATTTGTTTAGCTACTTCTGTTTCATCACCACCATCAACACAAATCCCTAGAAGTTTAACTCCTTCAGGAAGCATATCTTTTGAAAGCTTTGCAAGTTCAGACATCTCTCCAACACAAGGTCCACACCAAGTTGTCCAAATGTTTACCATAGTCAATTTATTTTTCTTAATATAATCTAGTGTAATATCTTCTCCGTTCAAATTTTTAGCAGTAAATTCTTTCATTTTAAATTCTTTCGCTTCTTTATCTTTTTCTGCTTTTATTTGGTCCGCTAATTTATTACCATATATTTCGATATTATTCTTAAGCTCATCCATTACACTTATAACTTTATCTATATCCTCTTTCTCAGTATCAGTAAGTTTTAGGTTATCGTACTTTTCATTATAGGCAAGATAATACTTAATACCATCTACTTCACCAAGCTCTTCTATTTTACTATATTTAGCTTTTAAATCATCAATTGATCCCTCGGAATCCTCTCTAAGTATTGCAAAAACCTCTGGACTATACTTATTAATTTCAGCGAATTTTTTATTTACTTCATCTTCTGATAATCCATCTAAACTCTTATAAAAATTCATTAAATCTTCTGATCCATATTGAAAGAACATTCCATCAGAGCTTACCATTCCACCTATTTTTTCTAATTCCTTAAGTTTATTAATAAACTCTGGAAATTTAACTGCGAATCCTATATTCTCATCCCAAAAATCATATTTATCTCTACTCAGCTCAATTTTGGTATCTTTTTTTGCATCAACCTTTTCCGTTTTTTTCTTAGTTCCACTACAACCAACTAAAGTGGATACTCCAAGGATTGTAATCAGTAATAAAGTTCCTATTTTCTTTAATTTCATTTTTTTAATCTCTCCTCATTAATATAAAATCATTTTTTTCTTAAATTCATTATACAATATTTGATTTAAAAGAACCTTACACCAATCTTACAAATACCTTACATTTTTATAATTGTTACAATAAATTCAAAAATAGCTATCATCGTGACCCGCGATGATAGCTATTTTTAGTTGGTTAGTAAAATATAAAAAATTATTAAAAATAATTTTTTGACTAATTAAATGTTATATATTTAAAGCTGAATTTCCATAGTAAGCCGCTTTGTAGATTTCTTTTATATCTTCTACAGAAGGAACTCTTGGATTTGTTAATGAACATGGATCTTCACAAGCATTTTTACTCATTCTATCTAATATTTGAAGGAATTTTTCTTCTGTAATTTCTACTTCTGTAACTTCACTTAATGTTGTTGGAATACCAACTTTTGCATTTAGTTCTTTTAATGCCTGTACTAAATCTTCTATTTCAAGTTGTTTTTCTATTTCTCTAAATTTGTCTGTATCTCTACTATTATATTCAACAATGTATGGTAACAAGATTGCATTTGCTAAACCATGTGTAATTCCTAGTTCTCCACCAATTTTATGTGCAAGACTGTGAACTATACCTAAAGATGAATTTGTAAATGCCATTCCTGCAAGTGTTGATGCATTATGCATATCTTCTCTAGCTTTCATGTTCTCAGCTTGGTCATACGCAACTGGAAGTTGTTTGTATACTAATTTTATAGCCTCCATTGCTAGTGGATCTGTATAGCTAGTAGCATTAGTTGAAACATAAGCTTCTATTGCATGAGTCATAACATCCATACCGGTGTTTGCAGTAATGTGTGGTGGCATTTTTGCAGGTAAAGCAGCATCAAGTAGCGCTATATCCGGAGTTATTTCATAAGATACTAATGGGTATTTTATGTGGTTAGCTGTATCTGTAATTACTGAAAATGCAGTGATTTCAGAAGCTGTTCCACTAGTTGATGGAATAGCGATAAATTTTGATTTTGTTCTTAGTTTAGGAAATTTTCCTGCTACTAAATCTTCGAATTTTGTTTCTGGATATTCGTAATATACCCACATAATTTTTGCAGCATCAAGAGCAGATCCACCACCAATTGCTATTATCCAGTCTGGATTAAATTCTGCCATTTCTTTTCCGCCTCTTATAACAGTTTCAACAGATGGATTTGGCTCAACACCATCAACTATAGAAACTTCCATACCAGCTTTTTCTAATTCTTCTTGAGCCTTTTCTAAGAAACCAAATTTTTTCATTGAACTTCCACCTGTTACTAGTGTAGCTCTTTTACCTTCTAAAGATGATAAATATTCTAAAGATCCATCTCCAAATACTATGTCCTTTGGTACTCTAAACCATTGTAAACCCATATTAAATCTCTCCTTATATTTTAATTTTCATTTAGTTTTATTTTTACAAACTCTGTTTTTTATTGTTAATCATCAAATATTTGTTAATTATTAAACAAATCAATTTAATCTTTGTAATAATCTAATTAAAGACTACAAATCAAAATTAATAATTTTATTATAAATATAGTTATATTGACATTAGTTCAACCATTAGTTATTATCTTTATAAGGTAATTATAATTAAAATACAAAGTAAAAACTAACTCATAATTTCAAAAAATAATACTGTTTTGAATAATATTGATATTTTTTTATCAATCGGAGGTGGTAAGATGCTAAATAACTTTGATCGAGAACTTGAAGATATTCATGGATTGGAAACTGATTATATAAAGATTCTGTATTACGATTTGCCAAAGAACTTCTCTGGTGAATATAAAACATACAGTTACTCTAGATTTTGTACCATTCTTCATGGAGAAAAAAAAGTAACTTTAAATAATAAGAAGAAGTTTACTTATAACAAAAACGACTATTTACTTTTACCTCCACATTCAAAAGTTCATATGAATATGAAAGAAAACACTGCTGCATTAGTATTTGAATTCAGCGATAAACTTTTAAAAGATGTTTTGAATAAAGTAGATTTTTCTAATGAGATAAAAGAAGAAGTTCAACGCTCCAGTGAATATTTTCTTGGCGAGAATCAATTTAATATTTCAAATGATGTATATAGGATTTTAGTAGTATCTGATAAAAAAGAGAATAAATATAGATTTTTAATAGATTTGTATGCTCAAAAGCTAATTTTTGATTTAGTTAACTCAAAAGCAAGATATGCAATTCTTAATTCCAGTAGTGATAATCCAATAAATAGAGCAATTAAATTTATCGACGATAATATTCAATCAACAATATCTATTAAATCTCTTTCTAAAGAGCTTCATATGTCAGAATCAAACTTCTCACATTTATTTAAGAAGATAGTAGGTATGAATCCTGTAGAATACATTAAGAACAAAAAAATGGAACTAGCCTTAGAGTACTTGAAAACTCAATGTGTTACAGAGGTTGCTTATAATTTAGGATATTCAAATATATCTTACTTTATCAAATTATTTAAAAGTAAATATAATATGACACCTAAACAATATAAAATGACTATTTGTAATGCTTCTTTTAATGTTTAGTAAAAACATCGTACCTCCAATATCTAAAGCTAGCCGTATTAGTAGAAAAATAATATTTGATCTATTTTTCTACTACTTTTTATATTCTTTAAAAATATTTTTATAATACTCAGAGTCATTATCCATTACAATGTCATATATACTTTTACCGTTATTCGTGAACTTGTATGGATCTGCTCCTGCTTTTAATAGTAATTTTGCCATATCACAATTAGTCATATACATTGTAACTTCTAAAGGATATTCTCCCTTACTATCCTTTGTACTAAGATCTATATTTCCTTCTTTAATAACCTTCTCCACAAAGGAAATATCATTGGATAATACTGCATTTGTTACATCATCTATATTATAACTATAATTCTCTAATATAATTTGTTTTTTCTCTTGTTTTTGATTATTAAATGCTATAGATTCGCCTCCTATTAAAATACAAATAGTGATTATTACAAATGTTACTATACCTCTTCTCTTCATTTTCATATTCAACACCTCTTTTAATCTTTCTTTTAACATTTTTGAACTTTGACTAAAATAAGTTGATAATACAGTTTTTTTCATATCATGTAAAGAAACTCCATTAATTATTGTATTACTGTATGCCCTTCTATCATTAAATGAATATCCCTTTACAACCTCATTATCACAGCAAAATTCAATATTTTTATTTGCCTCTCGTCTAACCAAATATACCAATGGATTAAACCAATGTACACTGTTTGCTATTAATAATAATAGCTTAAACCAAATATGATGACGTTTATAGTGAATTAATTCATGTTTAATAATAAACCTTAAATCTGATCTTTTATAACCCTCGCAAGGAAATAATAATATCGGTTTCAAAAATCCAATCATCATCGGACTTGATATTTTATCACTTACTAATACTTTGATATTTCCTTTTATTCGCATCTGATATACTGCTTTTTCAAATTCTTCAGTTATTAACTTATTTTTTACTGGAATACTCCATCGTAACACTTGTTTACGAAAAGTAATATATCCTATAGTGTGATATATTAAAGTAATTGAAACTCCTGCGATCCAAATAAAGTACATAATCTCTGTATAAGTAATACCTTTATCATTTGGAAGTTCTTCTTTATTTTCAGTTACAATAGTACTTTCTATTACTGAATCAGCTCCATGATTTGTTATTGGTAAATTAATGTATTTATCTACCTTTGTATCTATCTTTGATATGTTAATTCCAATATGTGATTCCAAAAAATTAGTATCTATCGGCAGTAAAAGCCTTATAGATATAATTAACCAAATCCAACACTTCCACTTCGCATTATATCTTCTGTTAATAATTGGAGTTAATAGAAAAAACATCAAAATAACAATACTTGTTCCTAAAGAGATTTTGAAAACTGAGATAGCAATATTTGTAAACATATTACTCCTCCTTTTCGACTCTATCAATAAATTCTCTTAACTCATTAATATCTTTAGTGCTAATAGCCTTACCATTATATAATGCTGTAACAAAGTTTTTAAATGAGTTACCGTATAACTTTTCTAGTATCGATTTTCCTTCGCTTTCCTTATAATCATTTTCTTCTATCACAGAATAATAAAAATTATTACGGCCTTTTTTTTCACAATTTAAATAGCCTTTTTTTATTAAACGTGTAAGAACAGTCATAAGTGTCGGTAATGCCCAGTTTCTTCTGCCTTGTAGTCGTTCTAAGATATATGATGAGCTGACTGGTTGTTCAGAATGCCATACAACTAACATTATTTCTAGCTCTGCATCTGATAATCTTTTTGATTTAATTGACATACTTACCCTCCCGTACGAATTACACAATTGTATAATACAAATCAATTATACATCTGTGTAATTGATTTGTCAATATTTACCGTATTGATTGTTTCTATGTTTTACAGTTTAAATAATTACATTTTTGTAAAATATCCATATATTAGCTTTATTCAATTGACACTAAGAACTAGTGTATTGTATAATAATGGCATTATGTGAAATTGGAGGTTATTTTATGGGGAAATTTAAAAAATTAGTACTATTATGTGTTTCTGCTTTATTGAGCATAGGATTGTTATCTGGTTGCTCAACAGATGGACTAGCATTATACGGTGCAATGAACAAGTATAACGCAATGGATACTTGTGAAATGAAGAGTTCAATATCTGTAAATCTTTCAGCAACAAATTTATCTGCATCAGAATCACAAATGATGCAACAAATTTTACCTATGGTAAATGGATCAAAGATTGATGTAACTACAAAAAGTAAAACAAATAAAGACAAAACATCTAGTCAAGCAAAAATGAACATTAATTTAAAATCAGGTAATACACAAATTCCAGCTATAAACGCTGATTTATGGGTAAATGCTAATCTTAGCGATAAAAAACCTGTAATTTCTGAAATAATAAGAATGCCTCAGCAATATCAGCAAGCTTTAGGAAAAGAGTATTTGTATTTCGATTTTAACGAGCTAAGTGAACTTACGGGTTCTAATCAGCCAGATTTCTCTGAAGTAATGGATATGAGTTTAGATCTTCAGAAAAAGCTTTCAGATTTTACTGACAAGTTTATTAAGCAATATAATCCTGATGTGAAAATCAATAAAATTGGAGGTCAATACTTAACTCAAAATGGCAAACCTGAATATGTTACTTTATACGAATTAAGATTAAATGATAGAACTTTTAAAGATTTGATTCGTTATACTTCTAACAATTTATTACAAAATGAAGATGCAATAGCTTTTGCAATGGATTATATGAAAATTGTACTTAAGGCTAGTGCACTTCCTAATGACGAAATAGAAAAAACTATAAAAGAAATGGAAGCTGATCTTAAAAATTATAAAGCAGAGTTACCTGAACTTCTTAAAAGTGTTAATGACGCTTTAGATAAATTAGAGAATGTTACTCTTTTAGGTCCTAACGGAATTACTGTAAAATATGGAGTAAATGAAGATGGGTACATAATAAACGAAGCAGGAACTGCTGAATTTGTTATAGACTTACCAAATATAATGGCGTTAAATAAAAAACTAAGCACTGAAAAAACATCTACTTCTATGCCAACTGGTGTTTATACTTTACGTCTAGATTTCAATACAGAAATTAATAATATAAATAACCCAGTTGAAATCACTTTTCCTAGCTTGAACAGCGAAAACTCTGTTAGCTATATAAAATTAATGGAATCACTTATGCCTAAAAAAGCTAATGGATGGGCTCAAGAAGGACAAGCATGGAAATTCTATAATAATGGTATGATGCTTAAAAATTCATGGGCTCAAGATTCTCAAAAGAACTGGTATTTCTTAGGATCAGATGGAGTTATGAAAACTAACTCATGGGCTCAAGACTCAGCTAAAAAATGGTACTTCTTAGATGCTAAAGGAATAATGGTGACTAATCAATGGATTAATTACAACGGAAAATCATACTACTTAAGCAAAAATGGCTCTATGGCTGTTAATACTACTACCCCAGACGGATACAAAGTATTAAGTGATGGATCTTGGGATGGTAAAAATAAATAAATTCTAAAAAGATTGGGTGCTAGACACCCAATCTTTTTTTACTCTTTTTCTATAAATTTATGTACTATTTATGACCTTTTTCATTATCATATAGATTTGACGTGCCAACCCTTAAAGCAGCACCTCTCATCTGATCATGTAACATAAGGTCAATAAATGAAATAAGTTCCTCAGGTGTTTGCTTTATATTTCCATGCAACCAACTTTCAATAATGCTACCAAAAGAAATAACATAAACTTGAGTCATAAGCTCTTTATTATTCTCACTTATATCTAATTCTTCAGCAAAAGTATTAATAGTATTTTTAAATATACGGTGAACATCATCATAAAAAAATTGAAATAAATACTTATGCCCTAAAGATTTAAGAGTGCAAAGACACATATCTTTATTTTCTTCAATATAATTAAAAAGTTGTAGCAACCCTTCTTGCCACAACAGCACACCTTCTTGATGTTCGAAAAGTGCTATTGCCTCTTTTTTATACAACCATTCAAGTAAATCGTATATATTTTTAAAATGATAGTAAAAAGTCTGGCGGTTAAATCCACATTCTTCAGTAATCTCTCTAATACTTATTTTTTCTAATGCTTTATGAGTCATTATTTTTTTTAATGAATCTGCAAGAATCTTTTTTGTTACTTCCCTACCCAAATAATTTGTCATTCTATCTACCTCTTTTTTCTTTAACTATCATTTTATTCAAGAAAATTATAGCACAAATCCTTATCATTAACAAAACAGGACACCTTTCACTAACGTGAAATCTTTTAATTAAAGAAAAGATTAAAAAGATTCCTTTTGCGTAGCAAAAATTCCTTAACTCCTAACTAATCACTCTTAACTCTTCACTGCTATAAATATGTCTATACAATATATATACAAGTGTCTAATTATACGACACAACCAACTAAACTGTCTATTGCTATCTCCCACCCTTTCATATAAAATGTTGAAGCAAAATATTATGGAAATTATAAAAGGAGTACTAAAATATGACAAATAACAAAAAAGATGTGAGTTTTATAGAAAAATTAGCAACCTTTATTATAGATAAACGAAATGGTTTTTTTCTCGTGTATGCTATTTTTTTAATATTTTGTATTTTTTCAATATCATGGGTAAAGGTAAACAATGATATTACATCCTATTTGCCTCCTGATAGTGAAACACGATACGGTTTAACACTTATGGAGGAAGAAGTTACTACATTTGGCACTGCTAAAGTAATGATTTCAAACATAACGTTTGATCATGCCAAAGAGCTAACTACTCAACTTCAAGATATTGAAGGAATTTCAGAAATTGCCTTTGATAACACCGATGAACATTACAAATCTGCATCAGCTCTATTCGATGTGACTTTCGAAGGAGAAGAAAAAGACGAAATTACACATACTGCAATGGATAAATTAATAAAATTGCTAGATAACTACGACATTTATATTTCTAGCTCAATCACCGAAGATACTGTTGCATCCCTTGCAAAAGAAATGAAAATTGTACTTATTTTCGCTTTTATAATTATCGTTGCTGTCTTACTTTTCACTTCTAAAACCTATATGGAAATTCCTGTATTACTACTTACTTTTGGTATTGCAGCTGCTTTAAATATGGGAACAAATTTCTTGTATGGTGAAATATCCTTTGTTTCAAAGTCAATTTGTGTGGTTTTACAATTAGCTTTAGCTATTGACTATGCTATCATCCTCTGTCACCGTTTTACAGAAGAACGCAAAAATTTTGCTGCAAGAGAAGCTGCCATAATAGCATTGAGTAAAGCTATCCCTGAAATATCATCCAGTAGCTTAACAACTATTTCTGGTCTTATGGCATTAATGTTTATGCAGTTTAGATTAGGTTTTGATATGGGAATTGTATTAATTAAAGCCTTACTCTTTAGTATTGTAACAGTATTCACTCTTATGCCTGGATTATTAATGTTATTTACCAAATCAATGGACAAGACCAAACATCGTAATTTCGTACCAAAAATCAACTTATGGGGAAAAATAGTAATTAAAACGCGCTATATAATTCCTGCAATTTTTATCATTGTTTTATTTGTAGCTTTTTTTCTATCCAATAAGTGTAACTTTGTTTACGGTACAAGTAAACTATCCACCGTAAGACAAAATGATGTTCAAATTGCCAAACAAAAAATCAATGAAACATTTGGTAGTACAAATTTGATGGCAGTATTAGTGCCTTCTGGTGATTATAAAAAAGAAGCCCAACTTCTTGCTGATTTCGAAGGATTTGAAATAACTGACACGGCAGTTGGACTTGCCAATATTGATGCCATAGATGGCTATGTGCTTACGGACACACTAAAGCCTAGGCAATTTGCTGAACTTACTGATATAGATATTGAAAAAGCACGGTTTTTATATAGTTCCTATGCAATAAATCAAGAATCATATGGAAAAATCGCCAGTGGAGTAGATAATTATTCCGTTCCACTTATTGATATATTTATGTACCTCTATCACTTGAAAGAGGATGGCTATATTTCGTTGGATGAAGATCTTAACAAAGAACTTGATGACATGCATATAAAATTAAATGATGCCAAGATTCAACTTCAAGGTAAAAACTATACTCGATTGCTTCTCCTCACAGATTTACCTGATGAAGGCGAAGAAACTTTTAATTGGTTACAAACAATTCACCAAACAACAGATAAATATTATGATGAGGCTTTTATTGTTGGTTCATCTACAAGCAATCGCGACTTAGCAACTTTCTTTGTCCGTGACAACTTAATTATCAGTATACTATCTGCTTTATTTGTTATGGCTATCCTTTTGTTTACATTTAAATCAGCTGGGCTTCCTGTACTACTGGTTCTGACTATTCAAGGAAGCATTTGGATTAATTTTTCTTTTCCTACTGTACAAGGTACAAGCATTTTCTTTATGACTAGCCTTGTAGTTACTT
The DNA here is from genome assembly GCF_050402865.1 of Clostridium sediminicola. Taxonomy (NCBI): domain Bacteria; kingdom Bacillati; phylum Bacillota; class Clostridia; order Eubacteriales; family Clostridiaceae; genus Clostridium; species Clostridium sediminicola. The sequence goes on from NZ_BAABMF010000008.1 coordinate 111,185, forward strand.
CTATTCAAATGGGAGCCACCATTGATTATGCAATTGTTATCACTAGTAGGTATATGGACTTAAAGCAATTTATGCCAATCAAAGAAGCTATTATAGAATCCCTGAATCAGGCATTTCCAACCATTATTACTTCAGGTACTATCTTGGCCTCTGCTGGTATGCTTATTGGTCGATTGTCCTCTGATTATATTATTTCTTCTATCGGTATTTGCCTAGGAAGAGGAACAATCATCTCATTAATTCTAGTAATGGGTGTTTTGCCTCAAATATTACTTTTTGGTAATACACTTATAGAGAAAACTGGATTTGTACTAAAAAGACCTGGATTATTCACAAGTACTAGCGGTGATATGCGTGTAAACGGACGATTAAAAGGATATATCTCAGGGATGATAGATGCAGAAATTAAAGGAACGGTAAAAGGTAATATCAAAGGGATTGTTGAAGTTGGTAGTATTGACAATAAGGCAAATAAATTATTATCTGAATCTAATAGTAAGGAGGTAATATTTGATGAAAAAGAACAATAGAATACTTGCATTCTTTCTAACATGCTTTCTATGGCTATATATATGTCCATTCTCTACACTTTCTGCACCACTAGAAAGTGATATGAATACTATCTATATTGATACTGTTGAAGATTTAATAAAACTATCAAATAATTGCTCCTTAGATACATATTCTCAAAATAAAATAGTAAAATTAAGGAATAATTTATCCTTTTCAGATTATGATTTCGTATCCATTCCCACTTTTGGTGGAACTTTTGACGGATGCGGATATACTATAAAAGATCTTACTATAAATACTACTGGTTCAGATCTAGGTTTATTCCGCTATGTTCAAGAAACTGGAGTTATAAAAAATTTAGAAGTTATTGGAACTATTATTCCTAATGGAAGCAAAAATAAAATAGGTGGTATAACTGGAGTTAACCGAGGTAGAATTCAGAACTGCAAATTTACTGGTGTCGTTAGTGGTAAAAGTAATATTGGAGGTATCACTGGCATAAACGAAACTAATGGATACATCACAGGATGTACTATTTCCGGTAATATAACAGGCGAGTCTTTCACTGGAGGCATAGCCGGACAAAATTTAGGCGTAATAGACCAATGCACTAACAAAAGTTATATAAATACATCAAGTTCTGATTTAACACTAAAGCTTGATCAATTAAAACTTGACCAACCAGAATGGAACCATTTACCCTTATCTCACGATGTAATTACTCAAACTGATATAGGCGGTATAGCTGGTTTCTCTACAGGATTATTACAAAGTTGTGAAAATCAAGGCACAATCGGTTATCAACATATAGGTTACAATGTAGGGGGTATTGTAGGACGACAATCAGGCTATACCAATAGTTGTAGAAATTATGGAGAAGTATTGGGTCGTAAAGACGTTAGTGGAATAGTAGGGCAAATGGAGCCTTACATGCTTTTGCAATTTTCTGAGGATTCAATACAAAAAATCGAGGGTGAATTTGATACGCTTAAATCATTGCTTGATAAATCTGTAACTGATGCCAATACATCATCACAAATTATTTCAGATAGACTATCTAGTGTAATCACTCAAACTGATAAAGCTACAAATGAATTACAGGAACTATCAACTAAAACCACAAATTACGTTGATGAATCAACTGAAATCATTAACACAACCCGTATACGTTTGAAAACTATGTTAGATCGCTCAGTTCCTGTTATTGATAGTTTAGGGGATTCAGGCGAAGATATGACAGTTGCATTTACTCAATTTGAAAAAGCTTTTCGTGAATTGAAAATTTCATCTGACAATGTATCTGATGGATTCAAAAAAATGGAAGATGCTTTTGGTGATTTAGAAAAAGCAGTACCTGCTATTGAAAGTGCATTTAAAAAAATGTCTAATGCTATAGAAAGACTTCAAACAGTTATAGATGAAGAAGATACAGAAGAAATAAAAAAAGCTATTGAGGAATTAAATGATAGTATAGAGGACCTTCAAAGTGCTATGGACGAAGGAATGTCAACAATAATAGCCATTGCTGATATTCTTAGTAAAGCAACAAATCAGGATGATATAGATTGGGCTTCAATTGGTAAAGAACTTAGTGTCGGCGCTATTGCTATAACAAAAAACCTAAACTCAGCATTCGACAAAATGCAAAATGCTCTTGCTCCTCTACCTGATGCTATAGAAGAAGATGTAAAAATCATAAATGAATCACTAGCAATATTACAAGATGCATTTAAAGATTTAGAAACTGCGACTGGTTATATCAAAGATTCCACTTCAAACTTTAAGGATGCTATGTCAGAATTCAGTACTGCTTCAGCTTCTGCTAGAAAAGCTATGGAAAGACTTGAAGCTTCAATGTTATTATTAAGCAATGCATCAAGTGACATGACTTATGCACTACGTGAGCTAGAAAAAGTAGTAGCAGATGCCTCTAAGGATCCGATCAAAGAATTCCCTATTCTTGGTGATAGAATTACTGAAGCCAGTAATAACTTATTTGCAACTTTGAAAAATATATCAAATGAATTAAAAAAACTCAACACTGAAACAAAAGGTATTTCTAATAAACTATCTCAAGATATATTGGCTATTAATAACCAATTTAGTGTTGTTATAAAAACTATATTAACAGGACGAGAAAATGCTGAAAAAGAGAGTTCAGATTTCTACGAGGATATCTCTGATGACGATTATACAGAAGATTCATCAAAGTCACATGAGGGCTATGTTTCCCAATGTGTTAATCAGGGTAGTATTACTGGAGACATTAATGTTGGTGGAATTGCTGGATCTATTGCCATAGACTATGATTTTGATCCAGAAGATGATGTGAAAAAAAATGGTGACTCTTCTCTTAATTTTAAATACTTAACTAAAGCCATACTTAAAGATTCTATAAACAACGGTGATGTAACTGGAAAGAAAAATTATGTTGGTGGTCTTGCTGGTAGAATGGATTTAGGTTCAATTTTTCAATGTGAAAATTATGGTTCTATTGAGAGTGCAAACGGCGACTATGTAGGTGGTATAACTGGTTCATCTAACACAATTATAAGAAAAAGTTATTCCAAATGCATGTTATCAGGTAAAAACTTTGTAGGTGGTATAACTGGACATGGTATGGATGTTTCTGGCTGTTACTCATTGGTACAAATTGAAAACGGCACAGAGAATATTGGAGCCATTGCCGGCATCGCTAAGGGAGAGTTTACTGATAATTTCTTTGTAAAAGATAAATGGGCAGGTATTGATGGCATTAGTTACTCAGGGAAAGCAACTCCCCTGGCTTATGATACATTTATTCAACAAGAAGGGTTACCTGATGAATTTCAATATTTTACATTAACCTTCAAAGTAAATGAAACAGTCATAAAAAATATACCTTTTAAATATGGAGATTCAATTTCTAAAGAAGATTTACCAAAGATACCAAATAAAAAAGGCTATTATAGCTCTTGGCCAGAATTTAACTATAACAGGTTAACATTTTCTCAAACCCTTGAAGCTATATATACTCCTTTAATTACAGTGTTAGCATCTGAAAAATCAGATACCTCAAAGAAGCCAAAACTCTTAGTTGAAGGTGACTTTGGACCTAATACAATTTTGAAGATTGACAACTGCAATATAGCTTCCTCTATACCAATAGAAAAGCAGAATATCTCAGAACAATGGAACGCAACAATTGTAGATGACAAACGTACATTTGGAGGATCTTTCACTTTCCGCTATCTTGTACCAGATACAAAAAACAAACTAACTCTATATCAATTGGATAAGGGTAAATGGGAGCATGTTAATACGATAAGAGACGGAAGTTATTTAGTATTCACTTCAAATAATCCATCAATAACTTTTTGTGTTGTAGAAACTAGCATTATTAAATTATACATCACCTATTTAATTATAGGAATTGTTGCACTTGTAGCTGTATTCCTATTAATTCGCTTTATACGAAAAAATAAAAACAAAATACTAGCTTATCCCAAATTTAATATTCGTAAGTAAAAAAATAATCTGCAAATTTTCGCCTAATGAAGAAGCAAAAATTTGCAGATTTTTTTAATCAAAATTCACTGGTTTGAAAAGTGTTATTATATTTTCCATTTTACTAACTATAGTATCATAATCATTTTTAATACTATCATTTATATACAATTTATTATTAAGTTTATATACAATCGTATTTAAATCATAAAATCTTATGTTACCTTTTTCTTCATTATTTTCATAAAAAGTTATATCATACGTCAGTTCTAAATTAGCCTCTATCTTATGAAGATCGGGTTCTCCAATCTCAGTAAATTTAATACCTTTTAAATTATTTACAACCTCACCCATTACATTTTTGTTAGATATTGGTCTTGCATCTGAAAACTTTTCCACAGCTTTTCCTAATTCTTCATCGTAAACAGAATACTGATTTGCTACAGTAATTTTATCATAGTTGAACTCTTTTATTCCATCAATATTTTGTAATTTATTTTCAACAGTATTACCAACTGCACGTACATTCTTATTTTCTTTATTAGTTAAAAAAGTTATGCCAACTACTGTTAAAACAATAGCTGCAATCACTGTATAAATTAATTTTGTTTTCTTTCCATTTACAATCATTTTTATTCTCCTTTTTATTTGTTTTTCTCCATTTTCCATTGATGTTGCATAAAACATAATACTTTTCTTATTTAATGCCGTATGTAATAATACAGTGGCATATAGTTTTTTATCTTTAGTTATATTTAAAACTCTTTGATCACATAACATCTCCATATCTTGCCTCATTTTTATTGATGCTATCCATATAATTGGATTAAACCAATATAAACATGTTATTAATGAAATACTAATATTTACAAGCACATCTTTATATTTAATGTGACATAGTTCATGTATTAATATTTGCTCTATTTCTTTATTTTTATAACCGTATGGAATAAGTATCTTAGGTTTTATAAAACCTATTGCCATTGGAGATTCTCCACCTCTAACAATCTCTATACTATTTTTAATTTTCATTTTATTTTTATAATTATTCAATATATGTAATATGTCTTTATTCTTGCATATTTCTAATTTCCTTATTTTATAAATAAATATTAAATATACAAATATTAAATATGAAAAACTAATAAAGAATCGAGCTATCCAAATATAATTTTTTTATAAATCTATTCAATCTCTGAATTCTAATGTGAACTGAGTTTTAACATTTTCTTCACTCTGAACTGATATAACAATGTCATGTCTCTCAGCAATTTGTTTAGCAATTGCTAGACCTAATCCAGTACCACTTTTATTTTGCTCTGAACGGGATTTATTGAATCTATCAAATATATATGGAAGATTTTCTTTTGGAATACCAATACCATTATCTGTAATTGATAGTATCTTATTTTTTAAGTCAATTCTTACAATCCCATTTGCTGGTGAAAATTTCAATGCATTATCAACTAATATCATTAGCATTTGTCTAAGCCTTCCATAGTCTGCCACTATTTCACAAAGGCTATTGTCATTATAAACCTCAATAGAAACTCCTTTTTTATCACCAATGTGCGACATACTTCTTTTAACATCTTCTATAACATGACAAATATTAATTGTTTGCTTTTCAATTACGAAATCAGTATTCTGCAATTTCGATAAATCTAGTAAATCCCCAACAAGTCTTTGCAAAAATTTAGCTTCAAATAACATTTGTTCATGATAACTCTTAACTAATTTTGGATCAGTTACAATCTCATCACATAAAGCTTCAAGTGACCCACGCATTACTGTTATAGGAGTTCTAAGTTCATGTGAAATATTGGCTACAAAATCACGTCTTAACTTTTCTAATTTTTCACTTTCTTTGCTTGCTTCATAAAGACGTTTTGTTAGTATATCAATAGTTGCTGCAAGCTCACCTATTTCGTCTTTCTGTTTTATATTGGTTAGGGCAGTATAGTCACCCTTTGCAAGTAACATAGCTGTATTTTTCATCTTATTAAGAGGCTTTGTAAATGTTATTGAAAAACCTATTGAAAGGAAAAAAGCAATAAGCAAAGCTACAAATATACTGATAGCTAAAATATTAATACCTGCTGAAGATGCTTGATTTACTCCTTCAACAGGTGAATGGAGTAATACAGCTCCAATAACTTCGTTATTTTGGTCAAGAATAGGTGAACCTACTGTTATAGTTGGTACTTTAAGTAAACTACTAAAACTTTCACTAAATACAGTTTTACCTTTAAAAACTTCCGATATTACACTATCTGCTCCTTTTGGTAAATCTGAATATTCATATTTCTTTCCCATACCTCTCATATTTTGACCATTCGTTATTAGTTCAAGATTTTCATCAACAATCCAAGTATCCGACAAAGCAATATCATTTATTAACCGAAGATAAACACCATATCCATACATCCTTCCGCCACTATTACTTAACATAAAACCAGATAAAGTATTAGATATTGAAGATGCTCTTTTTTCAAGTTCAGCTTTATGTAATTTTATTGTGTGATTTCTAAAAAGTACAATGAAAACACTTCCTATTATTATTGAAAATACTAATAATGCTGCAGTAAAATATGATGTTAATTTTATCGCAATCCTATTTTTAAACATCTGAATTTACCTCGAATTTATATCCTACACCCCATATAGTTTTTATATTCCAATTCTTGTGCTGATATTTATCAAGTTTAGCACGAAGTCTTTTAATATGTGAATCAACAGTGCGACTATCTCCAAAATAGTCATAACCCCAAAGAGTATTTAAAAGATTTTCTCTAGAAAAAACTTTGTTTTTATTAGTAGCAAGTGTCCATAATAATTCAATTTCTTTCTTAGTTAATGATACATTCTCATTATTAATAGATACTATATAATCATCAAGATTTAATGATAAATTTTCAAAGCTATATAACTGAGCTACTTCTGTAGTATCTCTACTAATTCTACGCTGTATAGCTCTTATCCTTGCCATAACTTCTCCAGGAGAAAAAGGCTTTACAATATAATCATCAGCACCAATATCAAGACCCATTATTTTTTCAAAATCTTCACCTCTAGCAGTCACCATAATAACAGGTACATTTGATGTTTTACGGATTTCTCTACAAACCTCAAATCCATCCTTCTTAGGCATCATAACATCAAGCAAAATAATATCAGGATTTTTTTCAATAAACTTTTCATAAGCATCAGTTCCATCAAAAGCTATAATAGGAGTATAACCTTCTTTTTTTGCATATTCACCCAAAATAGAAGTGATTTGTTTGTTATCATCCGCTATTAATATAGTAGGCATAAATTTATCTCCTTTCTCAATTAGCAGTTTCTACTTATAGATATTATACATTATACTATACTACGGTTATTCCACAAAAAGTAATTTAGTTGAACTTCGACCACAATATATAGCGTCAGAACGTATCAATCTGCGGTAGATATTGTGGTTGATTTTAGTTCAACTTACTTTTTGTGGTTTAACCATACTACATATTTGTGACATTTCTATGTTTTCAAAAATGAAATAGCACAAAATAAGAACATTAAAAACATATTTTTGACACAATTTCTGGGTATTATATAACCATAGAAAGAAACAACAACTACAAATAAATTCGGAAGGGAGTCATGAGAATGACAAAATTAAGAAAAAAATTCACTTTAGGAGCAACGATTTTATTAATAGGAGCTACATCCGTAACAGCCTTTGCTGCATCAAAATATAGTTCACCATCAGAAATTGTTGCTGGATTAACAGGTAGAACAGAAGAAAGCGTTATTTCTGAAAGAGTAGAAACAGGCAAGACTTACGGTACCATAGCAAACGAAGCTGGTAAACTAGATGAATTCAAAAAAGAAAATCTTGAAGTTAAAAAGGATATCCTAAACTCAAGAGTAGAAGAAGGTACTATGACTCAAGCTGATGCTGATGCATTAATTAAGCGAATTGAAGAAAATCAAGCAACTTGTGACGGCACAGGTTCAGCACAAATTGGAAAATCTATGGGTGCAGGTTTCGGTAGAGGTAATGGTAGTAGAAACGGCATGGGTAACAGAAACGGAAATTGTAGAGGAAACGGATATAGATTAAATTCAAACTAAAAACAAGACTGTAAGTAAATTTTTTATAATCTACTTACAGTCATTTTTTCATTTACTAAATTCTTTTCTTTTTCTAGTAATTTTTTGTCCTTTATTTTTCTTTACTTGTATTAAAGCATCTAATTCCGCAACATACTTTTCATCATTTGATAATCTCATACATGCCCTTAATAAATATAATGAATATCTTGGTATTATTTTATCAATACACAACCTAACGCACTTTATTGCAGCGCCTTTATTTTTAAAGTGACTATGGTGCTTATAATCTGCTTTTGTATTTCTTGCAACATATCCATCGTGTACTTTTAAAACTTGATAATTTCCTTCGCTATATACCACTTTAACACTTCCTTCGGTGTAATTGGGGTTATATAATTTATTTTTTTCTACCGTTTAATGATAAACTAAAATGTTTCTAAACTATTTGTATTTCTACTAACATTATATTCAGATAAAGTATATTTAGTTCTAATTTGAGAATTTTTTTACATGTAGAAATTTCTATTTTTTCATTAAAGATTACTAATCCAATCTGATATTTCCTTAAATAAAGTATTATCATCATTAATAATATTCATAAAACTAGTATTTGACAATGAACACATATTACTACTATCTTTAAAATATATAACTATAAGGATAGTATGTCCATCTTTATCGTATACTAGAAATTTTAATTTAACCGCCCTATCACCTGGCATTTCTAATATGGTTTTTAAACTTCTTTTTCGCTCATATCTACACAAAATCTTGTTAAGTTTATCTATACTCTCTTTGTCGCTTATTGTTTTTTTATATTGTGAAGTAAACCTTTCATCAGTAAACAATTCTTTTTCAACTATCACATGCTTATATGTATACCCTTTTGGAATAATTGGTTTAGGAAAATAAAAAACACTTCTGAAAACAAAAGATATAATAATTACGTAAATCCCATATCTAACACTAGGTATTTTTAAAAAGTTTCTTTCTTCGTTTGTTCTTTTTATATTCCCCCATATATAGCATAAGAAAAGATAAATTATTAATATGCTTCCAATAAAAATTATTGGATAAGTTATAGTAACTAAAATCCTTATAATATTAACCCAAAGTTTATATCGCCAAAAAATCATGCTTAAAACCATATAAATTCCTCCACAGCTATTCATTCTATATAATTATAAATTATATAATATATAACAATTATACCAAACTATGAATTTATTCATATAATATAAAGAATCTATTATGAAAGCTTTATATTATAGTGAAATATAAAAACATTCTTTGAGGTGATATTGTGAACGGTTCTTTAGACAAACCTAATTTTCTTATAATTTTAATTGACCAAGATCGTTTTCCAACTGTTTATGAAAATGATGAAATAAAACTTTGGCGCAAAACTTTTTTGAAAGCACAAGAAATGCTAAAAAATAATGGCTTGGAGTTTAATAATCACTATGCTGGAAGTACAGCTTGTTCTCCTAGTCGTGGAACTTTATACACAGGCCAATACCCCTCTCTTCATGGTGTTAGTCAAACAACAGGAGCAGCCAAAAGTGATTTTGAACCTGATATGTTCTGGCTAGATCCAAATACTGTGCCCACTATTGGTGATTATTTTCGTGTTGCAGGATACAGAACATTTTGGAAAGGGAAATGGCATGCTTCTCAAGCTGATATCCTAATACCTGATACACAAGATTCATTTATCAGCTTTGATCCTAATACAGGTGTACCTGTGGCAGAAAGTGAAAATATTTATCTTAAATCAAATCGTCTTAAACCCTTTGGTTTTAATGGCTGGATAGGTCCAGAACCTTTTGATGGAAATCCTAGAAACTCAGGATCATCAGCAGCAGTTGGTTTAAGCGGAAGAGATATAGTGTATACTGATGAAGTTATCAAACTAATTAATAAATTAGACAAAGATGATGGAAGCTCAAATAATTCTCAACCTTGGATGATTACCTGCTCTTTTGTAAATCCTCATGACATTGCTCTATTTGGTGCAATTACACGTATTGATCCACTATATAATTTTGAAGTAGACCCCTCAGTTCCCAAAATTCCAAGAGCCCCTACAGCCGATGAGTCTTTACTTACTAAACCGCTAGCTCAACGTAGCTATAGAGAAGTTTATCCTAAAGCTCTTCAACCATTAGAAGATACTTTATTTTACAGGCAGCTATATTATTCACTTCAATTAAAAGTTGATAGAAATATGCAAAAGGTGATAAGAACTCTTAAAAATTCTTCATTTTACAATAATACTATAGTGGTTTTTACATCAGATCATGGTGAACTTCTAGGCGCTCATGGTGGTTTATATCAAAAATGGTATCAAGCATATGAAGAGACTATTCATGTACCATTTATTATCCACAATCCAGTTCTATTCAATAAGCGTGCATCCACAGAAATTCTTACTAGTCATGTTGATATTTTACCAACAATACTAGGCCTAGCAGGATTAAATGTAAAGGCAATTCAAAAAGATCTTAGCAATAGTCATACTGAAGTACATCCCCTAGTTGGAAAGGACATATCGCCATTTATTAAAGGTGAGATTCAAAATACATTTTTTGATGAGCCTATCTATTTTATGACAGATGATGATTTTACAAGAGGACTTAATCAGACTAGCGTTCTTGGTGTACCCTACAATTCTGTAGTTGAACCAAACAATATAGAAACAGTAATAACTAAACTACAAACTGGTGAAAATAATGAAAAAGAAATTTGGAAATACTCTCGTTACTTCGATAATCCTCAATTTTGGAGTAATCCTGGGTGCGAAGACGAAGTTGTTATGAAAAGTAATTGTATCTCTGTTACACCTAAAATAACTTGTTCAACATGCATTACAACTACTAAAACTCGCCCCGTTCCTTGCGAAATAGAATTTTATAACCTAACAAAAGACCCATTGGAGACTAAAAATTTGGCAGACCCTATCTTTTCAACCCCTGAATCAAAAGTTATTGAAATAGTACTTGCAAAAGCCCTAGAAGAGCAATGCCAATTAAAAAGACTTTACCCTACTAACGGCAACGTACCTGGTAAACCATCATGTCAAACATGTACTCCCGATTATAAAGTATAGTATGGTTAAACCACAAAAAGTAAGTTGAACTAAAATCGACCACAATATCTACCGCAGCTTGATGCATTCTGACGCTATATATTGTGGTCGAAGTTCAACTAAATTACTTTTTGTGGAATAACCATAGTATAATAATTTTAGAGAATCCAATTTTTTTGGATTCTCTAACGGGTTAATTATGTTTAAATCTTTTAAAATGTTCTTTAACTTGAGTCCTTAAATTATAATCTCCTTTAAACGGTAATAGAAAAGATGGCTTTCTAGCTTTTCCTTTAAGCCCAAAGAACTTGCTGCTTATCTGAAATTTCAACTGTTCAAAATGAATAAATTCTATAGTTTCTTCCGTTCTCTCTACCATTTTCTTAATTGTAGATATAATGTTAAAGGAATTTACCACATCAACTAAAATAACACCATATACAACTCCAATAAAGAGCGAAAACTCCAAATGTTCATATAAAAATTCGATTTTGTTATAAAAATAAGGATAAAGGAAAAAATAAAATACTAAGGATAATATTGTCCAAAAGAAAGAATACAATGGTGCAATTAATCCTCCAATATTAAATCTTAAATTTGTATAATCCCATAATCTTGTTTTATAATACTTTAAGAAAAAAAGTCCAGTTAAATATTCAATTAATGTTGTAATAATGCAAAATAATATGATTTTAATATAGAATACAATACTCAAATCACTAACAATATATAACAAACAAACTCCAAAGCCATACAATGGCAAATAGGGTCCAGATAAAAATCCTGGATTAATCCAGCTTCTTGCTTTACCAAAATACCTTCTATAAACAACTTCCAGTGACCATCCAATAAGAGCTCCTGTTATAAACAAAAATAAATACTTCAAAACAAAAATCGTCATTTCTTCACCTCTAAATCATATATAAATCATTATAAATCTATCCATATTTTATCATTTTACAACTTTTTTATATATTATACCATAAACTAGAATTATACAAATAACAGAACATCAGGTTTCCCTGATGTTCTGTTATTTGTATTTATATTCCATTTTAAAATAAAAATATATAGCATAGTTCTCCTTACCTACTAATCTTGTGTGTACCTTCTTCCAATTTTTCATAATGAAGTTCTGGATTAATAGCTTCTACAAATGCTTTTATCCACATTTCTCTAAGAGTATAAAAATTCTCAACATTACCACCAACAAAATCCCAATATTTCTTATGAAGACACCTAGTACTTTCCCAAATTATTTCATCATAATCTGAGGATACTAGAACATTAATTCTATCACAAGGCATTCCTTCAACAACATAATCATTTATTGCGTTGTATATTGCTTCAAGAGAGTTTTCATCTCCTGTGAACTCTCTTCCTTCTAGAGTTCCTTTTTTCTTCATTATATTTAAAAGATTATCCATATAATTTTTATCTATTTCCAAAATCTTAGAAACTAAAGTAGCATATCTGTATTCTGCTCTTTCTATTTTATCTTGAAGCCAACCATGTATATTTCCAGTGTCTATCATTTCTTCTAAAGGTTTATCTTCTAATGGGCCACCATACTGCTTATATATTTCATCTTTCCATTGGTTTACAGGAAAATTATTTTTTTCTGCCCAATCTAAAATTTTTTTCTCGCTTAGTTCAAACAGTTTTATTTTATTAAATAACCAATAATGTATTTGTCCTAAATGCAAACTCATATTATTACCTCCGTAAAATCGTTTATCTAAAATTTACTAGTATTAATTTCCTTCAACAGTTTTATTTAATGCTTCTAACAACATATCAACGTCTAATCCATGAACACCAGCAGCTTCTTCTAAAGTTTCTGCTTGAGCTGAAGGGCATCCAACACAACCCATTCCAAAACTCATTAAAGTTCGGATTACTTCTGGATAATTTTTTACCACTTCACCTACTGTATTATTCTTATCTATTTTCATATTAAAATACCTCCTAATTATTCAAATTTAATTCCCAGTGAATGACTGTGGATTATGTATATAATATACCATGGAATAATAAAAAAGAACGTTACATATGTTACGAATTCATCTTCGACATAAAATATCTAACATTTCAATAAAAAGCAACTGAACATCAAATTTTACCTGATGTTCAATTGCTTTTTATTATATAAATAACTTATATAGCTATCACTATACCGCTACATCTTTAATATCTATATCTTTTATCGTTATATAAACTATTATTATGCCAATAACCATAAATGCTATCGGTATTGCAATAATTGAGGATAATGTAAATCCTCCGTTATTTGAATTTAAAAAAGATGCTACTAAAAAAGAACTTATAATGGTAACTGGTGTAGATTTTTTTCTTAACCCAAAATATAAAGGGATTAAACAAATCATTGAATTAGCTAAAGCAGAGGTAATAACACCTGTAAAACCACTTAAAAACAATTTAAATGTTAATTCCTCTAAAGTAGTATGTGTAACAATTTGTATAAGATAAAAGCATGAAAATACTAATAAATTTGATATTACTATAAAGGAAAAAGTAAATACAGATATAATAATCAATTTAGCAATTATTAGCTTCTTTCTACTAATTGGATAATTAAATAACAGATAAATAGTTTTATTTTTGTATTCTTCAATAACAAATTTTGAAATAAGAACTCCAGCAAAAATTATAAAAGTAGCATTAACAATAGAACCTAAAATTCCAAACAAAGCTTCATAATTATTAAAAGTTGTTGCTCTTTCAGCACGTTCTACAAAAAATATTAAACAAAGTAATCCTAATATAGATACATTACAAATCAATGCAGCAAATATATTACCCTTTATTTTAAATTTCTTTAATTCTAATTTTATTAAATTAAGCATTTATTACACCTCCATTTATTAACTTTAAGAAATAATCTTCTAATGAACTCTGTTTTTTTGTAATAGATTGAATTCCAATATCATTTAAAATCAAAGCTTTAGATATTTCTTTTTGTGTAATATTTGACTTATATACCCTCAGTAAATTATTATCTATTATTTTAAAATTAGTTATTTCTAGATTGTTATCTAGAATATAAGCAGCTTTTGTACTATCTTCAACATTAATCTCAATAAATTCTGTATTACTTCCTCTAATAGCTTCCATAGAAACCTCTTCTATTAATCTTCCATTACTAATAACTCCAATTGTATCAGCTATCTGCTCTATTTCACTTAAAATATGACTTGATATTAATATGGTTATTCCATACTCTTTGCTCAACATTTTAAATAAACCTCTCATTTCCTTAATCCCTACTGGATCAAGTCCATTTATTGGTTCATCCAATATCAAAAATTCAGGTTTTGTAATAATAGCTCTTGCTATTCCTAATCTTTGTTTCATCCCAAGAGAAAAATTTTTAACAGTTTTATCATTGATACTTCCCAAATTTACAAGCTTTAATGCCTCATCAATAGCTTTCTTGTTATGAAATCCCATATATCCACAGTGTAATTCTAAATTTTCTCTGCCTGTTAGCTTTTCGTAAAAAACAGGATATTCAATAATAGTTCCCATTCGCTTTAGTACTTCATATGACGTATTTGTCAATTTTTCACCAAAGATTTCTATATCACCCGCTGTAGGTTTAATAAGATTTGTTATCATCTTCATTACAGTTGTTTTACCCGCGCCATTTGGTCCTAAAAAACCATATATTTCCCCTTTTTTAACATTCATACTAACATTTGAAACTGCTTCTTTCCCTTCAAAAGCCTTTGTTAAGTTGTATGTTTTTAATACATATGTCATTGGTGTTTCCTCCTTCATTTCAACCTTATAATTCTATTTTATACGTAGTAAATTTCTTTTTACTTACGCAATTCTTACAAATTTCTTAAGTCACTTTTTTTCTAGTAATTTATTCTCTTTAGCTTAAAAGAAAATACGGTTTTATTATAAGGTTTACTGAAAAGAGATATTTTGCCGTCCATTTTTTCAACAAGTCTTTTTGTTATTGTTAGCCCTAAACCACTTCCCTGAAATGATTTGTTCCTTGAATCCTCAAGGGTATATAATCTTTCAAAAACTCTATCTTTATGTATTTCATCAATTCCTTTACCTTTATCCAGTACATCTATGTATACAAATTCATTATCTGCTTTTAAATTTATACCTAAAAATTTTCCTTCATATCCATACCTAATTACATTTGAAATTAGATTATTTAATATTCTATCAAGAGCCTCTTCATCTCCTAATGCATAAAAATTTTCTTCTGGAATATTGATGTTAACCTCAAATCCTCTATTAGTTAAAATATCATAAAAAGATAGAATATTTTTTCTGCAAATCTCATTCATATTAACTCTTGTTATAGAAATATCCTTATCTCCAGACTCAAGCTTTGCCAGGTTAAAAAATTTATTAATCAGTTCCAATAATTCTATTGTCTTATTTTGAACCTTTTCTAACAATCTCTCTCTTTCTTCACTGGTCAAGTTATTTTCTACTTTTAGTGTCTCAACATACCCCATTATAACTGTTAGTGGAGTTTTTAAATCATGAGAAATATTAGAGAGCATTTTTCTCATTGACTTCTCTGTTTTTAAATAATTTGCCATTGATTTTTGATTATAGTCTAGGAGTTTATTAATTTCTACTAAAATTGAAATTAAGTATTTATCATCAGTACAAACCAGTAGCTTTTCACTAGTCTCCTTTGATATAACACTACTTAATTTTTGATGTACATATGCTAAGTTTTTATTTCTAACCTTTATCTTCCTATATTGAAAACAAATTACACCCATTAATATAATAATTATCATTAATAAAAAAATAATCATTTTAATATTCTCCCAACTTATAACCTATTCCCCATAAGGTTTTAATATATTTTGGCTCAGATGGATAATCTTCAATTTTTTCTCTTACTCTTCTCATATGAACATTGATAACATTCTCATCCCCATAATAATTATCATTCCATATAACATTATATATCTGCGCCCTTGTAAAAACTTTATTAGGATTTGTAACAAATAACTTTAATATATCAAATTCTTTTGAGGTAAGCTTTAAAGGCTTGTCCTTCTTAATTACAGAAAAATTATCTAAATCAATCTCTAAATCACCAATATTAATATTATTTTCTTCTTTTTTATCAGGCTTAGAATAATATGCTACACGTCTTATTCTTGCCTTAATCCTTGCTGTAAGTTCAATCATTGAAAAAGGCTTAGCAATATAATCATCCGCACCAAGCCCAAGTCCTATAGCCTTATCAACATCACTATCCTTAGCTGACATAATCAAAATTGGTATTAAGCTTTTTTCTCTAACAATCTTCATAAAATCCATGCCATTAAGCTTTGGAAGCATTAAATCAAGAAGAATTAAATCAAAATCTTCCATTCTAAATATATTAACCGCTTCCTCTCCATCAAAAGCAGTTTTTATTTCAAACCCCTCTTTTATTAAATGATTTTTCACCATTTCGCTAATAGATATATCATCTTCAACAATCAGAATTTTATTTCCCATTATACATCCCCCTACTTCACAATAACTTCTTACACCATCTTTTATTATGAGACTTTTTTTATCTTACTACTCTATATAAATTTCTAAATATCCAATGATTTTATTTAAATCAAATTCTTCCAACACACCTACTGATGAATCATAATACTTTCCATTAAAGAATAATAAAAGGTGACTACTTTTTTTAGAACGAGCATTTATTATACAACAATTTGGTAGTTCTTTTATCTTCTTAGACATATAAACCATCTTAGGAGAATGATTAATTCCGTAGTAATCTATGGTTTCAATAACTTTACTTATGGACCCTTGCCATCTTTTAGCCTGCATAATGTTTACTACTTCTTCTACAGATACTCCCGCCAACATTGCAACAGTGGTTTGTCCACATAGCCCACCTTGCTGTTGAATAATACATTCTATGCTGTCAATTTTTCGTATAGGATTTTCAAGACTATATGGACTATTTTTATTAATTCGGCTCAATGCAGCAATTATCTCAAAAGATACATCGCATTTTGTGTCATTTTCTATTTGCTTAAGTATTACTTTCGTAATAGGTATATAATAATTACCATTACTTTTAGGTATCAACTTGCATTCAAAACATATATCATTTACTATAACTTTTACAGGAATTCTACCTTTTTGATTACACACTTTCCATACATTAAAAGGTATGGCTATAAATGTTCTTACTCCTTCTTTTAATAATTCTCCATTAAACTGGTACTCCATATTTATCCTCCTAATCATTCAGTATAAGCGTTAACCTATCTTATGTTTTTTATTCATTTATTATTAGAAAATAATGTAACTCTATGCAGAAATTATAGCATTACTTGCTATACACTACAATATAATTAAATATCTGGCGTCATGATTCACAACGCCAGATATTTAATATTCCACTATAATATAAATTTTTCTATTGCTTTAGCTACTCCTTCATTATCGTTAGTCTCTGTTATATAGGCTGATTTTCGTTTTATTATATCTAAAGCATTTCCCATAGCTATTCCAAGACCTGCATATTCAATCATAGATAAATCGTTCTCACTATCTCCTATTGCTATTACTTCATCTTTTTTTATATTATAATAATCTGCTATAATTTTTACTGCTTTTCCTTTGCTAACACCTTTGCATGTAACTTCAATATTACTTTTATGTGAACTTACAACCTCTAATCCTTCTATATTATTTAATTGATTTCTAACTTTTCTTAATTTATTTTCATTTGTACTCATAATTTCACATTTGATTATATTATCTTTCTCCTTATGTAAAATTTCACTCCATCTTCTTTTGCTAAATACATCTACTTTATTAGTTTTATCGTTGTCCAACTTCTTTAATTTAATAAATAGATATAGAAGCCTCATCATAAGATTACCACAATATAACTTTTGGGAGGTATAAAAACTTACCCCTATATTGTTTTCAGAGCATATATCAACTACTTTCTTACATAAACCCTCACTAATTGTACCCTCATAAATGGGATTAGCAATATCTTTATCTTTTACATAAGATCCATTTGATGCAATAACTGCAGATTTAACGCCTAAAAGATCCGAATAATATTCAGCATTAGTATATATTCTACCCGTAGTTATAACAATATGAACCCCCAAGTCATGCGCTTTCTTTAAAATTTCTTTAGTATTTTCAGTTATCTTATGTTTACTATTTAAAAGTGTGCCGTCCATATCAATGCAAACTAATTTATATACCATAAGCACCTCCTTTTTTTATTTATTAAGCTGTAAAATAAGTTTTAAAATTTGGAAGATAATCTTTATGCGCTTCTAATAATTCATCAAGAAGAACTTTTGCTATTCTTTGTGATGGTACTAATGGATTAATTGTCATTGCAACTAATGCTTTGTTATAGTCCCCTGTAATTGCTGCATCTACAGTAGTTCTTTCAAAGGATTTTATTTGTTGAATCAATCCATTAACCGCTACAGGAAGTTCTCCCACTGTAATAGTTTTTGGTCCATCCTTTGTTATAATACAACTAACTTCTACTGCAGAATCATCATCAACTCCAACTATAGCTCCATTATTTCTTGTATCAACAGGTTGGATGTCTCTTTTATCATTATAAATTGAACTTATTAATCTACAGGCTGCATCACTGTAGTAAGCCCCTCCTCTTTTTTCTAATTGAGGTGGCTTAATTTGAAGATTTTCATCTTTGTACAATTCAAACAAATCATTTTCAAGACGTTTAACCACTTCTGCTCTAGTTTCCCCTTTAGACAATTCTTCTAATTCCATTTCTAACATCTCTTGTGTTAAATAGTAATATCTATGATAAGCACAAGGTATGATACCAAATCCTTTTATAAACTCAGAAGTCCATTCTAAACCTTCTATATTCATAGGGATAGGATCAAATGTACCAGTAGCCATTTTATTTACAACTTCTTCTGTAACATTTTTTCCGTCTACATAAACATTTAATCCAAATACCATATGATTTAATCCAGCAAAGTCGATTCTTACCCTACTATGTTCAATTTGATATTCTTTTGCAACTGCCATTTCCATACCAATTGGAATGTTACATAATCCAACTACTTTTTTATTCTTTCTTCCATATCTCAAAACAGCTTCTGTTACCATACCTGATGGATTTGCAAAGTTAATAAGCCAAGCATCAGGACATAATTCTTCTATATCTTTATCTATTTCTAATATAACTGGCACAGTTCTCAATCCTTTAAACATTCCACCAGCACCATTTGTTTCTTGTCCAATTAATCCATGACTTAAAGGAATTCTTTCATCTTTTATTCTTGCATCTAAAAGACCTACTCTAAGTTGTGTTGTTACAAAATCAGCACCGGGCAAAGCTTCTCTTCTATCAAGTGTTGTGTGTATTTTAATGGGCACTCCAGCCTTCTTAACCATTCTTTTTGCAAGGCTACTAACTATTTCTAACTTTTCTTTTCCTTCTTCTATATCAACAAGCCAAAGTTCTCTAACCGGCAATTCATCATATCTCTTTATAAAACCCTCAACTAATTCAGGTGTATAACTAGATCCTCCACCAATAGTTACAATTTTAATTCCATTCATCCGCTATTGTCTCCTTAATAGTATATTAAGAACGTTCTTTATATATATTATAGAATTATAGAAAGAGCATTTCAATTGTGATAAAATGAAACTGTACTAGTACAGTTTGGGGGTGCATTATGAAAAACATATACGAACAGATAGTAGAGGATATTGAAAATGGCATACATACCGAAGTTTATAAACCCGGTAAAAAGCTACCTTCTGTACGAGAATTAAGCCAAAAATATAATTGTTCAAAAAGTACAATTATCAAAGCTTATGAAACCCTCAAAAATAATCATCTCATTTACTCCGTACCACAAAGTGGTTATTATATAGTTGAAAAACTAATAAAAAATACCACTGAAGAATCCTCTAGCATAAATTTTAGCACAGGGAATCCTCGTATTGGAAATATAAACACACCCGATCTTAAACATTGCCTTGATAGGGCTGTTGATATTTATATGAATAATTCTTTAAGTAGTAGTAATATATCAGGAGTAGAATCCTTGAGAAAAATTTTACCTAAATATCTTTCTGATTTTCAAATATTTACATCTTCTAATAATATATTTGTAAACCTAGGAATTCAACAAGCTTTAAGTATACTAACTAAAATGCCCTTTCCAAATGGTAAAGATGTGATTTTAATAGAACAACCAACCTATAGATTTTTCATCAATTTCTTAAAACATCAAGGTTCTAAAGTAATAGGCATTGAAAGAAATGAACAGGGAATTGATTTAAAAAAATTAGAGGAATTATTTAAGAATGAAAATATCAAATTTTTCTATACAATACCTAGAAACCACAACCCCTTAGGAACTTCTTATAATAAGCGTCAAAGAAAAGCTATAGCAGCTTTAGCTATCAAGTATGATGTATATATTGTAGAGGATGATTATTTTAGCGATATTTCTTTGGATAGTAAGTATGATCCTATTTACGCTTATTCTGATTATCAACATGTTATTTACTTGAAGAGTTTTTCAAAAATTTTACCCTGGATGAGAATTGGTTTGATTGTAATGCCTTCCCATTTGTTGAATATCTTTGAGAAATGTATTATAGCTTCTTATTATTATTCATATTTTTCCGCTTCTTTAGTGTCTCAAGCTACTTTAGAAATTTATATCCGTAGTAAAATTCTAAAGAAACAGGTGGCTTCTATCACAAAAGAATTGGAAGAAAAACAAAAATGCTTAAGAAATAACTTAAGAAAACTATCAAAATATAATATAAAATGCATAGGTGGTAAATCTGGTTATTATTCATATTTAGAGCTTCCAGAGTATATAAATGAAAACCGACTGATAACTAATTTAGAAAAACAAAACGTCCTTGTAACGAATGGAGAAAATTTTTATTTTGACAATACTTATTACAAAAAAGGAATACGCATAAGTATTGCTAGTTCAAGTGTAGAACAAATTAATACAGGTTTTAAAATAATAAGTTCACTAATAGAAAAACACACCAATAATTTTTAATCATTCATTTGGTGTGTTTTTACATACTGTTTTTTTGCAATAAAAACTATAATTCTTCTCCATTTGTTTTAATAACATTCTTGTACCAATAGAAGCTCTTCTTTCTAGATCTTTCTAAAGTTCCATTACCGTCATTATCTTTATCTACGTATATAAATCCATAACGTTTCTTCATTTCACCTGTTGATGCACTAATTAAGTCAATACATCCCCATGGAGTGTACCCCATAAGATCTACACCATCATTGGTAACCGCTTTTTTCATCTCAACTATATGTTTTCTTAGGTAGTCAATTCTATAATCATCATTAATAGAACCATCTTCTTCAACTTTATCAACAGCTCCTAAGCCGTTTTCCACAATAAATAGTGGAACTTGATAACGATCATATAAATTATTTAGAGAAATTCTAAGTCCTAGTGGATCAATTTGCCATCCCCACTCTGATGCTTCTAAATAAGGATTTTCAATTCCACCTAGCATGTTTCCACCTAAATTCTTTTCAGATGTATTATTATCCATTACTTTTGAATTTACTACTAATGACATGTAGTAACTAAATGCAAGGTAATCTACTTTACCTTCTCTTAAAATTTCTTCATCTCCAGCTTCAGTTTCAATATAAATATCATTTCTCTCGAAATAACGCATCATACTATTTGGATAAGATCCCCTTACTTGTACATCTGAGAAGAAATAATGCTTATTTAACATTTCATTAGTTGCTTGTACATCTTTTGGATTACATGTTTCTGGATAAAATAATGGATAGAGTAACATACATCCAATTTTAAAATTAGGATTAATTTCATGTCCTAACTTTACAGCCTTTGCACTAGCTACAAATTGATGATGAGCGGCTTGATAACAAACTTGTTCCTTATTTTCTCCTTCATTAAACTTAATTCCTGCTGGAATAAATGGATGCAATGTAACTACATTTATTTCATTAAAAGTCATCCAATATTTAACCTTATCTTTATAGCGAGTAAATATTGCTTCACAGTAATTTATAAAAAAATCTACTAGTTTGCGATTTCTCCAAGCACCATACTTTTCAACTAATGCATAGGGCATTTCATAGTGAGAAATTGTAACAACTGGTTCAATTCCATACTTTAAACATTCATTAAATAAATTATCATAGAATTTTAAGCCTTCTTCATTTGGTTCTGTTTCATCACCATTTGGGAATATTCTAGTCCAAGCGATTGATGTACGAAAGCATTTAAAACCCATTTCAGCTAATAGTGCAATATCTTCTTTATAATGATGATACAAGTCTATCGCTTCATGTGATGGATAGTATTTTCCTTTTATAACTCCATCTGTGTATTCACGGTGCTTATCAACAGTACCACCAGTAGCAACGTCTGCTGTACTCACACCTTTTCCACCTATATTCCATGCTCCTTCACATTGATTGGCAGCGACTGCCCCACCCCATAGAAATCCTTCGGGAAATTGTTCTATTTTATTTTCCACAATTCATTCCTCCATTATATAATAGTCAGTAGATTCTCACCTTCATTAACCTCTTTTATTTCTTTTGGTAAAATATCTAAATAATTAGGTGTATTTGTGATAATAACTGGTGTAATCAAATCATATCCTTCAGCTTTAATAGCATTCATATCAAATTGGAGCAATGTATCACCAACTTTAATAGCATCACCATCATTAACATGAGTTATGAAATATTTACCATCAAGTTTAACTGTATCAATTCCAATATGAATTAAAATCTCAGCACCTTCATCAGAAACAATACCAATAGCATGTTTTGTTTTAAATAGTGTTGCCACAGTACCATTTACCGGTGAAACTATTCTACCTTCAGTTGGTCTTATTGCAATCCCTTTTCCCATAATTTCTTTTGCAAATGTTTCGTCACTTACTTCTGTCAAAGGAACTACTTCGCCAGTTAAAGGGCTTGCTATATTAATCTTATTTGTTAATGCTTCTTTCCTAGGTAATTCTTCATCTAATTCATCATCATCCACTTCATCTATAGGATCTTCAAATCCCAAGAACCAAGTTGCTATAAATGTCACTACAAATGCTATAACACATACTACAATTGCATTAATAAAATTAGATCCTTCTGGTCCAATAAAAATTGGTAATGCTGCAAGACCTGGTACAGCCATTGCATAACCTTTAAGTCCTACAATACCCCCGTATAAACCACCAACTGCACCACCAATCATAACACCTATAAACGGCTTCTTCAGTTTTAAGTTAACACCGTACATAGCTGGTTCAGTAATACCTAATACTGCTGTAATCCCTGATGAACCTGCTAATTGTTTTAATTCACTGTTTTTACTTTTTAATGCTACACAAAGAGCTGCTGCACCTTGTGCAACGTTTGCCGCTAACATACCAGGTAATAATATACTTTCATATCCGCTAGTTGCAAATTGAGCAAATACAAATGGAAAATAACTGTAATGCATCCCTGTCATAACTAATAATGGTGAAAATGCACCCATTAATAATACTACTAACCATCCTGCCCTAGCACTTAAAATATTTATGCCTTGAGCCACAACATTTCCAACTACTGTACCTATCGGTCCAAGCGCTATTAAACCGATTGGAGCTACAACTAACAATATAATAAGAGGTTTTGAGAAAAATTTAATTGGTTTTGGAGAAATTTTATCTGCAAATTTCTCAACATATGACATTAACCAAACTATTAAAATAATAGGAATAACAGAGGATGAATATGTTGCTAATGTAACAGGTAATCCTAAGAAATGAACTGGTTCACCTGCAGCAACTAGTGCTGTTAAATTAGGATGTAACAATACACCTGCTAAGGACATAGCCATAAATGGATTACATTTGAATTTAATTGCTGATGTGTAAGCTATCAATATTGGTAAGAAAAAGAATGCTGCATCTGATATAAAATTCAAAATATAATATGATTGACTTTCCATTGACAATAAACCAGATGATGTTAAAAGTACTAACACAGCTTTTATCATACCTGCACCAGTAATTGCCGGTAAAATTGGAGTAAAGATACCTGCAATTGTATCAAGTACTGAAGATACTAAACTCTTCTTTTCCCCACTATCACTTGAATTTCCTTTTTGAAAATCACCTAGCTTTAATATTTCACAATAAACACTTGCTACATCACTTCCAATAATCAACTGGAATTGTCCACCTTTATTAACAACTCCTATAACACCTTTAGTCTTCTTTAATACCTCTTCGTTTACTTTTGATAGATTTTTTAAATTAAATCTCAATCTAGTTGCACAGTGAGTTACATTTGCTACGTTTTCTGACCCACCGACATTTTTCAAAATCTCACTTGCTAATTTTGGATAATTCATAACCTGATTCCTCCTATTTAACTTTTTTATTTTACATTAGAAATTTAAAATATTTTTGAAGAATGTAGGTTTTGCCTGATACATCAGTAACAATCCTATAGGAACTTAATATTATAATTTCTTATTTGGATTTAACTTACCGATTGCATCACCCCTTTCAGATTTATAAAAAAAACCCAAGTAAATTATAAAGAAGAAAATTCTACTTCTTTATAATCTACTTAGGTTTTGCCTGCTCTACCAGTAACAATCCTTGGGTCGGCTTAATAATTAGTTCTACTTTTCTTTTGAAAATATGAGGCTTCTATCATTTTTCAAAAGAATTTAGTAGAAGTTATTATTCAACGACCTTTATCAATTATATACTTATTAATGTTTTCAATGGCCCATCTATTATTTATTAACGACACGTTCAATATGTATAGTTAAATATAATCTTTCCTCTTTTGTTAACTTATAACTGTACTTTCCTTCGATAAATTTATGTATCTTTTTTGTACATTGATATGAATCATTATATTTACTTTTTATCATATCAAATAGTTCATTGTCTTTGCTATCATTGTAGCATTTTTTATTAAATAAACGTTGAGCAAAAAATTTTAAATGTGTAATAAATCGATAGTAACTTAATGATTCTTCATCAAAATCAATTTTATAATGATATTTTACGATATTTAATATTTCTTGCATAACTTTTGTAATATTCATGACAATAGGCATTTCTTCATTTAATTGAGCATTAACAAAATGCAGTGCAATAAATGCTGCCTCGTCCTCCAATAACTCAATATCAAATTTATCTTCTATCATCTTTAAAGCTTCTTTTCCTACAGAAAATTCATCTTTATATAATCTTTTTGTGTCCCAGAGAAGTGCATTTTTTAGTTGGATTCCCTTTTTGTAACGCTCTATAGCACTATGAATATGATCAGTTAATGAGATATAAATACTATCATTTAATTTCTTTCCAAGCTGTGTCTTTGCATACTTAATGATTTTTTCAGAAATAACCATATGTTCCATAGGAATTTCAGCAATTAACTGTTCAAATTTATCACTCATATCTTTATTAGATAAAGTGAATATTTTTTCTATTTTGCCTTCTTCAATCAAGTCACCAACTCGTTTTTTAAATCCTAATCCACGTCCCATTACCACGATTTCTTGTCCTTTATCGTTTAAGGCAACAACTACATTATTGTTAAAAATCTTTTCAATATTCATAAAGGTTCACCTCTCATTAAAATAAAAAAAGGCAAAATCTACAACGAAAAAGTTATAGGTTTTGCCTGCATTATCAGTAACAATCCTCTGAATACGTTTATATTATTGTGTAATTTCATGTTACCATGTCCTATTTCAATTGTCAACAATAATTTCAAATTTATCCATTTATAGATTTCTTGCTAATTCATATGCATTCCAAATTGAATACATTATATTGTGTACTTTTCTAGAGTCTCCAATGTTATGTACATGAACATCACAATCTTTTATTTCATTATACAATGAATCATTTTCTGTATACCCAACTGAAGTGATAACCGTATCAGCTAGAAGATCAAAGTTCTTATCATTCTGCTGAACTTGGACACTTCCTTCTTTTGAATTCACAACAGATGCGCTTTTATAAATGTCTACATGATGGAATTTCAATAGGTCAACTAACATATCATGATTCATATGTGGCAGTGCATCATGTCCTCCTAATATTTCAGGAAGTAATTCTACAACTGCAACTTTTTTTCCTTGTTGCGCTAGCCAAAGCGCAGTTTCACATCCAACCAAGCCCCCACCGACTACAACTACATTATTGCCAACAGAAACCTTTTCTAATAATACTTGGTCCGCAGTAACCGTTTCTTGTGAGCCATTTATTGTAATCTTCTTAGGACTAGAGCCAGTTGCTGTAATAATTACATCTGCCTTAAAATCATCAATATTTTCTTTATTAACGGAAGTACAATATTTTACGTCAACACCTAATAACTCTAATTGACGTTTATAGTATGCAATTAATTTGCGATCATATCGCTTAAAATGAGGTACACTACCAGGAATTAAATTTCCTCCCAATTGATCTGATTTTTCACATAGTGTTACAGAATGCCCACGAAGAGCACTAACACGTGCTACTTCCATACCAGCTACACCACCACCAACAACTAATATATGTTTCTTTTTCAATGCAGGAGTGAGTCCATAAATATTTTCTCTACCACAGTTTGGATTAACCGCACAACTTACAGGAGCATTACTAATACGTCCAAGACAACCTTCATGGCAACCAACACATGGACGAATTTCGTCTAATTGATCATGTTTTATTTTAGTAACAAATTCTGGATCTGCTAATAATGGTCTACCGTAGCTTACAATATCACATGATTTTCCTAAGGCTTCTACTGCCATCTTAGGGTTGTCCATTCTACCTGCTAAAATAATAGGAACATCTACATGCTTCTTGAGAATTTCACCAAATTCACGATACATACCGTCTTCAAAATATGTTGGTGGATGATTCCAGTACCATGAATCATATGTTCCTGCATCTACATTCAATGCATCATATCCTGCAGAAACAAGAATTTTAGCAGCTTGGATACCTTCTTCAATATCTTTTCCTACTTCTTTATAATCCTCACCAGGTAAACCACCCTGTCTCAAGCCCTTCATACAACTCTTAAGGCTATATCTTAAACTAACTGGAAAGTCAGAACCACATACTTTTTTGATACCTTTTACAATTTCAGTACTGATACGAAGTCGGTTTTCTAATGAACCACCAAATTCATCAGTACGGTGATTAAAGAAAGCAATAGCAAATTGATCTAATAAGTATCCTTCATGAACAGCATGAACTTCTACACCATCAAAGCCAGCTTTTTTTGCAATCGCAGCAGACATAACAAATTTTTGAATCAATGTCATTATTTCTTCTTTGGTCATTTCACGATGAGTCATAGCGGGATCAAAACGATTTTCCTGCTCTGATGGAGCAATAGGTTTAGAAACAAAACCAGGTACAGCACTTCTTCCTAAACCACCAGTTAATTGTAAAAATATTTTTGAATCGTATGCATGAACACGTTCATTCATCTGATAAGTGCTATGGATGAATGCTAACGGATTGCTGGTAGGGCATGGAATACCATTGCCCGGAATACCTTCTACTTGAAGATCAACACTGCAAATACCAGTGATAATTAAACCAACATCATTCTTGGCCCGTTCTACATAATAATCTTGAATGCGTTGATTGAATCCTCCAAAAGAATCAGCATAACCAACTGGTCCCATTGGGGCCATAGAAGTTTTGTTTTTAATTCTTAGTTTTCCAATATGAGTAGGTTCAAATAATTCTGGATATTTAATCATAGATATTTCCCCCTTTTTCACAATTCATTAACATAATCAATTCACCGAATCAATTCTCCGAATTGATTATGTTAAAATTATAACGCTATGGATATTCTTTGTCAACACGAGTTTTATTTGATAGAATAAAAAAGAATAATACCCTTATAGACAAAGGATTTGAGAAAAATATGAAAAAGAAAACAACACGTCAGATAAAGGCAGAAAATACAAAGGCTAATATCCTAGCAGTAGCAACTGATTTGTTTACTCATAAAACTCTAGATGAAATCAGTATTTTAGAAATTTGTAAAAAGGCAGAGGTTTCAGTAGGCGCATTTTACCATCATTTTGCAAATAAAGCGGGTATAATTGTTGAACTCTATAAAGAAATCGATGTTCAATTTGAAAATGAAGTTTATCCATCATTAATTAAAGAAGAACCAATTGAAGCTATTTTGAAATATTTGGAACGTCAATGCACAGTTCCAGCAGAAACAGGAATGGATTTAGTAAAAAACATCTATAAAGCTCAGATCGATTATGGAAGTGCCTTTTTTTTGTCCGTAGGAAGAGGTTTACCTCATGGTCTATATCTACTAATTAAAAAAGCAAAAGAACAAGGAAAAATCAAAGAAAATGCATCAGAAGAACAGTTAACAAATGAATTACTTATTATTTCAAGAGGAATAATTTACAATTGGTGCGTTAGTGATGGAAAAACAAATCCATCAAATATGGTAAGATGGATGGCGAACAATTATTTGCAGACCTTTGTTAAGTAGTCACTCTCTATTAGTTTCGGCAGTTCCCAAAAGAAAGCAAGTTCCTTTCTATCAAAAACAGCTTTCATAAAATGAAAGCTGTTTTAACATTGTTTATATTGGTTTTTGTTTCAATTAATTTTGAGATACTGAATTCCACATAATTAATTAGTTATAGAATTCAAAACATTAAATCTATCGTCACAAAGGTTTACTATTACT
Source organism: Clostridium sediminicola (assembly GCF_050402865.1). Lineage (NCBI taxonomy): Bacteria > Bacillati > Bacillota > Clostridia > Eubacteriales > Clostridiaceae > Clostridium > Clostridium sediminicola. Next base: position 140,155 of record NZ_BAABMF010000008.1, read on the forward strand.
TTATGATAATTAAATACATCTAAAGAAAGATATTCCCTTAAAATTTTTGCAAATTCTATTACTTCTTCACTCTCTTTTTGATCTTCAAAAATTACTATTGAAAAAATATAATCCCTCTCAATTTTATCTATTTTAACAGAAATTATATTTTCATCATCAATAAATATTTCATTTTCTTCTAAGTATTTTCCCAATTTTTCCACTTCATCGATACTAATATTTTCTGTATAATACAATTCATCTCCTTGAATTATCTTATATTTATCAGGAATATTGATAGTATATATAAATGTTCCTAGTATAAGCACTGTAAAAGTTAAGCAAATCACTACAGGTATCATAAAAGATGCTTTTTTGCCGCCATTTTCAATATGTTCTTCATATAACTTCATTTGATCATTTTTCAAATGAAATGCTATGCTAACACTTAACGCTGTAACCATTGACGCAAATGCGCTATCACTAACAAATCCATCTAATAAAAATCCTAATGCTGGAACAGTCACAAAAATTACACTATAGATAATTAATGATATATTTCTTTTTCTTTTATTATTAAGCCTACCATAGTTTATAGAGTATAAAATTGCTACTGGTAAAAATGAAAAAAGAACACTAATTAAAATAAATTTTTTTGGATTCCATAATCCTTTTTTATTTAAAGGATATTCAGTTTTTTCAAGAGTCATGGCTATTTCTGTGTTTTCTATCATATGTTTCCCCCCTATACTCAAAATATATCATTCGGAGGGTAAGCTTGTACACTAGTAATTAATACCAAAATAATTTGGTGTTTTAATAGATAATTTTTGTTACATCTCATTAAAAACTAACCACCGAGTATCTATCCTTTTACTTTTGCAAAATTAGTGTGTTTGAATAAATTTGGCTTTAATTCGATAATAAGTAGTGCTACCATTATTAATCCTCCACCAACAAATAATCTATAAGTAACTACTTCATTTAAGAACACAATTGAAGCGATTGTACTTGAAACAGGCGTTAAAGAATATATTATACTCATTTTAGTAGGTGTCGAATATTTAAACGCCAAACTATTAGCATAAAAATTCACCCCCTCAATTATACCTGCCAATACTAATGGCCAAATAATTGTTAAACTTAGTCCATTAGAAAACTCACCATTTATAGAAGCAAGTACTATAGCTAAAATTCCTGCAACAAACATTTGAATAGTTGTAAAAACAATTGGATTACATTCATTCTTCTTTAAAACAAAGGATGAAAAAGTCATATGTGTTGCAACCATTGCAGCACCTAAAATAGTTAGTACATCTCCAATATTCACATTACTAAATCCATTATCCAATGTTAAAAATGCTAAACCAATTATGGCAATACCAACGCCAATTATTGTGTACATATCTATTTTTTGTTTGTATACAAAATAATATAAGAAAGGAACAAATATAATGGATGTTTGGTATAAAAACGCATTCTTACTTGGAGTTGTATAGACAAGACCTAAAACAAGTAAATAAAAAGATAAGAAAAATATGATACTTGCCAAAATTGCCAAAATAAAATACTTTTTATTCAAAGAAAATATTTTACCTCGTAAATATATTGTTAGAATAATTGCACCAACCAAAAGGTCTACAGCAGTAATTACATATGGCCCAAAACCATAATTTATGGCAATTTGATGTAATACAACTAGTAAACCTCCAATAATTGACATAATAAGCATAAGCCTTTCTACGCTCTTTTGTTTACTATTTCCCAAAATAATACCCCCTAAAAACTTTAGAAAAAGATGTTTTACAACATCTTTTTCATAATACAATGCAAAAACCGTTTCTAAAATAGACTGCAGTGCTTTCACCGTATCTAATCAATGATTTATTCCGCTTATGTTTAATCCTACTACTCCTAATATTATTATAATTATTGATGCAATTTTTAAAACACTAGTTGTTTCCTTAAAAAATACTATACCAATGACTGATATAACTGCTATCCCTAAGCCTGACCAAACTGCGTAGGCTACTCCAATTTCTATTTTTTTCAAAGCAATAGCTAGTAATACAAAACATATAATGTATGAAGTAAACATACCTATTGCTGGAATAATTCGTGTTAATCCTTGTGAAATTTTCATTAAGGTAGTAGCCAAAAGTTCAAATATAATTGCTAAAAATAAATACATCCAATGCATTGTTTTCTCCTTTCTTAATAAGTTTGATATTTAGGTCAGAATCTTTATATAACTCAAATAATGATTCTTCAAGTTTTTTAACAACAATCTTTAAGTCTTCCTTTGGAAGACTTAAAGATTGTTGTTATTTGAAAAATTTTGGTAAATATTTTTTATGCGCTTCTAACATTTCGTCAAATAATTTTACTGCTTCTGTATCTGAAGTTATTAATGGATTATTATTCATTGCTACTAATGCTGCGTTTCGATCACCTTTAACTGCAGCTTCGCAAGTCAAGCGTTCAAATGCTTTAATATTTAATATTGTTCCACTAATAGTCGATGGCAGTTCTCCTATTGCAATTGGTTTAGGTCCATCAGCTGTAATAACTGCAGCAATTTCTACTCCACTGTTTTTATCAATCTGATTTACTGCACCATTGTTTTTACAATTTACATATTGGATATCACCTTTATCATTATAGATTGATGCGATTAAGTTACATGCTGCATCACTGTAATGCGCACCTCCACGTTTTTCAAGTTGTGGTGGTTTAATTGCTAGATTTGGATCTTTATAAAGTTCGAATAATTCTGCTTCTGTTCTCTTAACTACTTCTGCACGAACATTCCCTTCTTTATATTCTTCAAGTTCCTTTTCTAGCATTTCTTTTGTATGATAGTAATACATCATATAGCCACATGGTATCGCTTTGATTCCACGTATAAATTCTTCTGTATATGGCATAATCATTGGAGTCTTAGATAAACTTGCTTCTTCATCTTTAGTTTCTTCTTCTTCTTCTTCTTCTTCTTCTTCTTCTTCTCCTTCTCCTTTTTTTGCCCAATTTTTAACCACTTCTTCCATCAGTTGTTTGATTCCACCTGATTTATTAGAAAGCTCAATATATTTCTCAAGTACATCATTCATAATACTTTTACCATCTAAAAATACATCAGTTACAAAGAAATGATGATTAAGACCAGCAATTTCTAGTCGAATTCTGTCTTCTGATACATCTAAAATTTCAGCAATATTCATATGCATTCCAATTGGAACATTACATAACCCAGCTACTTTTTCATGATCTGTATATCTAAGTACTGCCTCTGTAATCATTCCACTTGGATTGGCAAAGTTTATAAGCCAAGCATCAGGACATAATTCTTTAATATCTTTCACGATATCTAAAATAACTGGTATGGTTCTAAATCCTTTGAACATTCCACCTGCTCCATTTGTCTCTTGACCGACTAATCCATGACTCAGTGGAATTCTTTCGTCTTTAATCCTAGCATCTAATAAGCCAACACGTATTTGTGTCGTTACAAAGTCAGCACCAGGCATTGCTTCTCTTCTATCAAGTGTTAAATGTATTTTCATTGGCAACCCTGCTTTTTCAACCATACGCTTGGCAAGATTCCCAACAATTTCTAACTTTTCTTTTCCTTCTTCAATATCAACTAACCATAATTCACTTACAGGCAATTCTTCATATCTTTTGATAAATCCTTCAACAAGTTCTGGAGTGTACGAAGATCCTCCTCCTATTGTTACTATTTTTATAGGTTTCTTTTTCATATAGTCTTCCTCCTAAAAATTGTATATTTGCTATAATAAAATGTACTCTATAGATTAAATTTCTTCTCCATTTGTTGCAATCACATTCTTATACCAATGGAAACTCTTCTTTCTAGATCTTTCTAAAGTTCCATTTCCTTCATTATCTCTATCAACGTATATAAAGCCATAACGTTTCTTCATTTCACCTGTTGATGCAGAAACTATGTCAATACATCCCCAAGGAGTGTACCCTATAAGCTCAACTCCATCTAAAACAGCTTCCTTCATTTCCTTAACATGCTCTCTTATGTACTCGATTCTATAATCGTCAATAATTGAGCCATCTTCCTCAATCTTATCTATAGAACCTAATCCATTTTCTACTATGAATAATGGTTTTTGATATCTGTCATGTAAAGTGTTGCATGTAATTCTTAATCCCTTTGGGTCAATTAGCCATCCCCATTCAGAAGACTTAAGATAAGGATTTTCTATTGTATCAAACACATTACCATCTGTCATATTCTTTAAAATTTCTGGATCTCTACTTGCACATCCACTCGAATAATAACTAAACCCTATGTAGTCTACTGTATACGTCTTAAGCAACTCTTCATCTCTTGGCTCCATAATAATTTCTATACTATTTTCTCTGAAGAATCTCTTAGCGTACCCAGGGTATTCTCCCCTTGATTGAACATCTATAAAGAAGTAATTTTCTCTATCTTTATCAATAGCTTCTTGAACATCATTTGGGTTACAAGTATAAGGATAAGTTACCCCTGCTGCAAGCATACATCCCACCATAGCTTCTGGCATTATTTCACGTGCTGCTTTCGTAGCTAATGCACTTGCAACTAACTGATGATGAGCAGCTTGATACATTACTTGCGTCTTATTTTCACCTTCGTTAAATACTAATCCTGCACCAACAAATGGAAGGTGTAATAACATATTTATTTCATTAATAGTCATCCAATATTTAACCTTATTCTTATATCTTGCAAAGATAGTTTTAGTATATCTTTCATAGAACTTAGCAAGCTTTCTGCTTCTCCATCCACCATAGTTTTCTATTAAAGCTACCGGTATATCAAAATGGCAAATAGTAACTACTGGTTGAATATCATACTTCAACATTTCATCAAATAGCTCATCATAGAACTTTAATCCTTCTTCATTTGGAGTTTCATCATCACCATTCGGGAAAATCCTAGCCCAAGCTATAGATATCCTTAAACACTTAAAGCCCATTTCCCCAAATAATGCTATATCTTCTCTAAATCTATGATAGAAATCTATCCCTTCATGTGATGGGTAAAATTCTCCATCCACTAACTTTAAGCTTTCTGGATTACCAAGCATAACCTTAAATCTATTTTTACCAGTTGGGCAAAGGTCTATATTAGTTAGACCTTTACCTCCTTCTTTATATGCACCTTCGCATTGATTTGCTGCTAAAGCGCCTCCCCATAGAAAATTTTCTGGAAATCCTAATTTATTTGACATAACCATTTTCCTTTCCTTTGTTAAATCACTACTGTTAATAAGTTTCCTCTATAATTTATGTCAGCCTTATCAGTTTCAATAATATCTAAGTAATTAGCAGAATTGGTTACAATCACAGGGGTTATAACTGAATATCCAGCCTCTTCTATAGCCCTTTTGTCAAATTCCAATATAACATCACCCTTTTTCACCTTATCTCCTTGTTTTAACTTTGGAGTAAAGTGTTTTCCTTCTAATTGTACAGTGTTCATACCAACGTGAATTAAGATTTCAACACCCTTATCTGTAGTTATTCCTATAGCATGTCCTGTTGGGAAAACAGTTGTTAGTACTCCATCAGCCGGAGCTACAACCTTACCTTCTGATGGTTCTATAGCAATACCTTTTCCTAATACACCCGTTGAAAAAGCTTGATCCTTAACATCTGACAGTGCTGTAACTTTTCCCTTTAGAGGACTACCTATAACTTCTTGCTTTACGAAAGTTTTACCCTTATTTTCTTCAACAACTTCATCATCTTCAAATTTCATAAAATACATTACTACAAAACCGGCAATGAAAGCAAAAATCATAGCAGCCATCGCGCCATAAAAACCTTTGTCTAATCCTGTGTTTGGATTAATGTAATTTGGTATACCAAAGATACCCATTCCACCAATTACCTGCTCGGCTGAACCTGCCCATCCCATGATTCCACCACCTATAGCAGCTATAAAGCAGCTTAGTATAAATGGTTTCTTAAGAGGTAATGTAATACCATAAATTGCAGGCTCCGTAACGCCAAATATACCTGAAATAAATGCTGGTATTGATAAAGATTTTAATTTCTTATTCTTTGTTTTAAGCATTATTGCTAATACTATCCCAGTTTGTGCAAAAGATGCGGCAAAATAAGGAGCAATAATCGGATCATATCCTAAAGTTGCCATATTGCTAAAGTAAATAGGGAATATTCCCCAGTGTAATCCAAACATAACAAGTACCTGCCAAAAACCACCCATCATAACTCCATAAAAAGTTGGACTGATATTATGTAGGGCAAGTGAACCTACACCTACCAACTGACCTCCCCATGTTGCTATAGGGCCAATCAGTATAAATGTTAATGGACAAACAACTAGTAATGTACTAAATGGAACTAAGAAACTTTTAACAACATCTGGAATTATCTTTTTAAATAACTTTTCAAACTTTGAGGCTGCAAAAGTAGCTAAGATTATTGGAATAACACTTGATGCATAATCCATTATAATAACTGGAATTCCTAAGAATGTTATATACACAGGGGACTCTATTATTGTACCTTCGAACAATGTATATAATGGTTCACCTGCAGTCAAACCACCAAGTGCTGGATAAACAAGTGCTGCACCTATTGCCATCCCAACAAAGTGATTTAATTTAAACTTGTTAGCAGCTGTGTATCCTAAGAATATTGGGAAAAAGTAGAAAAAGCAATCTCCTACTGCATTTAAAATGCTAAAGGTACCTGAATCATATGAAAGCCAACCGAAAGCTATGAATAATGCAGTAAAACCTTTAATCATACCAGTAGCTGCTAATACTCCAAGAACTGGTGTGAATATTCCTGAAACTGTATCTACAAAAGTATTAAATAATCCTGTTTTTTCTTCTGTTTCATCTGATGCCGCTGTACTAAATCCACCTACATCCAACACCTCTTCATAAACATCCGGTACATGGTTCCCTATAACTACTTGATATTGTCCCCCACTTTGAATAACCGTTATAACACCATCCATATTTTTTAATGCTTCTGTGTTTGCCTTCTTTTCATCCTTTAATTTAAAACGTAGACGTGTAACACAATGAGCTAAGCTATTAACATTTTCTTTTCCACCAACATTTTTTATAATGTCATTTGCCAATTTTTGATATTTCATAATAACTCTCCTTTTTTTCATATTTATTTATAAAAAAAAAGCAACACCAAGTAAATAGAATAATCCTTAATTCTATCATTTTCGGTCTCGCCTGGTTTACCAGTAACAATCCTAAATATTTTATTATTTTTGAGTGACCCTTTGAATATGAAGGGTCAAGTACAATTTTTCCTCATCACTTAACTCTATTTGTAGATATTTTTCTATTTTAAGCATACAATTATATGCCTTTTTATATTTTGCTTGTCCTTGCTTTAATAAGAAATCATCCAGCTCTGATTCTATCTTTTCTTCTTCATCTAATCTTTTGAAGAAGAATCTTAAATGAGTAACAAATCTTTCATAGCCTAGAGATTTATCATCTAATTCAATGTTATAGGTATATTTAACTATATTTAAAACATCCATTATCTTTTCGGTTATATTACGCATATTCACTACGCTACTACCAGAACTGTTTACCTGTGCATTTATTAGATGAAGCGCTATATTTCCAGCTTCACCCTCAGGTAATCTATTACCTATTTCACTTTCAATAAAATCTAATGCTTTTAGCCCTACAGCGAATTCCTTAGGATAAAACTTTTTAATCTCCCAAATTAATACATTAGAAGTATTGAATCCTTGTTCAAAAATTTTTAGAGCATTACTAATATGATCTGTTAGGGTAACATATATGTAATCATTTAACTTAATATTTAAAATATTTTGTGCATATTCTATAATGTCATAGCATAGAGATACATGTTCTACTGGAACATCTTCTAGTAATAACTTGAATTTTTCAGAAGCTTCTTTTTGTTTAAGAATAAAAGTTTTTTCAACTAGATTTTCATCAATATTTTCTCCTACCTTTTTCTTAAAACCAATTCCACATCCCATAACAACAATCTCTTGTTTAGAAGTGTTCTTTGCTAACACTGCATTAAGATTAAAAATCTTTTTAATTATCAATTAAATCACCCCCATATGCATTAGTTAATTTACATTATAAAATAAAAAAACCTTAATTAATCAAATGAGACAAAATTGGCCTCTTTTGATTAATTAAAGTTTCGCCTGATCGAATCAGTAACCACCCATTAATTACTTGTACCCGTTTACAGTAAAATATTAACCTATTTTATTCCTTTTGTCAATGCCTTTTTTAATTGTTACACTCCTTCACAAAAGTTTTATTTGATAGAATAAAAAAAGAAATTGAATTTGCTAATATGACAATTAATAAGCTTATGACATTCATAAACATAAGATTCTTATAGAAAAAGGATTTGAGAAAAATATGAAAAAGAAAACATCGCGACAGATAAAGGCTGAAAATACAAAGGCAAATATTTTGGAAGCATTTGTTAAATAGTCATTCTCTATTAGTTTCGGCAGTTCCCAAAAGAAAGCAAGTTCCTTTCCATCAAAAATGTGCTGTCTCAGAATTCGTTGTGAGACAGCACATTCTCATAATTAATTTAAGTTACATATATGAAACTTCTAGAGTTGTTAATTCTCCCCATATCAATTAGTTAATTTACATTATAAAACCACTTTTCACTACTTTACTATATAGAGTAGCTAGTGTATAATAGAAATATACTACTTTACTATATAGAGTAGTGGAGGTGAAATAATGATAGATCGTGCACAATTATTAAAGGGACTCTTAGAGGGGTGTATCCTTAAAATCATTGCTCAAGGGGAAACCTACGGCTACCAGATTACCAGCGATTTAAACAATTCTGGTTTTTATGACCTTAATGAGGGAAGTGTTTATCCTGTGTTGATACGTCTTGAAAAAAAAGGACTTGTTGATACTGAGACAAAAAAATCTTCTCTTGGACCCAGACGAAAATATTTTAAAATCACACTAGAAGGAGAAAAATATTTAGAGTCATTTACAGAAATATGGAGTGAAATCTCACATAACGTCCATAATATTTTGAAAGGTGGTGCTATTAATGAATTATCAAGGAAATAATAAATTGTTTATGTCAATTGGATTAACTGTTCTTTTAATGGTAACTTTGCTAATATTAGTTGCTGCTAAACCTGGAGCAAGAAGTGTGTTAATAATATTTTCAGGATTGATTATTATAATGGCATTCTTAGGTGTCTATTTTACGTACAAACAACTAGCTCATACTAAAGTGCGTATAAAACAACTTCCTGTAAGTTATCAATCAGTATACTTGGATGCCAATGAATTGATAGGTACTTATGGGATACAAAAGGGAGAAAAACAAGAAATTATGAATATGATTCTTGAAATCTTTGAACATGCAAGTCTTGATAATCGAGAAGTTGAAGAAGTTATTAATTATGATTTAGGAACATTTGTTGGAGGTTTTATCAATGAGACAGGAAAAGTCCACAATGGATTTTATCTTTTTAGTTATTCAACATCACTTTTTATTGGATACTTACTCTTGATGAAAACTTATAAAGTAGTACGAACAGGAAATGTTTCCATGGCAATGCTACACTCAGAAACACTAGATGTAGGATTAGTAGTTACCTATGGACTCATTGCGTATTTGTTCTTCCCTTGGTTGCTATTAACAATACAACGATCAGCAAAATACCAGTGGCAAGGAATCAAACGCATTCAAATTTTATTCCCATTTGTGATTCCTCTTGGCTTAATGTCAGGTTTAATTTTAATAGATGATCCTGCATTCATCAAAATTATTGATAGACCAATTCCTATCTTTACGAATATATGGTCAGTTGCAATAGGTATAATCTTGTTACTATGTAGCTTCTGGATGATGAAGTCAAATAAAAAATAATACAAATATTATTTAATAATTGACATATATGTAATACATCTATATCATATTAAAAAGAGCATATACTAATAATTCCATAAGTGTATCATGCTTCTAAGATAATTTAAGGGGGAAATTTTATATGAAAATTGCATTACCATCTAGACAAAATATTATAGACGATCATTTTGGTCACTGTGATTACTTTACAGTTTTTACAGTTGACGATAGCAATAAAAGTATAATTTCTGAGGAAACTATTGCATCACCAGCAGGTTGTGGTTGTAAATCAAATATTGCACAAATTTTATCAGATATGGGTGTATCAGTTATGCTTGCTGGTAATATGGGGAATGGGGCTGTAAATGTATTAAATTATGCTGGTATTCAAGTAGTCCGTGGGTGTTCAGGGGATGTAAAGACTGTTGCACTGAAATGGCTTGAAGGTAATATTGCTGATTCTGGCGATTCATGTCATGCTCATGAATGCCATAACTAAAAAAACAGCTTCTAGCTGTTTTTTTAGTTATCTAATATATTATTTTAAATTCTTAAATATTTCTTTAGCCATTTTCTTCGTTTTAGGGCTTATACTTTCTAAACAATTTTTAATAAATAACTTAATTTCATCTTTATCTTGTGCTTTATCATAGACTATTTTAAAAATATCTAAAATATCATATTTTAATAGTTCCATTTGCTTTTTAGGATACGATGTTCTATCTTCAATTTTTAGTAATATTGAAACTATCTTATCAATCAAATCTTCTCTTTGCTGTATTATCTTTTTTAAATTCCTAACACAGCATTGAGCTGTCATAAATTTTTCATCGTTAATGTGCTCAATATATTTATCGAAGATATTATCAAATTTACGTTCTTCATCTACTGTTATAAGATTCGCAATTAATATCATGCCTATGTCTCTCTTATAAGAATTCTTATTGCCTAGTAACTCTACAAAATCATTCCAGTATTCATAAAATAATTGTGGTCTAATCTCACTTGCACGAGATAAAACATAGTAACTATGATAATAAACCATAATATTTTTATTAAACATTAAGTAATTAACCACTTCATTTCGATATCCTTTATTATCAATTATCCTCCTTGCAAGTCTTTCTATATCTAAATCTTTTCTCTTTATTTCATCAATCAAAGAATTATACGTCATAAACAATCAACCTTTCGTATTTCTCTTTTTCCAATTTTCAAACCCATTATAACACAGATAAGTCTATAAAATGCTCATAAATCACAACTCACACTTAAAGAACAAATACATATATAGCTAGAAAGTCACTCCACTTCACTAAGAAATTCTAATTTATTTTCTTAAATATCTGCTAAAAAATTATAACTCGCATGCTCAAACAATAATTTTTCTTAACGCATATATTATAAGATTTTTAAATGAAACTTTATCTATATATGCACATAATCTCAGGTATTAATGAGTTATGAGCATATATAGATTTTAGTTGAATTAAAAATCCATTTGAGAAAATAAATAAGAATTTCTAAAGTTTGTTACGATGACTTTTACGCTATATATGCTTCTTCTCACCACTGAAGGATGGAATTTATAAATCAGTGTAAATATTTCACATAATATTACAATGTATTATTATAACTGCATTTGACAAGTATATAATTCCTAAAAAAATTTATAAATTCTTAAATAACAAAAAATTGATTAAAAATATTCCAAGATTATAATCATAATTTTTAGTCATTACAAAGTATAAATAGTTATATAAATATATAGGATGAATTTTCCATTACTTTATCTTAAATATAACATGGTTAAACCACAAAAAGTAAGTTGAACTAAAATCAACCACAATATCTACCGCAGATTAATGCGTTCTGACGCTATATATTGTGGTAGAAGTTCAACTAAATTACTTTTTGTGGAATAACCATAACATTGGAGGAATATGAATTATGAAAAAATTATTAAGTAAGATTACTGAAAGTAAAGTAGTAAAATCAACAGTAACTTTAATAAAAAAACACAAGAAAATAGTTAAAGGTGTTTTAATTTCTCTTTGTACTTTGTTTGTTATATATATTGGAATGGCTCTATATTTTATGAACCATTTTTATTTTGGTTCTACAATAAATTGTATTAGCGTTTCAGGTAAAAGTGTGGATACTGTAAATGAATTAATGGCCTCTAAACTCCATAAATATGAGTTAAAATTAAAAGAACGAGGAAATAAAAATGAAAAAATTAAAGCAGATAAAATTGGTTTGAAATATGATTTAAATGGCGACTTTAGAAGCATAAAAGATAAACAGAACCCTTTCAAATGGATTTCAGCTATTTTTAGTAAAGAAAATTGTGTACTAGAAGAAAATTTTCAATACGATAAAAATCTATTATTAAAATGTGTAAATAATCTATCTTGTTTTGATAACTGCAATATAATTGAGCCCCAAAATCCAACATTCAAATTTACAGATAAGGGTTATGAAATTGTTCCTGAGGTAAATGGTAATAAGATAAAAAAATATATTTTATATATTCATATAGCAGATTCAATACTTGATAGAAAAACCTCATTAAATTTGGAATCAATCAACTGCTATGTAAAACCTCAATACACATCAACTTCAAAAAAAATACTTGATACAAAAGACATTCTCAACAAATATGCATCATCAAAAATAACTTATACCTTTGGAAAAGACCAAGAACTTTTAGATGGAACGACAATAAATGAATGGCTTTCAGTTGATGAAAATATAGAAGTAAATCTTGATGAGAAAAAAGCGAAAAATTATATAGATTCTCTTGCTAAAAGTTATAATACGGTTGGTAAGAAAAGAAATTTTGTTACATCATTAGGAAAATCTATAAACTTAGGGGGTGGAGATTACGGATGGTCCATTGATAAAACAAAAGAAACACAAGCTTTAATTGAATCCATAAAAATAGGTGAAACTATTACTAAAGAACCTGCATATTCCCAAACCGCCTTATCTCTTGGTAAAAATGATATTGGAAACACCTATGTAGAAATAAATCTTACAAGCCAGCATTTATGGTTTTATAAAAATGGCTCTTTAATTTCAGAAGGACCTATTGTTACTGGTAATGTAAGTGCCAATCATAGAACACCACCTGGAATTTATAAATTAAAATATAAACAAAAAAATGCTGTATTACGTGGTGCTGATTATGAGGCTCCTGTTACCTTTTGGATGCCATTTAATGGAGGTATAGGAATTCACGATGCAAATTGGCGAAGTTCCTTTGGTGGAAATATATATAGGACAAATGGTTCACATGGTTGTATAAATTCTCCATACTATTTAGCAAAAGCAATATTCAATAATGTTAAGTCTGGTATTCCTGTTGTTTGTTATAATTAATGCTTTTTAAGATACCTATATTTTTGTAAATCTTCAATATGTTTTATAAAAAAACTAACGTTTACTTAACTATTGACATATATCTTATTGACGATCATTTTGGCCACTGTGATTACTTCACAGTTTTTACAGTTGCCGATAGCAATAAAAGTATAATTTCTGAAGAAACTATTGCATCACCAACAGGTTGTGGTTGTAAATCAAAAATTGCACAAATCCTATCAGATATGGGTGTATCAGTTATGCTTGCAGGTAATATTTTTGATTCTGGTGATTCATGCCATGCCCATGAATGCCATAATTAATTTAATAAAAATTAATACAAACGGAAGTCGAAAAACCCTCTTCCGTTTATTATTTATCATTTATATCCACACCAACAGCCCTAACTTCTGAATGATTATCGACAAACAGTAAGAAACTCAACATATGAGATGTAGCCATAATATAAACCCAAATCCAAAGGCATAAAACACTCCTCCCAATATCACATTTTTAGATATTGAATTCTGCTCCAACAACAGCAAAGAAATTCCAGCCTATCAACAATGTAAATAATGCAATTAATAAAAAAATAGTTATAACAAACATTACTTTACGTTTCTTTGAAACTACTATCTTTTTCATGAAATTCACAGAACAAAGTACAACAATAATTGATCCCAAAAGTAAATAATAATTTAACAAAATATGTGGCTTCACTTTTGCAAAAGTAAGATAATTATTAATTAGCATTCTAGCAAAGCATATTAAATTATTTGAAACAGTGATTGTCCCACATAGTATTAAAATTGAATGACAGAAATTAAACTTCCTTATTTTAAGGTCTATTGGTTTCTTTCTATTTTGTATAGTAACAATAAGCACAAACAATGGTGCAATAAAGAAAAATGCTATGATAATTAATAATATAATAATATCTTTGGTGATGAGCTTGCTATCATCATTTTTTAATAAGGAAGATTCTGAATTAAAACCACTCTTATATATTATTTAACCCAAATAAAGCATGCAGAAAGTAACTCCTAGCTATCTTTGTACATGCTTTAACCTATTCAATCTATCATCGTATTTCACGACTTCCAGTACTTACATTCACTAAATATTATACTGAACAATTATCTTATCTTTTCTAGGTATAAAAAAAGGGATAACTTTTGTAGATTTTAATTCATTAAAAATCTTGTCAACTGTTTCTATATCCTCAAGTATTAAAACATCATACTCTTTAATATTGCCATCTTCTTTAACCTTGATTTTGTGTGTTTTTGTAAGTTCTCTATATTTATTACTTTTTGAGCTTGTTGTAAATGTAATAAGTCCATTTTCATTTTTATAACTTACAGTTTTGAATTTATTACCATTAAATACTTTAATTAATCCTTTTTGTTCGTACATATAAACCTCCTATTAATAAATTAGTATATATTGCTTTTCCTCTATTTTATTCATTAATGAAGCCTGTTTCCTAATTATTATACCATTAAAAAATCTTATAGGCGAACAGGTTTGGAATATATTTAATAATTTGATATTTTAGATAAAATATAATGAAGATATTACTTTATTAATTGTTTTTTATATCGGTATGTGATATAGTATAATTATACTATATCACATACCGATATAACGTATAAAGTAATAACGGTAACCGTAATATTAAAGGAGGTTTTAATATGCCTGAAAGTTCTAATAGAGGCGCATTAACTGAAGCAGTATATTATATTTTGCTATCCTTATGTACTCCTTTGCATGGATATGGCATTATGCAAAATGTTAAAGAACTAAGTAATGATCGAGTTGTTTTAGGGGCTGGCACCTTATATGGAGCTCTTAACACTTTAGTTTCTAAAGGTTGGATTGTTCCCTATACAAATGAAGGAAGTTCGAGAAAAAAAGAATATGTGATAACAGATGAAGGTAAACTTATACTAAAAAATGAGATAAAACGACTTAAAGAATTAGTCTATAATGGAACTGAAATATTAGGGGAGGTATTTTAATGAAGCATATAGTAAGAAAGGCTTATTGGAATTATGAAAAAGAAGAAAACTGGCTAAATGAAATGTGCGCAAAAGGATATGCCCTAGTTGATTATTCCTGGTGTAGGTATGTCTTTGAGAAATGTGAAGAAGGCGAATATATATATAGATTAGAACTATTAGAAAAACCAGCTAGTAATATAGAAAGTCAAAAATATATCGAATTCTTGGAAGAAACAGGCATTGAACATGTTGCGTCCTATATGAGATGGATTTATTGCCGTAAAAAATCAAATGAAGGAAAATTTGATTTATTTACAGACCTAAAATCTAAACTAAAACACTTTAGAAGTGTAAGTAACTTTTGGTGGGTATTGACTATTATTAACTTATTTGCAGGAATATACAATTTGATGATTGGCATATTTATGAGTGATTTAAAACCTATTACTAATATAAATACAACTTTAGGTATTTTATCATTAACTGTTGGTATTCTTTTATTACAAGTGGCAGCTCCGGTTAGAAAAAAAATAAAAAGACTAAAAAAAGAAATTAAAATTTCAGAATAGGAAAAGGGAGAGATTTAATTGAAGGAATTAAAAATAAGAAATGTATCAAAAAATGATTTAGACTATGTTACTAAAATTGAAGCTGCTTGTTTTCCAGCTGCAGAAGCAGCTACAAAAAATATATTTGAGGAAAGAATTTCTGTTTTCCCAGAAGGTTTTTTTGTTGCTGAATTAAACAATGAAATCATAGGATTCATTAATGGTGGTGTAACTAATAAAAATTCTATAGAGGACGATTTTTTTGAAAGTATGAATCTTCATATACCTAATGGAGATAATATTGTAATCTTTGGACTAGATGTTCATCCTAAATACCAAAATAAAGGATATGCTAAAGAATTAATGAATCATTTCATTGAGTCATCAAAAAAGACTAGTAGAAAAAAAGTATTACTCACCTGCAAAGAACATTTGATAAAATATTATGAGGGATTCGGTTATCTCAATGATGGAGTATCTGAATCTGAACATGGCGGGGCTAAATGGTATGATATGTACCTTGAATTAAAATAAAACATCAGGTTCCCCCTGATGTTTTATTTTAATTTATATTGCTTATATTATTTACACTCACTCTAAACCGATAAATTTTTCTTTTCAGATGTAGTTAAAGAATTTCCATCTTTATCATAGAATAATCCTCTAAGGATTAATGCTAAAGCTCCATCTCCCGTAACATTACATGCAGTTCCAAAACTATCTTGAAGCGCAAATATTGCAATTAATAATCCTACTCCTGATGCATCGAATCCCAAAACTCCTGTAACAATTGCTAACGATGCCATAACAGTTCCCCCTGGAACTCCTGGTGCTCCTATAGCAAATATACCAAATAAAAGTATAAATAATATCACTGTACCTACTGATGGCAGGGTACCATAAAGTATTTTTGATATTGTAAAACAGAAAAATGTTTCTGTTAAAACAGATCCGCAGAGATGAGTAGTTGCCCCTAATGGAATAGCAAAATCAACTACTTCTGGTATTAATACTTTTGATTTATGAGCACATTTTAGTGAAACAGGTAATGTTGCTGCACTAGACATTGTTCCTACAGCGGTTAAATATGCTGGTAAGTAATGTTTTGAAACTTCCCAAGGATTCTGTTTTGATACTATACCTGCAATTGTATATAATAACGTAAGCCATATAAAATGTCCTATAAGTACGATTATAATAACTTTTAAGAATACAGGTAACTGCTTAGTTAAACTTCCAGTATAAGCTAATTCACTAAAAGTCGCTGCAATAAAAACAGGCAAAATAGGTACTATTATTTTTGTAATTATAGCAAGAATCATTTTTTGGAGTTCATTTAAAAACTTGTCCACAATTTCAGCTTTTGTCCAAATTACTGAAACCCCTGTAAATATAGCTAAAACTAACGCAGTCATAACTGGCATAACTGGTGCAATCTCCAATTTAAAAACTATTTCTGGTAATTCATGAAGTTTTGCTGCCTCACTAGCAATATTAAAGTGTGGTATTATTATATAACCTGCAATAGCTGCCATAGTTGCTGCCCCTACTGCTGATAAATAACACATAATAGCCATACTACCTAACATCTTGCTGGCATTATTTTTGAGACTCGTTATTGCTGGTGTTATAAATCCAAATATAACCAATGGAACAGTGAAGAATATTATAGATCCTAATATGTCCTTAACTGTTAATATAACCATCATAAATTTTTCATTAACAACTAGACCTAAAATCACACCAATAGTTATTCCAATAATCATCTTAGTGATTAGGCCCATATCTTTTTTCTTTGTCATTTTTACACTTCCTTTATTGAATTTAATGATTTAAAGCTTTTCATTATCATTCTATACCTATTTAGTTAATTTTTCAATACAAGTAATTATATGTTACAAACCTTTATACACCATATTCTTTTTTACTTTGTACAGGTGCTAAATCCTTTATGTTATTATATTTCTTCCATAACTTTCTTAGTTATTAAGGAAGCACTCAGATATAGCCAAAATATATCTTATAGAAATTCATATTAAAAATCACCACTTTGCAAAATAAGCTTTACATTTTTACATATTATTCTTGACTTATTATGCAAAGTTTACTATACTAAAAATGCAAAGCAGGCTTTGCAAAAGGAGGAGATGATATGAAAACATGCATACAAGCATTGAGAAAAAAACATAAATTATCTCAAGAAGAGCTGGCATTAGCAGTAGGTGTTACGAGACAGACAATCACCTCATTAGAACGTGAAAAATATACTGCATCACTTGTTCTTGCTTATAAGATTTCAAAATATTTCGATATGACCATCGAAGAAGTATTTGATTTTTCAGAAGTGGAGGAGTTATAAGATGGAAGATTATAAAATGGCAATAAAGAAAAGATTATCTCTTATGATTGGATTCAATTCCATAGTAGTTGTTTTTATTGTATTAATTGGGTATTTAGGAAATACAACAGTCCAATTAAATGAAAATATTTCCGATATGATCCATGGATTTCAAGTAGGTATTTTCATAGGAATACAAATCCTTATAGTAATACAAATCAAAAAATATAATACGGCGTTAAAAAGTAAGGATGCATTAAAGAAATTATATATAGAAGAACATGATGAGAGAACAAAACTTATTAAAGATAAAATAGGCGGAATGGGTTTAAATCTTTGTATTTGTGGAATTGGAGCAGCGACTGTTACAGCTGGATTTTTCAGCAAAATAGTTTTCATTACTTTACTTAGTGTTTTAATCTATACAGTACTTGTAAAAGGATTCTTTAAAGTATATTATAGAAAAAAATATTAGTTTTTTCGAGTCCTAAAAAGTATCTAACTTCGTCAACACCTCAGATACTTTTTAGGATATATAATATACTAATTGTATTAGTTATAACAAATAACTGGAACACCTGCTCTAATATTATTGAATATTTTCTTTGCTAAATTGTATGGAGAATTCACACAACCATGTGACCCGCTGGTCTTATATATTGTTCCACCAAAAGTACTTCTCCATGTTGCATCATGAATTCCTATTCCTCCATTAAAAGGCATCCAATATGCAACTTCTGTTTCATAATTATCCCCGTGAAGTATAGCATTCTTTTGTTTGTATTTTAGTTTATAAATACCTGCTGGTGTTGTATTATTAGCACTCACATTCCCAGTAACAACAGGACCTTCTGATATCAAAGAAGAATTTTTATAAAACCATAAATGTTGACTTGTAAGATTTATTTCTACATAGGTGGTTCCAATATCATTTCCGCCATGACACAATGCAGTTCGATTATATGCTGGTTCTTTCGTTACCACTTCACCAGCTTTTATAGCTTCAGCTAAAGCTTTTGTTTCTTTAGCTATATCTATAGACCAGCCATAATCTCCACCGCCAACCTTTATTTTTTTTCCAGATGAAGTTACAAAACTTCTTTTTCTTCCTACTGTATTATACTTTTTAGCAAGGGTATTTATAAAATCTTTTACTTTTTCCTCATCAAATTTCACAATCATATCCTCATTTACTGTGAGCCAATTTTTTATTGTAGAACTATCTAAACATTCTTTATTTTTTCCTAAAGTATAAGTTATTTTTGATGATACATATTTATTTAATAAGTTTTTTGCATCAATTATTTTTTCAGAATCTGAAGTATATTCAGGTTTCACATAACAATTAATTGATTCTAAATCTATTAAAGTCTCTCCCTTAAGTATTGCATCTTCTATATGATTGTATAGAATATATTTTTTTACCTTGTTTCCATTCACTTCAGGAACAATTTCATATTTACTATCATTATACTTAAAGCTAGGATTTTTAGGTTCAATTATATTTGCACTATCAAAACAAAAGAGGTTGTCCACTTTTTCTTTCAAAAGTTTTTCATCAAATTTAAGTCCTTCTACCATATTGTTATCTTCTGTCTTGAAAATTTCCAAAATCCATTTAAAAGGATTTTGCTCTTCTATAGAATCTTTAAATTCATTACCTGATTCATATGTTAAACCAATCTCATCTCCTCTAATTTTTTCGTTTTTGCCTCCACGTTCCTTTAGATTTAACTCATATTTCTGAAGTTCTGATGACATTAATTGATTTACTGATTCTACACTTTTACCTGAAACACTTATGCAATTTAAAGTAGAGCCAAAATAAAAATGGTTAGTAAAATATAATGCCATTCCGAAATATATAACAAGTATGATGCACAAAGAAACTGAAAGACTCAAAACAACTTTCTTATACTTTTTCTTTTGCTTTTTTTTACGCCTTACTCTTCTATCTATCGTACTTTTCACCCCTTAAATTGTTAATATATTATATTATGTTTTGTTATAATTTACTATCAATTACTATTTTATCTAATATATTCTTGTTTTTCAAGTGATTCAAAGAAAGTAAAAAGAACAAATGCATAAATCAGTGTGAATATTTTACACAATGCTACAATGTATTGATATAACTGCATTTGACAAGTATGAAATTCCTGAAAAAATTTATAAATTCTTATACAACAAAAAAAATCTACCTCAATAAAAGGTAGGTTTTTAAATCATATTAAGTTAAATTGTAAATACTATTTGTTCAAAATTTGCTCAGTTCTTCCCAGTATATCAACGCCCTGCTGTTTCATCCAATATACATTATCAATAAACACCCAATTTTCTGCAAGTTTATCATCTTCACGTGA
Organism: Clostridium sediminicola; assembly: GCF_050402865.1. Classification (NCBI taxonomy): domain Bacteria; kingdom Bacillati; phylum Bacillota; class Clostridia; order Eubacteriales; family Clostridiaceae; genus Clostridium; species Clostridium sediminicola. The sequence continues at coordinate 160,667 of NZ_BAABMF010000008.1, forward strand.
GTATACATCAACTACCTGCATATCAGCTATATTACTTGCTGGAAGTCCCATATAACCTCCTATTGGTCTATTTGTGAGATTTGGCCATCCAAAGAAACAAGCAAATGGACCTTCAGCAAATCTCACTACATGTCCGTTAAATTTCATATCATCAAGACCATATGTAAATGGATTTTGATGCTGTTCAAAGTATCTTTCCACAGTATATGTTGCACCTATACCGCACGGTCCATACCATACCATATCTTCATGCCATGTATTTCTGTAACAATCGAAAGGTACATTCGGTTTATCGTTATACGACTGAAGATCGATTGTGAATTGGTTTATGATATCCAAAGTTTTTTGTCCTTCTGACTCATGAGCATCATCAAACAATAATCCGTTATGATTTCTTGGTCCTGGATAAACGAAATAATGTCCTGTTGATGGAGGCAATGGATACATTCCTGCCTGTTGCATAAGTCCTATAATATCTAAAAATAAACCTGATTTTGTTATTTTTCCATTTTCAACACATGTAAACTCAACATATCTAAGCATGGCTATCTTGCGCGTATGACGTATACCAAGCCAGTCATTATCAAACAATCCCATAAAATGACCCATGCTCATAGTCCATTTTTCTTCAGGAGCATACATGTTCTCTCCACCTATAAATATATCCTGTCTTCTTCTCATGTGTAATAATGATTTTTTTAGAGGAATCCAAAATTTCTCTGCAACATCATCAATACCATATTGTTGCCTAAAAGGATAAACACCTTTGAAATCATAATTATCTGCCATATGTTTTTTCATAACATCTTTAACTTCTTCAGGACTACATTTCTCCATTGCTTCAAAATAGTCTAAAGTTACTTTTTTTGTTTCCGTATATTTTCCCATAATTCTCACCTCAATTTTTCTAGTTAGATTTAAAAATATTCAAATTGCCCTTCATCCGATCAAAAACATCTATACCAATTTGTAAAAGGAAATCAACCATATCAATGAAAACCCAGTTTTCAGCCAATAGATTGTCTTCTCTTCTATAAAAGTCCATTACACGCATAGTTATCTTCTTGTTTGTTGCTGGTAATCCTAGCCATCCATCACCGGTATGTGTAGCATAAATACTTGGCCATCCAACGAATGAACAAAAGTTACCTTCTGCAAATCGAGTAAGATGATTTCCACCATTCCAATCAGGAATACCTTTACAGAAAGGATCACAATGATAATCTAGGAAACCTTTTAAGCCTCTAGTTGTTCCTGTACCGCCAGGTCCATACCACATAAAATCTTCATGAAAATAATATTCCATTCCCATACCATAAACGCCATTATAATGATAATCATCTCGTAATCCTTTATAAAGCATATTTTCAACTAATTTCAAAGTTTTAGTTGATTCTACATCATCAGATTCACCTAATATAACTCCATTCATAGTAGATGGAACTGGACAGAATGTTTCTTTACCTAAAGCTGAGATGAATTTTATACCTGCTTGTCTCATCAAATCCAATATATCTACTATGATACGTGTTTCAACTATTTTACCATTTTCCATTTTATGAAACTCACCAAATCTTAACCATACTACATTCTTTGTTGCAGGAATCTCTAAAAAATCCTTTTCAAAAGTTGCAACAAAATTTCCCATTGTAGAAACCCATTCTCCTTCAGCTCCAGCAAATGATCCTCCTGTTAAGAAAATATCATTTTTTTGTATATCAGGAAATGATGTCAATAATGGTTTGTAAAAGTTATTAGAAATACTTTCTAAACCATTTAATGTGTTGAATGGATGAGGTCCATACCACACTGCATCTTCATGAAAATATTCAGATAATACACTATCGATATTTTGAGAATTTGCTTTACGAATATGTTTAGAAAACTCATAAATTCTTTGTTTGTTTTTAATTCTTACTGAACTCATTTTATCACCTCATATTTTAAAATAGAGTAATGGAATAATTACTCTCAAAAAAATTATAAACTCTATACTTTGTATAGAGTCAATAGTGTTAGATTAAAATTTGTAGTTCATTTATTAATTGATTATTTACATATTGTTTTGGAGTACTATATAAATCAGTTTCCAGTATAATATCTTTTAAAATAATATTATTTTCTTCAATATATTGTTTTAATTTCTTTACTGCTACGTATCTATCTTTATTTAAATATGCAATACAAATATATTTTCCAGCGGGAATTTCATCAATATTTTTACTTTTATGTTTTAATTCATCAGCATATAGCGTTATATAAGGATGCTTATATCGAAATTTACTTTCATACAAAAATGATTCTATATAAATTAAATTCCCATATTCGCCTTCATACATTATTCCATCTTTCTCCATAAGTGCAGTTAACTTTCTTAATTCTAATACCTTATCGCTCTCTGAATCATCTTCATTAACTCCAGGTTTTGTTATAAATCTTTGTTTTATTTCTCTAAAATATATTTTATTTCTTCCATTATATCGTAATGTATATTGTATTTTTTCACCCATGTTCTCCATATCTTCACTAATTCTTTTTAATCTTGTGATTTCTTTTTGGACTAAACTCTGTTGCTTTTCTATAAAAGAAAATAAAAAACTTATATCTTCATTATTAATTATTTCTTTTAGTTCTTTCAGGGGAGAACCTATATACCTTGCGTATTTTATTAAGTCAATATATACAAATTGATTTGGTGTATAATATCTATAATTACTATCAGGATCTATAAAAGCAGGTTTTAAGAGTCCCATTTTATCGTAAAGCCTTAAAGCTTGAATTGAAACATTATTTATCTTTGATGTTTCTCCTATAGAAAAATACTTTTTCATATATACCCCCAAGTAAAGTATAATTATTTCTCACTGATTAAAGATTCATATTTATTTTTGATTTCTTTAAAATCTTCCCAAAATGGTCTTTTTTTCAACTCATCTCTTAAAACAGCTGATGGATGAAATGTAGATATAATCCACGTATTCTTCCTGTGACACCACTTTCCTCTATCCCTTGTTATTCTCAGATTGCTGTCAATAATATTTGTAGCTGCTATTCTACCTAAGCATACTATAATCTTTGGCTTTATCAACTTAACTTGCCACCTAAGATATAGCATGCATGCAGCTATTTCATCACTTTGCGGATCTCTATTTTTTGGCGGTCTACATTTTACTATATTACCAAAATACACATCTTCCCTTGTCATATCTATTGCATTTATTGCTTTTGTTAGAAGTTGCCCTGCTGGTCCTATGAACGCCTCACCTTTTTGATCCTCGTAGAATCCTGGTCCTTCTCCGATAAACATAATATCTGCATTTGTATTTCCTTGCCCAAAAACAATATTGGTTCTACTTTTATGTAGTTTGCACTTTTTACAATTGTAAACATAATTCTGTACTTCTTCTAAAGTATACATAATACCTCTCCTAATTTTTATAATATCATGTAATTATATACCCTTATTTTATACATACATTGTAACTTTTTCAATTTAAAATCAGTATAATATATTTTTAATCAAAACAACGTAGGTCGCCCTACGCTGTATAAATATACTATGAATAATAATATTCTTATCTAGTTAAATACATATTGGTTATAATAAGATGCTGTTGTTCAACTTCCGCTATAGCACGAAAAATTTCTTTTATACGAGGTTCTGGAGCTCTAGTAGCTACTTCTGTATAAAATTCTACTGCCTTAACTTCGTGCTTATTAGATTCCTTTAAATTTTTGAAATCATTATCTGCACAGCATTGTTTTAATGCTTTATTAAAAGATATTCCCATTGCATCAGCAAAAACCTCTGCATGTTCGAATTCCTGTTTCATTAAACGATTAAAAATAGCTTCGGTTACTTGGTTTTCTGCATTGGCTGCAGAACATTTGTAGTAAAGATAGTTTGCTATTTCAAGTTCTAAAGCTTTTTGACAATCTTTATAACTTTGTTCACTCATATTAACCTTACCATATTCTATCCATTCAGCAGCAGGTACAACACGTTTTCTAATAGCCCCACAGAAAGGACAACGTTGTGGTGGATTATCCATTAAAGAAGTTTCTCCACAAATTTCGCAGCGATAAGGATTCATCATTATATATCACCACCTCTATTTAAAACTCAAATTCAATCATATAGCTTGTCCTTTGTACATTATAATATATTCATTTCATTGGGCAAGTGTTACAATATTGAAATACAAAAAGAGAATTAAGTGATTATTAAAAAATTTAAATTAATTAAAACATGGATACAACAACAATTATCTAATCAAATTATTATGTTAATGATGTAATATAACTAATTTAGGATATTTTTTTGTTAAATACGTATAATAAATATTAACTAAAAAAATTCAATTTCTAAGGAGGAGTATACTATGGATATGAATACTCATGATGCTATTATGAAAAAATTATTGGATGTACAAGAAAATGTTCGTGACTTTGAATGTTTTTCTAAGGAAGTAGCTGATAAAGAAGTCTCTTCTATATTTAAGGAATTTGCTGAAGAATCAGGTATGCAAGCAAGAAAATTACAACAACTTATTGATAAACATAAGTAACAATATTTATATAATATTTTAGTTACTTCATGGAAGTAGGATTACCTACTTCCATATTTGTTATGAAAGAAATTATCAATAATAAAGCATAAATCTTTACTATAATAAATCCACCCATCTTTTATTTCTAACACTTCATAATTCCTCTTCTCGAAAAGATATTGAGCTGGATTGGTTACTAAAGTTGATAAAACCACTTAAAATCATACTCATGTTCTATTATGTATTCTCGCTCAAATAGATAGATTTGTTCTATATCACCTGTTTGTGTTTTTATAATTTTGAATTCTCTAATTTCTTTCATTATCTATCCACTGTGTTATTAGTAATTTCCTCTAGTTTCATTTCCAAAAAAGATTGAGAAGTAGTTTTATAAATGATTATATGAAAATTTACATTTCAACTTTTTTGACTAAGACCTGGTATAATCATTTAATTTCATAAACAAGTACCGTGAAGCAACACTACAGAAATAGGCAATTACTATAGCAGCTAAAATATCACTAGGAAAGTGAACATAAAGATACATTCTAGAAAAAGCCACAAGTATCGCAATAATTAAAATAGGTATATACATGTTTACCTTATTCACCTTCAATCGTTCCTTTAATAATACAAAAGCTACAGCAAAAGAAGCAGTAGTATGCCCTGAAGGAAAAGAATAGTCATGAGGTTCATCAATTAATAATGCAATATCTTTATAATTGTATGGCCTTGCCCTTGCCACCATGTTCTTTAACAATCCATTAGTCACAATTGCTCCACATAATAGAGCAATTAAGCACATTATTCCCACTCTTCGTGTTTTTGGATACATCAATAAAGCAACTGTTATTGCTATCCAAATAAGACCATAATCACCTATGTGAGTGAAAAACAGCCAAATATTATCAAAAAACGGAGTACCCATAATATCTTGTATTTTATCCAATACTGCTAATTCAAAATTCATTAACTCAGTCATATTTAACCTCCATTTTAAAATAAAATTCTGTAAAGGGATAACCTTAATTTTAGTATAATTATATCACATAGTAATATATTTCAATTTTTTCATTTAAAATTTGTTCCTCTGTAAATATTCTACATAATTATGCTATAATAGGTATACATATTGGAGGTGTTTTTATGAAAGTAACTAATACATTCAGCTCTAAAACAACTTGCTCCTTGCAAAGACTACAACAATGTAAGCTATGCTTTGTTTGGAGCCTAGTCTGTAAAGTTAGCTGAATTACGTACAGGTTTTAGGTTCTGTAACACATAGCTTTTTTTGTATTCTTTGCTTTAATACTATGCTAAGAGTGGAGGAGTAAGGAAATGAAATATGCAAAAGCGCAAGATGTGTTACCAGAGGAAATTGTTAAAATAATACAAGAATATGTAGACGGCAAATATCTTTATGTACCCAGAAAACATGAAAATCATAAGTCCTGGGGAGAAAGTAGTGGTATAAAAAGTAGTCTTAAGATGAGAAATAATGAAATTTATAAAAAGTACATTGAAGGGACTACTATTAATGAACTAACTCAAGAGTATTATCTATCAGAAAAAAGTATAAGAAGAATAATAAATCAAGAAAAGCGTCTATGCTCATAATCACTACAGAATTATTTATTAGGTTGAATGCTTATTTTAAATTGTGATATGATTTCATTGTAGCAATCCAATGAAAGTTATCGTGAATACGTAATATGTTTTAAATCAGGATGATTATTGTTACTTTCAGTTGGAGTAATAATAATCATCTTTTTTTAAGAGTTGGCTTAATAATTAGTTTTACTTTTCTTTCAAAAATATGAATGGTTCTATCATTTTTTTTAAGAAATTAGTAAAACTTATTCTTAAACAATCTCTTTCCTTAACTATACACTATAAATTATATATTTCAGAAAAGAGGTGCTGGATTTTATGAAAGCTTTTATAAAAAAACATCAGTATAATTATATAAAAAAATGTTCAAATGATTTAAACAACACGTTTAGAAATTGTGTAGATATTAATATTATTGAAACAACTAAAGTGTATATGAACATGAAAATATTGAATCTTTTTACAAACCTATCCCAGGAAGAAAAAGAGCTCCTTGATATTACAAGAATTAATGACCCCATATACATTAATATGTATTTAGACAAATTGAATGAATATGTATATGGAATGCCAATCATTACAAAAGCAGAAATCAAGAAATTATTCAAAAAAGAAAAGAAATTTAAATTACCTGATCCAGATGCTCAGAATTCAAATAATGTTTATTTAGGTTGGATTGATGAATCCATTAAAAAGTTATTTGTAGTTTATAATATGAATGATAAACCAATAGGTATGGCATGTAGAATTCTAAATCAGTCTTCCAATAATGCTCATGTATGTTCCCTTTGCAATAAAGTAGGTAGCCAATATGAAATAGCCTTTGTTTCACCAATATGTAAAACATCTAATACATCAAGAGACGCTTATAGGTCAATAGGCTTTAATATTTGTTTGGATAGCAAGGAGTGTAATGAAAGAATTGCATCCGTGGAAAAGCTTGAAAAAATTTTAAAGGATGTTAACAATATAAAGTGACACAATTTAATTAATATTGCTATCCTTATATACTCCTTTGCATTGGTATGGCATTATACAAAATGTTATAACACTAATCAATAATCGAGTAGTTTTAGGTGCTGGTACTTATATGGAGCCCTTAATACTTTAGTTTCTAAAGGTTAATATATTAGATCGCTTTATTACAGTGATGTAGAAATTCTTAATGTAAATGTAGCTTACGTAGAGATAGTGGATATATATCTATAGATAATATTATACAGTTCTATTAGTTAGTAATAAAAGCATTAGATAAAATCTAAGAGTTTATAAATGAAACAATAATCCAAAAGCCATTATCCAAATTGTATACAGCAAAGAAAAATGTATTACATCCTTTTTCTTTGCTGTTTTATAAATTATTTTTTAGTCTATTATAGCTGGGATAACACATTCCTTAATCAGTGTCCACCTATCACGAGGATTCATGATGAATTCTGATGCAATTGCTACAACTAGATCTTTTTCTGGAATGCAACAAATGACATTCCCTCCATCCCCAAGTGCTAAGTATGCAAAAACTCCGTCCTCTTGGCGTAACCACCATAGATACCCGTATTTGGTTATTGACTCACCAATCAATGTCTCAGAATGCGGCGATGTAGACTCATCAACCCATGCCTTAGAAATAATCTGATTATTCTCCCAAATACCATAGTTAAGATACAGAAAACCTAAACGAGCCATATCGCGGGGATTTAACGTAAGTCCCCATCCTCCTGTAGAGTTGCTGTTTGGGTCTTTAACCCATCCTTTTACTTCCTTCCCGAATAATTCATCAAACCCAAATGATTTAATTTCATAATCCGGGATTTCTTTCATACCAATAGGTTTAAATAAATGCTCGTTTGCAAATTCACGAGCACTTTTTCCTGTACTACGAGTAATGATAGCTGAAAGCAGGTGTGCCCCTGCAGTGGAATACTTGAAAACTCCAATGCTTCCTTTTTCACCTAGCATATCCAAAGTGTATTTTACCCAGTCAGGTTGCATACACATCTTGTCCAACGGTTCGTGCCAGTCCTCAAATGAATATGGAGAAGTCATAGTAAGAAGATGTCCTATGGTGATTTCTCGTTTCTTCATATCCCCAGCTTCAGGAACATATTCAGGAAAGAAATCCAGCACCTTCTGGTTTACATCTTTAATATATCCTTTATCTATAGCAATACCAATGAGAATAGATATTATACTTTTCGTTACAGATGCCACATGGTGTGCATCATCTGGTCCATAGTCATTATAATATCTTTCATAAGCAATATATCCATTTTTCACAATAACAATACCTTTTATATTGCTATGCTGAGATTTTATCATAGGTTCAAGCTCTGAAAGCTTTTTAGAGTCCATTCTCAAAGTTGCCGGGTCTAGGGCTTGCCATTCTGTAGTTGGCCAGTAGTTTCTTTGCATTATAGATACCTCCTAAAAGACATTTTTTGTCTGTTTAAAGAACATTAAGGAAAGTGTCCGGTCTTGCAACTATTTTTTCTTTACAGGAAAATATACCTCAGTAACAATATCCTCAGGAACGGTGGCCTGATATGGATTGGTTACATATATTTCATATGGTGATTTAACCAATTCATATCCCTCATCTTCCACCCACTCCCTTAACTTAGCATATACCGATGTCAATTCTGAATAGGAACCCTTTAAAACAGCCTTAGCACAAAGACCTCCATGTAAATTTCTCGTTCCCTTTATATTCTCTACTATCGGGATAGCAAACTCTGTATCATAGCCAACAGGATTGTACTCAATGCTGTGATAAATAGTCATTGGTGTACCAAGTAAGGTAAGTTTTTCAGTAGCAATCTTTTCATATAACCTGCTAAAATACTTTCCATACCCTGCAATGCAATCATAACTACTCATCATCTGACGCATAGAAACTATGTTCGTTAGCTGTGTTTCAACAAGTTTTACTTCTATATTGTCAACGTATGACATAATTGGTATACCCTTTTCTAAATTTGAAATATCTTTACTCATTTGTTTTAGGGTATATTCAAAAGCCTTTAGCTTTTCCTGTATTTCCATCCTCTTACGATTAAGAACAGAACAAAGCTTCTCTTCTGATTCATCCTCTTCCAATTCCAGAATGGTTCTGATTTCTTCCAAAGAAAAATGATAAGATTTCAAACGATTGATAAATAACATCTTTTTTAGTTGTCTGATAGAATAATACCTATAACCATTTTCAGGATTAATGTCATCAGGATTAATTAATCCAATTTCATCATAATATCGAAGTGTTTTTGTAGATACTTCGCATATCTTTGAGAATTCTCCAATAGATAACAATAGGTCACCTCCTTTGTTCAATTCTACTATACACCTTTCCCTAAGGGCAAAGTCAAATCCAGTAGGATCTAAATAATCATTTTATTTAGCGTCCTCTCACACCACTGCATGTACCGACCAATATACAGCGGTTCATTATAACAATCTTGCTTTTAGCTAACAACTATATCACCTTTGGTGTTCGGGACTTTTACCCTATAGATTATACCCATGCTATACCTATCCTGGGCACACATACAAAAATACCCATCATTTGCTAGAGTAGGTATTTAAATCAAAGTTATTCTCATTTAAAGTTCTAATGAATTATTTTATTTTAATGTAATAATTTCATTTCAATAAAATAACATATACATCCAAATATAAGTGCAGGTATAGTGGTAATTATAGTTGCCCATAAAGATGATTTTTTATCCATTGCCATCAATGGAAATAATGCATCACCGTCCTGCGATATAGCATTAGCAAACAATGCAGCAAATGGCATAAATCCTTTTGTAAACAATGTTACAAATATTATTTGAGTCCCACATCCGGGTATTAATCCCACACATGCGCCAATAATTACTGAAATTATTCCTGTAGCCATAAGCCATCCTTTAACTACAACTTCACCACCTACAAAATAAACTGACATCTCATAAATAAAATACGCAATGAAAACCCAGGTATTTACAAATGCTATTTCTTCTGCATTATGAATAAATGTTTCTTTAAGGGACAACATCTTACTTTCTATTTCACCATGCTTATCATCTCTTAATATTTTTTTAGATATTATCATGTATATAATTGAAAAACCTGTACCAGCTATTCCAATTATGCTTCCTAAATGAGGAATCGATAAATCACTATTAATGTCAACTTGAAATAAAAGCACTATTCCTAATACCAAGCCAATTGTAGTTAATACCCAAAATACTTTATATCCTACACCATGAGTGAATTTATGAGACTTATAACCAATAATATTATTAGCTTGGTGATGAAGTGCAATATCTATCTCATCGCCTTCTTCATGTCCTATATGAATTTTTTTATCTAATTTTAATCTTACATTAGGATATGATAGTTCATACTCTGTTTTTACATTTTTAAACTTTTCATGCTCATCCTTTAATTCTTCAGCCGATTTCACTTTATGATGTTTTATTAAATTTTCTCCTATTTTAAAATAGTCTACTATATATCCAGCTACTATTGCTACTACAAAACTTAAAACACTAACTAACAAATACATTGCTGGTCTGGCAGCTATCATAACAAAAGCTGAATCTCCCATGGTAGCAATTAATGTTGCAATTACCGTACCAAAGCTTATAGAGCCTTTAATAAATAATGGCATCACAAGTATTGCACCTCCGCATCCAGGACTTAATCCTAATAATGCACCAATTATTGGCTGAATATTCTTCGATTTTTCAATGCCTTCTATAAGTTTTCCATTTTTTTTATAATTTATATAACCGAAAATCAAAAGTACTGCCCCTACAAATACTCCTACTTGTAGAAATGCTCCTTCTGCACAACTTAATATAATATTTAAAATGTCTTTGAAAATTTTCATCTCATTCCCTTCTGTAATTTATTAATTTCAGATACAATTTAATAGTAGTATATGCCGTTCTATTGATAATGATTACCATTTCCAAGTAATTCTCCTTATTAAAAAGTTTTCTATTCAAAAAACACCAGGTTCCCCTGATGTTTCTTAAAATAATCATATCCACCCATTACTAATAGTTTTGATTATCCTGTCTTTCTTGTTTCATCTCCTTTTGAATTCTCTTCAACGCTTTTTTAGATCCTCTTTCAATATCCCTATCTAATTTCCTTTCTTTATAACTTACAAACAAAGTATCAAAATCATAGCCCTCTGGATATAACTCTGCTGCTTTTAAAGAAAGCTCTATTCTCTTTACATTTACTTCTATAAATTCACTATTGTATAGGACCTTTACATTATTTAATTTGTCCATAGGTTTATAGATAATCCCAAAATCATCTTTATCTAATAATTTAACTTTATCTCCAACATGATAAACGTAGGTTTCTTTTTCATTTTCCTCTTCCTTTTCATGTACTTTCCCAGATGATTCTATTTTACTTCTTTTAACTAAATCAAAATTATAGTTTTTATCATCCATATATTCTTTTGCTTTTATTAATACCTTGTCTTTTATACCCATCTTCTTAGAAATAAACAACGCATTACTATCCTGAGATATACCTATGGTTAGCTTGTATAGTGGTTGTAAAGTCTCTTTGTCAAACATCATACCGGAATTCTCAAATTCCGGATGAGACGATGCATACTTCTTGATTTCTCCATAATGGGTAGATGCTAAGGTTATACATCCCTTTTTATAAAGTTCTTCAAGAATGGCTATAGCAAGTGCAGCACCTTCATTAGGTTCTGTTCCACTTCCAATTTCATCTAATATCACTAGAGTAGAATTATTAGATAAATTCATTATTTGTGCAATATTTTTTATATGTGAAGAAAAGGTACTAAGAGCATTTTCTATACTTTGATTATCCCCTATATCAACAAAGATATTTTCAAATACATTCATTACAGTCTCTTCTTTTGCACAAATATCAAATCCACATTGAACCATTAGCGATAACAAGCCTACAGTTTTTAACGCAACAGTTTTTCCTCCTGCATTAGGTCCTGTAATTAGCAAGCTTCTATAATTCTTTCCTATTTCTAAATTTAGTGGTACAACATTCCCTTTTAATAGAGGATGTTTTCCATTAACTATTTTTATATATCCTCTATCATTTATTTTAGGTGTAATTCCTTTAATATTTTGACTATACTTAGCCTTTGCAAAAACCATGTCATACTCTGCCATTATTTCAATGTTTAATTTAACATTTGTTATTTTTTCAAATATAAGCTCCGTTAAATAACATAATATCTTATTTTCCTCTATTGATTCTTCACTTTTTAAACTAATCAATTCTATACTAAACTTCGATACACTATTGGGTTCAATAAATACGGTAGTTCCTCTTGATGATGTATCTAATACAACTCCATTCACTTTATTTTTGTAGGATGCTTTTATTGGAATTACATATCTATCATTTCTTTCACTTACTACAAAATCTTGAATATACTCTTTGTTTCCACTAGCCATTAAAAATTTATTTAGTCTTTCTTTAATTTTACTTTGGGTTACTTCTATATTTCTCCTTATTTTTTTTAGTTCTTTCGTAGCTTGCGAATCCACCTTATTTCCTCTTATACAACGTTCTATTTCACTTTCTATATTTTCACAGGCTGTTATATTTACAGAATATGCACTTAATGTAGGTGCATAAAATTCTTTATCAGACATGAAAGCTTTTATTTTTCTACTTCCTCTTAGAAAGTTATCTATTTTTATAAGTTCCTCTGGATCTAATATCATTCCTTTTTCAACCTTATCGATAAGATTATTTAGATTATATAAACCCTCAAGAGGTATATGATTACTATTTTCTATTATTTTTCTAGCTTCTTTGTTTTCATCTAATCTTCGTTTAACTACCTTCATATTTCCACTAGGGTTTAGCTTATCTATTAAATCTTTTCCAAGTGAACTTGCGCAATATTTTTTTACTAATTCCTTTACTTCGTTTAATTGTAATTTTTCAAATGTTCCTTTATTCATTTGATTTACCCCCTTTAATCTTAGTATTTACTAAAACCTTAATCTCAATATCTTTTATATAATTAACTATTTTAATCACTCTCCATTTTCATTATCCTAATTTTAATTACTTCTTTTGAATATGCATCTGCATATTCCTTTACAACATTTAACATACTTCATCCCTCCAAAAAATAAAAGCTATAGGTGAACAGAATACACCTATAGCTCTATATTGTTTCAATTTTTATATTATTTTTGCATAAAAAAAGCCGTGCAAAGCACGGCTCTAATAGCAAATAATAAATATAAAGAGTCCCTTAAACTAAACCCTATTAAGGGCATGTTTTATGAGATTAGCTATCCGTGTTCTTAACCTATTTACATCTTAAATGCATAACAAACAGACCCAATCAAAACGGGTTTTTAAAACTTTTAAGATGTTTATTAAATTCGTTTAGTTAAGAACAACTACACTCACAAAAGTACCTCCAAATTTTATATTATCTTAATTATACATCAACAAATTGAGTTATGCAATATTCTTGCCTAACTGTGGCTAATTATTTCTTCGAATACACGATTTTTTTAATACTATTAATGGCTAAATAATATTCTTCTGCTAACTGATCTATAGATTTACCTTGACTAAACTCATAACGAATACTTTGGTTCCTCTGGACTAATTCTTGTCGTGCACCAGACTTCTCACCCCATTTTTTCCTTGAGCCATCCGCCTTTGGAATGTATAAATATTCTCCCTGAATATACTTTTGAACTTCATCAAGCAAATCTTTTGGTAAAATACACTCTGCTTTTTTATGGTTCATCTTATACTCCTATCTCTTTTGATAATCTACTTCAAATTCATCAATTGAATCATAACTCTTAATAGTTACTCCTTTTTTTACCAATAGATCAACAAATTTTGTTTCAAATTCATTCACCGCTTCTTTTAAAGCTGAAAATTCTTTCATCGCTGCTAATTTCATTAAATCAACACCAATAAATGTTTCAAATGATTTACTATACTCGCTATAATAATTTCGATCGTTGTACCAAATACCTTCTTCTGATTTAGCCATAAACTGAGCTACTTCCTCATGAAAATAAGCAGCAATTATAAAAGCAGAGTATTCATCTTTTTTATCACAAGCCCTCATCATCTTATTAATAACTGATTTTAATTCTTCATAATATCCTACAAAAATTGTTTCATATGGTTCCTGTTGTTTTTTTGATTTGACTTGTTCTAACAAAAACTCACGTGTATTTTTAATCAGTATTTCACATGCCTCAATAATTTCTTTGCTATCACTAGCTTCAATAATCAGGTTAATTAAAGCTTTATAGTCTTTTGGAAGTTTTTTTAATTCAAATGAATCTTTAATATTCATTCCCATCCCTCTTTTGTAATAGGTATGATTTGCAAAAGCCAGTACTATCACAATCTTAGAAATAATCTTGCTTGACTCTATACGTAAATCAATCATATTTTTAACTTCACTCTTCATATTATGAAGATAGATAAAACATTCATTAAAATATTCATAACTTTTATTTAGCAGTACACTTTGACCTTGAGGGCTACATATCTTAAGTATACTTTTTCTATAGCCTTCGTAACGATTTAAATCCTCTTCAGTTGATGAAAATATAACCTTTGATTCTGTAATTACTGCAGTTAGCGGTTGATCTAATGCAGCAATTTTAACTAATCTTTCCCACCTAATTGGAAATAAATCATACCCAATGCCATCAATTATAAATTGGTAGCATAATGCATTAGCCCTATCAGTTTTTGGAATATAGAAAAAATCTACATCTGATTTTTCATCGTTAATCCCCATTGCATAGGAACCATACACCGCCAATATGGCTACATCATCTTTATAATCACTTTCAATTTTACTTTTTATTATATTAATAATTCTTTCTTTGTTTTTCATATTATTCCTCCTAAATACTATTTGTTAATAGATTTAAATCCTATGACGTCATCAATTCATAAATTAAGTATATCTTATTCTTTTTTGGTAGTATATAGACAGGATACTTAGGTACTATTTTATGCATTACAACTTATATAAAAATGCAAAAACATCAGGTTTCCCTGATGTTAGTTAAGTTGCTTTTATGAATTTGTGAATCCTGTTCCACTCTTAATAGGAACAAATAATTTTGTTTCATTGTCTTTCTTATAATCAAACATAACTAAATCTTCACCTTCTAACAATTCATAACCTGATTTAGGTAAAAAACTTCCATATATATATCGATCTGCATCACCAATCTTATCTCTGGATGCTTTATGTAGAAAGACTAAATAATCTTTTTTAGATAAAGTTTTCGTAACCATGTCTTTAGGTATATCTTTAAAATCTTTTACCTCTGTACAAAACATATAATGAATTTTATTTATGTTTGGATCAAAGTCATACACATTATAATGGCATATACCTATTATTATATCTGGGTTAACAGTATTTTGGATATCATCTTTTTTGCTAACAAAATCTGTAAGCATTTTATTAAATGTAGTCTTATTATATTTTTCTATATATTCAATACCAACTAATTTCAACTCCTTTTCAAACACTGATTCATATCCTATTTCAATAATTTCAGTTACCATTTTGATCCTTTGTGCATCCATTTTATTTCTATGGTAATAGCTTAGATTTCTCTTATTTTTTCTATATATAGCAGGAGTTTTACGATATACTTTTTTAAATGCTCTTGTAAATGCTTCTTGAGATCCAAATTGGTATTTCACTGCTATATCTATAATTCTTTGATCTGTATATAATAAATCTAAAGAGGCTTGAGTAAGTCTTCTTCTTCTAATATACTCTTTTAAACATTCTCCCGTCATCGCCTTAAATATTCTATGAAAGTGATAAAATGAAAATCCGCCTACCACTGCCACTTCTTTCAAAGATATTGCTTTCACTATATTTTCTTCAATAAACTCTATAGACTTTTCCATACAAGTAACATAATCCATAATAAAATAGACTCCTTTCTCCTTTAATTTAAAAGACATTTATATATAAGTAAAATTTAAAGGTTGTCTAATTTTATTATATTTAAAAGGGTGGCATAAAGCCACCCTTTTAAATATTATGTTATGGTTATTCCACAAAAAGTAATTTAGTTCAACTTACTTTTTGTGGTTTAACCATGTTATTTATTATTTTTCAATAACATGACTAACAACTAAGTTTGTTCCATTAGATATAGTATCCCCAACAGGACAGAATTGCTCTGCTACTGCAACCAATTGCTGTATTTCTTCTTCTGATGCATTAGATTTAATAATGAACTTGGATCTAATGTTCTGAAATCCCGGTCTTACACTTGTATCCCCTTGATAACCTGCAGGGTCTAAATCTCCTTCAAGCTCAATCTTTAAATCTTCAATTTCTATTCCCATATTTTGAGCCACCATTTTTGCTACTATACTTTGACATGAACCTATTGCACATAGTAATGCTTCCACAGGATTCATTGCACTATCAGTTCCACCCTCTTCTATTGGCTCATCTAAGATCATTTTAAATCCTCTAGAAGTTGATTCAACCTTTACCCCCTCTAATAAATGTGATGTAGCTTTAGAAATTTCGATAGACATATTTATCATCCTCTTTCATGTTTAATTTCTTGTACAATTTCATTATGCCAAATTGTGAAAAATTTATCTTGATTTTTTTTGCTATTTTTAATGCAAATTATGTAGACTTTTAACATGATCTTTTTTTATTAAAATTGACCTAAAATTGAATATAAAAATTTTAGAAGAAATTTTAGATATTTTTCTATATAATAAGAATAGAAGTTGTTATACTGAGAAAAAAGAAAGTAGGTGACTTAGTGAATCAAGATGAAATGTGGAAAGCTGTGAAAAACAACGATGAAAGTTATGACGGAATATTTTTCTATGCTGTTAAGTCCACTGGTATTTATTGTAGACCTTCATGTAAGTCAAAACTTCCTAAAAGAGAAAATGTTTGTTTCTTTGATACTTCTGAAGAATCAAGAAAAGCTGGCTTTAGAGCATGTAAAAGGTGTAGAAGCGATTTGCTAGATTATAAGCCCATTAAAGAAATAGCAGCAAAAGTTAAAAATCTCTTAGATTCAACTTATTTAGAAAAGTTTCAATTGCAAGAAGAAATGAACAGTGTAGGCATTACTTATCATCGAATAAATGAAATATTTAAAGACGAATATGGAGTAACAGTTTCTAAATATGTATGTAATTTACGATTAGAAGAAGCAAAGAAAAAATTGGTTAATTCTAATGAAGATATAATTAACATAGCATATTACATTGGGTTTAGAAGCTTATCTGGATTTTATAGTTTTTTTAAAGAAAACACAGGCATGTCACCAGCTAAATATCGTAATAAGAATTTTAACAATGAATAGTTATGAAAAGGAGTGTATTCCATTATGGAAGGTTTGAGACTTAAAAGTATAAAATTATCAGATATAGATATGGACAAATGCTATTTTAATCCTGGCTGCGCATTGAGTACCTACAAGCCGGAATCAGAGCACAAAATATTAGCTTTTTTAAACAAATATTTCGGAACGGTTAAAATGCACAATATATGCTGTCACCACAATCCTAATTTACCAAATGGGTCAACAATAATAAATAACTGTGCAGGTTGTGACAGACGTTTTCGTTCACTGTACGACGGAATACAAACAATCTCTCTTTGGGAAGTTTTGGATTCAATTGAGAATTTACCATTACCACATTACAGCGGATTGACAGCTTCCGTACATGATTCATGTTCCTATAGACCAAAGCCACAAGTACACAATGCGGTAAGAAACATATTACGTAAAATGAATATTGAAATAATCGAATCAAAGTATTCAGGGACAAACTCTATCTGCTGTGGTGATAATTTTTATCCAACACTTCCCATTGAGAAAGTTAACGAGTTACAAAAAAAACGTGCATCACAAATGCCATGTCAAGATGTAGTAGTATATTGTGTTTCATGTATAAAGTCTATGACAATAGGTGAAAAAACAGCTCATCATATGGTAGACCTTATACTCGATGAATTAACTGAGCCACAAGAAACAAGGCTTGATGTATATCATGACGCACTTAAAGAATACATCGACGCTCATTAGGTACTGTTGATATTTTGCTTATTGGTTATTTATCCAAACCAACATCAGGTTTCCCTGATGTTGGTTTGCTTATATTATATTTTATTTCAATTAGCATTATATTTATTTCTATATTCACTAGGCGTCATTCCAGTCCAATTTCGAAAAGCTCTTCTAAAGGCATTTGAATCAGAATAACCAATTAAAAATGCAATCTCATCATTTGATATATTTTTATCTTTCAAATAATTACGAGCAAGTAATTCCTTTGTATGATTAAGTTGCTTCATAAAGGTTGTTTTTTCATTTGTCAATTTACGCTGCAAACTTCTTACGCTAAGTGCCATTTCTTTAGCAACTGATTCAATATTATCAGCTCCGGCTGGAATTAATTCAAATAATATACTTCTGACTTTTGCAGAAAATGAAACATCTATTTCTAACTCTTTTACTCTTTTTATCAATTCAGGTTCTAAATAGCTCCACATAGTGTTATTTTCAGTTATAAATGGCTCTTTCACATCTTTAATACTAAACTCTAACAGATTAGTATCACATTTTTCAGGTTTAATACCCAAAAATTCTTCTAGTTCACCATCTCCATAATCATAAACAGAAGCTACTTTTGTAGGTACAATATCTAGCCCAGTGGCTTTTCTAATAATATTAACCATTAGTACCTGCTCACTTATAATCGTAAATCTTGGAATGTCCCTATTATTGTTATCAAATATAAACTCCATACTAAGTTTTTCATCATCAGTGTGTACATCAAGTATAAATGGACCAATTATTTTTTTATATTTAGAAATTCTTTGGAAGCAATTAATACCATCTCTAGCACACATTGCTGCAAACAAAGGTGGAATAAACATCATTATTTTCTCAATATTACTATGCTCAATAATATCTTTATCTTCTATAACTTCATCAAGACTTTCCATAAATCTAATATATTGCTCAATAGAAATAGAAATTCCATCTTTATTAACCATTTTATAGCGTATATCTGCCTTTTTAAATACCAACTCAGCATTAATACCTAAAGCTTTTATATAATCTTTATAAGAATTTTCTAAAACATAAAAATTGCTCACTTAACCACCTCTACATGCTTCTTATAATTTTATCAAACATTCTATCAGGTAATATTCTTCTTAAGAATACCACAGGTTTTGCAGCAAATCCAATTAAGTATCTTGTTTTAGGTTTTTTAGCTGTTGCTGCTTTTACAATTGTATCTGCAATAACTTTAGGCTCAGTAAGTCTATTCCCACTATACATTTCTTTCATTGAATCAGCTGACTTTGAAGCACTTTTTGCATAAGCCCCCTTAGCAGAAACTTTTTTAAGATTCTCAGAAGCTATAATTCCCCACTCAGTTTTGATTCCACCTGGCTCAACAACCACTACATCAATACCAAATTCTTCTACCTCTAATCTAAGACAATCACTAAAACTTTCAACGGCAAATTTCGTTGCATGATACCATCCACCAAATGATGTATAAATTTTACCACCCATTGATGATATATTTATAATTCTACCAAAGTGATTTTTTCGCATATGTGGAAGAACTAATTGAGTCATTCTCGCTAATCCAAATACATTTACTTCTATTTGTCTTCTTGCCTCTTCCATTGGAACATCCTCAATTGCACCGTATGAACCATATCCCGCATTATTAACCAATATATCAATTCTACCTTCATTTTTCACTATTGTATCCACACATTCAACCATAGATTTATCATTAGTAACATCTAGATTAATTGTTTTAATTCCTTTGCTTTCAAGTTCTTTTAATTTATCAACTCTTCTAGCTGCACCGTATACTGTAAATCCTTTTTTCATAAGTTCTACTGCTGCATCAAATCCTATGCCGCTACTTGCGCCTGTTATTAATGCTACTTTTTTAGCCATCATACACCCTCCAAAATATAATATGTTTTTAAAAATATTAGTTTCCAAAGCTTTATTCCTTCATCTTATACTCATATTATATCTAGAAAAAGATTATAAATTAACTACATTCAGTGCCATCATACATACAATTAGCGCCAATTTAAGCTTTTCAAAAATGTCTGAAGTCGTGATTGCCGACTTCAGGTACTAAATTCTACATGCAACAGAGGAAGTTTCTTTTACAGATTCTTAATCATTTTTGCAATTGATTTGCCTAAAAGTTCATGTTTGTCTAAATCAAAATGAACCCCATCAATCTTACTAGGTTCTATAATCTCAGATGCATCAAACATATGAATATCATAGTCCTTAAGAACTTCTTTATACGCTATAGAAAATAATTTACTTTTTTCTTCAGATACTCTATCAAAACTTGATCCTGCTTCTTTTATTCCTTCAATCTTAGTAGGTATGATGACTAATATTTCTGGCACTGTCATATCTACTCCTGATTCACTCTTTTGAATAATTTTAACTAATGTTTCTACCCCTCTTGCAATATCATTCTCAGAGATATTAAACCTAGACTTCAAATCATTAGTGCCTAAAAAAATAATAACTAGATCTATCGGTTTATGGGATTGTAAGCATGTAAATAAAAACTTTTTCCCATTTTTATATTCTCCTTCAATGGGGTCATCCCATACTGTAGTTCTTGAGTTCAAACCCTCAACTATTACCTCGTAATTATCACCCAGTTCTTTTTTCATAATTCCTGTCCATGATAAGTGTTTTGGATATATTGAGCCATCTTTTGGGTTGTATCCCCAAGTATTTGAATCACCATAACATAATATCGAATACATAACATCACCTCAAATAAGTCATAGATTTTCTTCCATTCGCAAACAGAATACATTTTTTTATTTCTATTTAATTTTATCACACTATTAATATTTCATAACAAAGAACTCTAAAGTTAGCTATAGTAGTGAGTATATGCAGTAGCTGAATTGTTTTTTGAAAAATATAACTTTAGATACATGTAATTTTTTATTCAATTAATATAATGAAATAGTAGGATCATACTTGGTATAAGGAGGATTTACTATGAAAAAAAGAAAGAACGTAATCATACCTTTAATAGTTGTATTAGGGTCAATCTTATTAATAGTAGGAGGAACTCGATTGGTTAAAATGAAAAAATATAAAAAAGCTATCAATACTATTTCTATCCAAAATGTTGATTTATCTAATATTAAAGATGGTACTTATACTGGAGCTTTTAGTGCAGTTACTGCGTCAGCTGAGGTAAGTGTAACTGTAGAGGATAATAAGATTACTAAAATTGATATTTTAAAACATGAATATGATTGGAAGAAAGCAAAAAAAGCTGAGAATGTTATTAAGCAAGTAGTTAAAAAGGATACTTTAGAGGTGGATACGATTTCTGGTGCAACAGCTAGTAGTAAAATTATTTTGAAAGCTATAAGTAATGCTTTAAAAGTAAATTAGTAACTAAACATCAGGTTCCCCTGATGTTTAGTTACTTTCTTTTGTTATTCACCTGCGAAACGCATTATATCTTCAACATCGTTTCTTGGTGTTGCTGCTGGATTCTCGTCTGGGTAACCATAAACAATAAGTGCAGCTACTGTTTCTTCTTCATGTAAACCTACAATATTAGAAATTGAATCATCATCAATAACTCCCATGATTACTGTTCCAACACCTTTTGCATGTGCTGCTAAACAAAATGTTTGACACGCAAGACCAGCATCAAATACTTCCCAAACATTAGCTTTTGAAGTTGCATAATCATCTCCATCTAATTTACCACTTTTACCTTTAACAAAGCTTAACACTGCAACACCTTTTGCATTTTTTAAAGTGTCAGTGTTATAAATAAATCCATTAACCCCTTCAGTTCCAAGTCTTTTGATAATTGCTTCATCATCAACTAATGTATATCTTGCTACTTGAAAATTTCCCCATGATGGAGCCCATCTACTAATAGAAATAATATCCTTCATAGTTTCTCTATCTACTTTTTCATTCTTAAATTTACGAACACTTCTTCTTTCTTTTATCATTGTAATTGCATCCATTTTATATACCTTCTTTCTTTAAAATTATCTATTATTGTTACTTGATGTTTAGATTATATACAAATCCATATCACACAACAAGTACTGACATTATTATCCGTACGGGCATTTGTGTACACTCTTCAAAAAAAAACACGAACTCACTAATTAGCGTGTTCGCGGCTACTTGATTATTCTTGGTATTCATCTTCGAAATTTATCTCTCCGTAATTAAATTTTTGGTTATATTTTATTCCCCATTCACCTAACGCCTCTAAAATAGGCGCTAAAGTTTTCGCTATTTCTGTTATCGAATACTCTACTTTAAGAGGTAATTCATTATAAACCTTCCTATGAATCAATTCACATTCTTCTAATTCTCTAAGTTGTCTCGATAACACTCTTTCATTAATATTAGGAATCTTTCTTTTTAATTCCCCATATCGAATAACGCCAGAATTTTCTATATGATGCATAATAAGTGGTTTCCATTTACCACCAATAATATCTATAGTCAACTCTACATTACAATGAAATACATTTTTATTACCTTTTACCATATGCATCAATTTTCCTTTCTTTAAGTTCTTTTTAAACTTTTGTATCTCCAAATTTAAACTAGGTAATCTTCTCACTTACTTAGTTCTTTACTAATCTCTTCAATTACTCTTTCAATACTATAGTTATCTTTCTTGTAATTTATTAACCTATCTTCTTTATACCATTGTCTTCCTATTTGTATTCCTATAGGACAAGTTTCTTCCCATACACTCAACAATTCTTCAGCTCGTTCCGCAAAACTTCGATACATAAAATCAGTCTTTATTACTAATTGGACAATTTCTAATTCTGGATTATATTCATTTATTTTTATATCTTGTTTGTCGATAAAAGAGTTTTTTAAATTTGTGCCGCCTGCTATTCCATCTCTCGCAGCATAGTTTATTTCTTTAATTCCATTCATAACGATTGCACCAAAGCACATAATACATGGTTCCATTGAAGAATATATAATTGCATCTCTTATTCCTTGCTTACTGTTATATATTGCATTCATTTCTGCATGGGCTATTTTACTTCCGCTCAATCTGCTCAATTCTTTTATATTTTCGCTTACCATATTTCTTCCACGTGATATAATTTCACCTTCTTTTGAAACTATTACAGCACCAATTGGTATTGAACCATTGCAATAAGCTTCCCATGCTTCTTCAAAGCATGCCTTCCATTGTTCACTTTCCATCCTCATACTCCTGCCCCCTCTAGTAACTCATCAATCTATCTAGTCCAGCTCTACATTATAAAAGTCTATTTATAGTTTATATTACCAGTCAAATAAAATCTAGTCTACCTACCCGTAACCGTTCAGCTATAAAATTTATTAAAAATAATATTAAGGTAGGAAATTCTAAAGTTTGCTTCGAGGAATTTATAAGTTCCTCGTACAATAAAAAACATCAGGTCTCCCTGATGTTTAGTGACTTTTTCTTTTTAGTATATATATATCAACAATTACTAATATCCCAATACTTATAATGAGAGTAGTTATTATTGCAGGATATTGACCTGCAAATCCATTGGGTGACTTATGTTTAATTAGTATACCTATATAAGCCCATATTATAACCAACCCATAAATAAAATCATTATTTTTTAAAATTGTTATAACACTGATTAGTAGACCTAACAGTATTACTATAATAGTCCAAGTTTCTTCTGAAATTCCTAGTCCATCCCATCCTATGCTTACAAGGAAAGTTGTTACATTGGCAATTGTTGCAATAGTAATCCATCCAAAGTAGACACTAAAAGGTATTTTTATAAAAAACTTATCTCTACATGATAAGTCAGTTTTATTTATTTCTGATACAATCATTATTAAACAAATAAGCATCACAATCATAAGCAACAAAGATGAAGGAATTTTATAGTAATGCCAACTTAAAATCCATAATGCATTTGCAATTGAAGAAATTGAGAAGAAAATTCCTATTTTTTTTAATAGACTATCTCTTTCTACACTTTTATCCTTTTGAAAAAATCCCAGCTGATAAATTGTATATGCTGCTAAAAGCAGATATATAAGTCCCCATATGGAAAATGTAATAGGTGCTGGTGTAAAAAGATTTTTATATTTGCTGGCAACTTCTCCCGTTGTCACCCCATTTATTGGAATGCTATTGGCAAGAAAATTAACAGCTATCATAATTAAATATGTAACAACAACAAGAACATTTATAAAGGTAATACCTCTTTTACCTTTCATTACTTCACCCCTTAAAAAATATCTATATTCAATAACTATTATATTCACTAAGTTGTTGTAATATTTATTTAAAAAAAAGAAAATACCTACCGCTTGCTACGGTAGGTATTAATAATTAAAATTTACAATTAAATCTTTTTTCCCATTCTTCGATTAACATAGTTCTAAAATCTGGATGAGCAATATTAATCAACGCTCTCCCCCTATCTTTCAAGGTTTTTCCTCTAAGATTAGCAATACCATATTCTGTTACAATATAATGTACATCATTACGTGAAGTTGTAACTGCTGATCCTTCATCTATTAATGGTACAATACGAGAAAGTTTTCCTTTTGAAGCAGTTGAAGGAATAGCAATAATTGATTTTCCATTCTTGGCCATGCTTGCACCACGTACATAATCTACTTGTCCACCTACACCACTAAATTGTTTAAGTCCAATTGTTTCTGAAACAATTTGACCCATTAAATCAACTTGAATACAAGAGTTTATTGAAACCATATTATCATTTTGCATAATCACACATGGATTATTCACATAATCTACTGAGTATAATTCAACAAGTGGATTATTATCAACAAAATCGTAAAGTCTCTTTGTTCCCATTAAGAAGGTTGTGACAATTTTTCCATTATGTAATGTTTTCTTTTTATTATTAATAACACCTGCTTCTACCAATTCAACAACTCCATCTGAAAACATCTCTGAATGAATCCCTAAATCTTTTTTATCTTTTAGGAATAATAGCGCTGCATCTGGAATAGCGCCAATACCTAATTGTAATGTAGAACCATCTTCAATCAACTTCGCACAATTCTCTCCGATAGCTTTTTCTACTTCCCCAATTTTTGGAGGATTCAATTCAAAAATTGGATAAGATGTCTCTACAATATGATCTATTTCAGATATATGAATAAAACAATCTCCCATAGTTCTTGGCATTTGATCGTTTACTTCTGCAATAATCATTTTTGCACATTCTGCTGCTGGCTTTATATAATCACATGAAAGTCCAAAGCTACAATACCCATGTTCATCAGGACGACTTAGATGAAGAAGTGCCACATCAACTGGTAGATGATCTTCTTTAAACAATCTAGGGATTTCTGTAAAAAAGCAAGGCGTATAATCTGCTCTATTTTCATTTACTGCTTTTCTAGTACCTCCCCCTACAAATAATGCATTATATCTAAAATGCGGTTCCATTTCTGGTTTTGTATATTCACTTTTCCCTATGGCTAACATTTGAACAATTTCTACATTTTCATATTGATCTTTATTATTAACCATTGCATCTACTACTTCCAGTGGTTCACTACACGCAAGTCCCATAACAACTCTATTTCCAGATTGAATGTTTTTTACAGCTTCTTGCGCCGTTGTTAATTTCGATTTATAAAGTTCTTTCCAATTCATCTAATCTACCCCTTTTACCTATCTCTACTATCAATATATAATCACAGATTCTCCCTTATTTTGCAAATACAAGCTCGTAAAATTTTCCTAATTTTCTGATTACTTAATCTATAAATTTCTTATCTTAAGCTATAGCTATTTTTTTCTTGCATATGGATTCCAATAAGAACTTGCTTGCAAATTAATAATGATTAAGATTGAACTTAATACACTATGATTATTTATTATAATGATTATAATAATATATATTACATGTTGTGTCAAAATTCGCTTATATATTGGATTTGTTGTAAATATATACCGCAACGATTATCTTTACCAGACTTTTACCAGCTATCAAAGAGTATTATTTAACCAGTCTCTTCTAATAAATTCTTTGGATAATACTCTTCTGATTTCTTTAATCAATATTTTTTAGTCTAAAAAACATCAGGTTTCCCTGATGTTGAGCTGCTTACCTTCCAATTTATATCTTCGTAATACCTGTTATTACCATATATAAATTAAACGCAACTATTATAATTATTGTAATAGAAGTAAAAAATCTTAGCGTAATTTTCTTTTCAAACCTATTACTTTCTAGCCAACTCTTGATATAACTCTTATTACGAACAAAAGTAATTATTACTATGATTATAGAAGCTGCCGTTAAACTAATATTTATAACATCCACTATATTTCCACTTACACGAGCATTAATTTCTGATAACAATTGAACCATAGTATTATTGCATATATGCAATATAATAGCTATTTTAATAGAATACTCCGTAGTTAAATATCCTAGTATAATACCAATTCCTACCGCCATGAATATTTGATAAAAGTTACCATGCATCAATCCAAATAATATTGATGAAACTAAAATAGCGAACCATCTACCATACTTTTCGAGGGTTCTAAGAACCACTCCTCTATATACAAATTCTTCAAATATTGGTCCTACTATACATGTGGATAATACCATCACTATAGAAGGTTGATTTAATATTTCCAAATCCTCCAAAGCACCTCTAGCCGTTAATCCAACTCCATTTAACAGAAATTCTAATCCCTCCACAAATACTCCCAATGTAGCGTTCATTGAAAATAGAATAATAAAACCAATAATTACAATCTTTATTGTAAATTTTTTATTTTCTACCACTAGATCATATTGAAGAAATTTCTTCCGCCTATAAATTAAGATTGGAATAAATGCAATGAAACTTGCAATAATACTCATAATACCATTAAAACTAGCATTATCAAGTATTTGCATAAATTGATCCTCCCCCATATTGGGATTATTTATCATTTGAATAATCATAGTACCTATAATAATTATAAATACTACTACATTTAGAACTAGTTCATTCATCACTAGAGCCAAGCCAAGCTTATTAAAGTCTTTCTTCATTAATTTTTTAATTACCTTATCTTCATTATTCTCATTCATTTCACTCTCTCCCAATCTAAAAAAACATAATTAAATATATTGTACCATGGATAAATATCTATTTATCAAACATATTTCTTGATAATCTTACCGTTTTCAAACTCTACATGATACACAACCTTTTCTTGAGAATCATATCGAACCCATTCACCATGTTTTATATCTTTCTTGAAATGACCGATTTGCATTAAATGACCCCCTTTTTTATAAAAAGTCCATTTACCTTCCATTTTTTCAGATAAAATGTTACCTTCTGCTTTAATTGTTCCATCTTCAAAAAAATGAGTCATCATATCGCCCTTTAAAGTTGCTTTTGGTTGCCCGTTTTTGTATGTCTCGCCAATAAGCCATGTAACCTTTTTTTCTTCGGTGGTCTTTGATTTAACCTTACTTTCCTTCTTTCTTTTAGTAGGTTTTGGCTTTAATGTTTTTGCATATTGATGTGCCATATTCATATACTTACTCATCAATTCTGTATCCATAAAAACATGTGAAGGAACTTCAACATACTCCTTAATTAGAGAACCATAGTTTTCAAAGGGTTTGCTATTGTACTCTTCTATAAATGCTATACCATCTTCTTTACTAAGCCTGATACCAAGAACTCCGTCTTTTCTCAGCATCGTATACATATTTCCGTTCATAGACGTATAAGGCATAGTTACACCTTTCCGTTCCATACCATGAACGTTAGCAATGACTTCGTCATACTGATTTAATATTTCTTCAATTATCATACATTTTCCTTTTACCATACTAACCATCCTCTCACTTAAATAAATGCTGAAGCTTTTTGTCTATATTCTATTTTTTATATGTTGCATTAAAAAGTTCTTAGCTCTATTATATCATTTACTGTTTCTAAAATTATAGATAGCTTACATAGCTTTTAGTGCTAATTTTTAGTATATCTACAACAATCATCTAAATTATAATTAAACATACATAAGTAAATAAAACAGAACCTGTTACTGCAATAAATAAATTTTCTTTAATAAAACTCAATAATACTGCAACTCCTAATGCTAATACTGAAATGTAGGGATGTCCATCTACTGCTGTAAATCCACCCGGCATAACCATTGCTCCTAAAGCTGCATAAGGTATATATGTTAAACTTCTTTTTACTCTATCTGATAAATTTAATCTCTCAATAATATAAAAGGGTAAAATTCTTGGTATATACGTTACTAGCATCATTCCTATAATCAATATCATTATATTACTCATAACATTCCTCTCCATTCTTATTACTTTTTTCATCTATAATATTCCATATAAAAACAGTTATTATTATTACGATTATTATATGCCACCCTTGAGGAATAAAATTAATATTGTGAACTAATAAATTTATAATTCCTGATGTTACTACAACACCAATAACTTTAAAAGATTTTTTGAATTCTGGTGTTAATATTGCTAAAAACATAGCATATAATGCTACTCCCATACTTTGATTTAATGCTTTTGGCAATATACTGCCTAGTTGAAATCCTAATAAAGATCCTACTGATAAAGACAAATAGGCCGCCGCTGCCATGGGTAAATAAAAATATATTCCAACAGATTGTTGTTTTAAATATGCTATAGAATACGTTTCATCTGTCATCCAAAACGCTATTAAAGGACGCCACTTCAAACAATTTTTATTAAGCTTCGTACCAAGAGATGCTCCCATAATAAAATGTCTGAAATTAAAAAGTAAAGTAGTAAAAATTATACTTAAAACTCCAGCACCAGAATTTAGTAAATCCAAAGCCACAAACTGTGATGCTCCTGCATAAACAATTGCAGAAAATCCTATACATTCTGCCAAACTAATTCCGCTGGATTTAGCTAAAATCCCAAATGTCATAGCAATAGGAATAAACCCAAGTGCAATAGAAATTCCTGATTGCAAACCCAATTTAACTTCTAACAAATCACTCTTATTCATTTTTATTATTCCCTCTCCTTTTAAGAACTATATACCTTGAAATTCCATGTAGTTTTGTTATATTATAAATTGACATATGTATAACAGTCAAAATTAAAGTATAACAGTTAGAAAGGAGACGCTTAATGTTTATATCTTTTGATAAAAATAAAAAAGAAGCTATTTATAAACAAATAGCTCATAATATTACAGATAAAATTCTATCAGCTGAATTTTCATATAATATGAAATTACCATCTATTAGAGAATTGTCAGATAGCCTTAAATTAAGTCATATGACTATTGTAAAAGCCTATAAATTACTAGAAAAAGATAACCTGATAAAAAAGATTCCTGGTAAAGGTGTTTTCGTTAATTACAATAATATTTACTCTGATTGTAATAAAGAAATATTATCATCATGGTATAGTTCTATAGAAGATTATCAGCCTAGGGGTTTAACATTGAATCTTTTAAAAAATACTTTGATAAAGAAAAAATATAATTTATCCTATTCTATGCTCTCTACTAGCATGGCCATTGATATAAAGGACCTATTTTTAGACATTTTAAATAATCAACCAGAAGCAATAATGTCTTACTCAGAAACTTCAGGAGATCTATCGCTTAAAAATTCATTTATTCAATATCTAGCAAAATTCAGAAGTATAAATACAAACATCAAAAACATGATAATTGTTTCTGGAACTCAACAGGGATTAAATCTTATAGCATCAACATTTACAAGTTCTAAAGATTTAGTAATAATAGAATCTCCATCTTATACAGGTGCAATAGATGCTTTTAAAAATTCAGGCGCTATAATAAAGACTTTACCAATTTACAATAATACGCTTTCATTTAATGACCTTATAATTCAATGCGATAAACAACCCCCAAAATTTATATATCTTACTCCCAATTACAGTAATCCCACTGGTTACTGTCTTTCACAAAAAGAACGTATTGAACTTTTAAATCTTGCTGAAGCTTTTGATTTTTATATTATAGAAGATGATCCATGGGGAGAACTCAGCCTTGAAGTGAATCCCCCACTACCAATTAAATCTTATGATAAAAATAATAGAGTTATTTACATTAAAGGTATAAGTAAACTTCTAGGTGCTGGCTATAGAGTAGCTACTCTTTTAGCTCCTAATAATATTATTAAAACAATTGAAAAAGCCAAAGCTCGTGCTGACTTAGGCACAGCATTACTTTCTCAAAGATTAGTATCTGAAATTTTGAAAAGTCCATTAATTGATAACCATATTAAAAATATAAAAGAATTTATAAAAAAAAGAGTACAGCTTACAGTACAAATTTTTAAAAATAACTTAAGTACAAAGGTACAATATAATATTCCCAAAGGAGGATTTAACATATGGCTTACCCTTCCAGAAGAGATAAACACCGCAAATCTTCTATTTGAATATACCTATAACGAAGGAATCACATTTTTACCTGGAGCTATATGCTATCCATTACATCCTCAACATAATGAAATTAGAATTTCAATTGCATTTTTAAATGATAAGGATTATGAATCTGCAATCACAAAGCTATGTGAGCTTATAAACAAAAGATTAAAACTAGAAACTAGATTCTAATTTCTAGTTTCTCCTTAGATTTATGTATATTTTAACGAATAAAGTTAGTAAATATTTTTTCTTCTCTTTCCTCTTCTTTTACAGAACTCTTTCCCTTTTCAATTACTTTTAAAAGCCATGCCATATTTTTACCAAGCACTCTCATTATTTGAACCCCTTCATTATCTTGTAATGCTTCTCCAGGATTAGTACCATAAATAACATTCCAATAATGTGAAGTTGGCATAACCATTTCTGAATAATTAATATAATTATTTAGTTGATTGAATGTAGGTAATCCTCCCGAACGTCTAGCAGCCACAACTGATGCTCCAACTTTATGTCTTAACATATTATTATTCTCACAAGTTACTAAAAAAGCTCTATCTAAAAATGCTTTCATAGTTCCCGCTATAGCTGAAGAATACACAGGTGAACCTAAAATTATACCATCAGCTTCTTTCATTTTTTCAATCCATTCATTAACTTGATCATCTTTTATAACACACTTTTCATTCTTATGTTTAGAGCAGTAACCACAAGCAAGACATCCTCTAATTATTTTATCTCCAACATGAATTATTTCTGTATCTATTCCTTCTTTTTTAAGTTCATCAGTAACTACTTTTATTGCATAATATGTATTTCCTTCTTCTTTGGGACTTCCGTTAAATGCTATAACTTTCATTTTATAAACCTCCCTTTACTATATAAATTCTACTGTAAAAAAATAATAATTTATCTATTTAAATTATAAAGTATGTATAATACACAAACAAGTTCGTACTTTTTCGTAAGATAACAAATCTGTACTTTTATGCTTCTTAAAACCTAATTTTTCTCTAGATATCTTATTAGTTATAAATCCATTATCAATTATATATTGTACTATTCTAATCTCATCATTATTTAAGCCCTCAAAAATATCAGAATTACAATTTTCTTTAATTAAATTATTTAAATCTACATCTTCGTTATTATTACTGTTCCAACTACTTTCAAATAAACTTGTTAAATAATATTTAGTACCTCGCCCTATTCCGTTTGATTTTAAATATCCTTTATCAAACAAAAACATCAGGTTTCCCTGATGTTATGTTGCTTGTATTGTTTAACATTTTTTATACATCATTGGACCCAATCTTATCCTTTTGGAGAAAATCCTTAAATAATTTAGCAAAGACTCCACTTAAAGCTACAAGAGCTATTAGATTAGGTATCATAAGAAATCCACATGCCATGTCAGCCATTGTCCAAACAACTTCAATTGGCATTATAACAGCAATTATTGGTGGAACAAAGTAAAACCATTTGAGTACTTTTTCTGCTTTTTCTCCAAACAAATAATTAATTGATGCCTTATATTCAACAAAAAATCCTAAGGTAGAAGAATAGGTAAACAATACAACGGCTATACAAACTAAAATTAACCCAAGATCTCCCCAAACAGTTCGAAAAGCTGCAAATGTAAGAGGTGCACCAGTTACACCACTACTCCATTCACCACTACTAAGAATTGCAAAAGCCGTTAGATTGCAAATTATACCAGTATCAACAAACACTTCAATAACACCCCACATACCTTGACGAATTGGATGATCTGTAATTGCTGTTGCATGTACAGTGGATGCAGTACCCAAACCCGCTTCATTCGAGAAGATACCTCTAGAAGCACCTCGACTCATTGCCATCATGATAGTCGAACCAACAAAACCACCAACTGCAGGTGAAGGAGCAAAAGCATATTTAAAGATAAGTGCAAATACTTCAGGAAGTTGATTAATATTTACTACTGCTACTCCCAAAGCAGCAATAATATAAATTATACACATAGGAGGAACAAGTATACTACAAAACTCTCCGATTCTTTTAACTCCACCTCCAACAATAATTATCATACTAATAAGAACCGAAACAACACCAGTAATTATAAGTGGAATACCAAAAACATCTTGAACAGCTGTAGCCATTGTATTAGGCTGAATAAATGTTGCGTCTGTTACAACTAATATAAGCAACGCAATAGCATAAACACTAGCTAATGTTTTCCATTTACTTCCTAATCCATCTTTTATATAATGCATTGGTCCACCATAGTAATCTCCATTTTCGCCTTTTTTACGATAATGAACCGCTAGTGTTACCTCTGTCATTTTGGTAACCATACCGAATAATGAAATTACCCACATCCAAAATACTGATCCTGGACCACCAATTGCAATTGCAGATGCAACTCCCGCAATATTTCCACTCCCAACAGTGCCAGCAAGTACAGTACTTAATGCTTGAAAAGGTGACAGTTTCCCCTTTCCCTCAATTTTCTTAGTATTCTTACCGAACATAGTCCCTATTGTTTTTTGGAAAATGTATCTTATATGAGTAAATTGGAAAAATCCAATTTTATAAGTAAGAAAAAAGCCTACCCCTACTGTAAGAATCATCAGTGGTGTACCCCACAAAAATTCTGTTACTGCAACTAATTTTTCAAACATATATATCCCCCCATTTTTGTGATGTTAAATTCAACCTACGAAAATCATAAAATTATGTATTTACCAACGACACCTTGTCCATACCAAAGTAAAGGATATTTTTTTGTAAAAGCCCCTTTATAATTCTATATTTATGTTCAATATTTATAAAAATACCATATTATTAAATTACACCTCAGGGATTAATATTTACTAAATTGTTATTTAATTTTCTTGCGAATTTCAATAATATCTTTTTCTTTAATTAAATTATTTCCATCTACATCTTCATTATTATTATCGCTATTCCAATCTTTTTCAAAAAAAGTATCTCTTTATATCTGCCCTTGGGTTTCACTACTTCAAAACTTTCTTCATAATTCCTTGATATTTAAATAGTATTATTACCTCATAAGATAAATCTTCACAATTAAAAGAGATCGTTTAAGCATAGATCTACTAAATTCTTTCGAAAAATTATTAATGCCTCATATTTTCGAAAGAAAAGTAGAACTAATCCTTAAGCCGACTCAAAAGGAGTGTATTACAATGAAAAACTTTAGAAAATTTATAATCCCAGGTACTGTCGCTTTAACAATTTTAGGATCTACAACTGCTTTTGCAGTATCATCGACTACTACCACTGATACAGGGAATGAAACAACTACTCAAGTAACAATGGAACATAGAGATGGTAGAGGCGGTAAAGGTGGATTTAAAAACAGAGAAGATAAAGAAGCAAAAAGACTTGAAAGACAAGAAGCTGAAGCTGCTATTTTAGAAAAGTCAGAATCACTTATTCCAGGAGCTACTGCTGAATTTGAAGCACTTAAAACTAAGTTAGATTCTACACGTGAAACTCTGCATCAAGAAATGGATGCACTAAGAGAAAAAGTCCAAAATGGTGAAATCACTAGAGAAAAAATGAAAGAAACTTTAGTTGGTAAAATAGGTAGAAGAGGTCATGGTCCAAAAGGCTTAAATGCTGATGGAACTAAAACTGAAAGACCTGCTAACCCTTGGGATGAACTAGAATCTGCTGTAGAGGCTGATGATGCAACTGCTGCACAAACTGCTTTTGACTCAATAATAGAACATATGACAGAACATTTAACTGAAATTAATGAAAGACTTTCAGCTTTACAATAATTAAATAATAGTAAAAGGGAGTCTGCTCAAAATTGAGGGGACAGTAGGTAGATTTGTGTAAAAACAAATCTACCTACTATCTTTTTTTGTATGATTAGTTGGTAGTTTTGGAATAATATACTATGAAAAATTTAAGGAGGAAAATTTATGACAAAGAAAATTGA
>NZ_BAABMF010000009.1:0-191240 GCF_050402865.1 Clostridium sediminicola
GCTTTGGCTATCAGAATGGTATTCTTTTTGAGGACGTCCATGACAAGGAAGATATGCTGATTACTATGGCAAAGAAGGCCAAGGCCAGTCCTATGATTCACGGTGCTTCCGGCCCTGCTGAACACTATGTTAACCTTGTGGAGGACATCATGGAGAGTTACCATGTGAACGTGTCCATGTTTATCGGTCATGTGGGGTGTAAGCATACCTTTGCTGCGGCTAAGATGGTTACAGATATGATTCAGGAGAAGTTCGGAATTCCTACTTTAACGGTGGAATTGGATTCTGTTGATTTGCGCTATAAAAGCATTGATGAGGTCAAGGCGTCAATTACGGAGTATATGGAGAGTGTTGTGGGAGCCAAGAGGCTTTCGAAAGTGTAGACCATTGTAGGGACATTGCTAATAATGAGGAGATTTTTGTTGTTTTAGAAAAAACTAGTGTTTGATAATGAATTTACTAATAAAATAAAGATGAATTATAATAAGATGATATCTAAATTCTTCATAGTTTAAGTTTATATTAAGGTATAATAAATATACGTACTTTTAAAGAGGAGAAAAATATTATGGGACATGCTATAAATGCTAAAGAAGAGATTTATCATGCACTGGCTGAACGACTCAGCAAGGCACCAGAAGGTGCAAAAGTTAATGAAGAATTTATGGAACTACTTTATTCGCTGTATACAGAAAGCCAGGCTATGGTTGCTAGTAAATTTCCTTTAGTTCCTATGACTTTAAATAAGATTTCGAGTATAACTGAAATTAAGGAAAATGAGTTAAAAATTATATTAGAAGAAATGTCTAAGAAAGGATTAATTTTAGATATTCCTCGTAAAGATAGTGTTTATTATATGTTAGCTCCTTTTGTGGTGGGTTTTTTTGAATATACTTTTATGCGAACGGGTGATCAGATTAAGTTAAAAGAACTAGCAGAATTATTTGAAAAGTACTTTAATAGTGATGGGGCATTTGAAGAAATCGCTGGAATTGATACGAAAATCATGCGTACCCTGGTCTACGAGAATGTTATTCCTGTGGCAGTGGAAACAGAAGTTTTATTATATGAGAGAGCAACGAAAATTGTTCGTGAAGCAGGTGGGGGATCACTATCTGTTTGTCAGTGTCGACACCAAGCATCTCACCTTGGAACAGCCTGCGATGCACCTCAGGATGTTTGTATATCACTAGGAGGAGCTGCTAAGTGGCTTGTGAGTAAAGGACTTGCAAAACCAGCAACAGTTGAAGAGCTACTTGAAGTTTTGGAAGAAACACAGAAATATGGGTTAGTACATCTTTGTGATAATGTAATGAATAAGCCAACTTATATTTGTAGTTGCTGCAGTTGTTGTTGTCATATGATTAGAGGTGTTAAAGAAAAACAAACTTTTTCATTTCACTCTAGTAACTTTATAGCAACTATAGAATTAGAAAATTGTATCAATTGTGGTGTATGTGTTGATAAGTGTCCGATAGATGCAATTACAATGTTAAATAAAGGGAAAGGAAAAGTAGTTACAGTCGTGAATAATGAGCTTTGTATAGGATGTGGTGTATGTGCATCTGTCTGTCCAACAAGATCTTTGGATATGTCTCGTCGTTCAGTTTTACATATTCCACCTAAGGACATTAAAGAGAAGCTGAAAAGAATGGCTATAGAGAACGGTAGAATATAATAATAAAATCCAGCTTCAAGGAAGCAACTTCATATAGCCTTAAGAAGGTATATGGAGTTGTTGGAGCTGATGTATCATTGCTTCGAAGATGGAAATGAATACAGTGATATTGAAATGGATTTTATAAATATTATATCGATCTAAAATGAAATATGATTATAGCACTTGTAAGTTTGAAAATATGTGATGATATAAAGTAAGTAATATATGAACCAAGAAATTCAAAATAAATAGTAAAGGGAGGAATTTAAATGCACATGGCAGATGCTTTGATGTCACCGGTGGTTAGTGGAACAATGATTGCTACAACAGCAGGAATTGCAACATATTCAGTAAAAAAAGTGCAAAATGAACTAGATGATAAGAAAATACCTTTAATGGGAATTATGGGGGCTTTTATTTTTGCGTCTCAAATGATTAACTTCACAATTCCTGGTACTGGTTCAAGTGGGCATATAGGTGGAGGATTGTTACTTGCTATTTTACTAGGACCCTATGCAGGATTTTTGACAATGGCTTCAGTTCTTCTAATTCAAGCACTTTTTTTTGCAGATGGGGGATTGCTAGCTTATGGAGCAAATGTTTTTAATCTTGGATTTTATGCATGTTTTATTGTATATCCATTAATATATAAAAGATTTGTAGAAAAAGGTTATTCTAAAAAACGAATATTTAGTGGAGCTATTATCTCTGCAATCATTGCATTACAGATGGGTGCTTTTAGTGTAGTTCTCGAAACTTTATTCTCAGGAAAGACTGAATTACCTTTTGTAAATTTTCTTCTATTAATGCAACCAATTCACCTTGCTATTGGAATTGTTGAAGGAATTGTGACAGCTGCAGTTGTTTCTTTTGTATGGAAGGCGCGACCGGAAATTATTGAAAAATCAGCTTCAGGCGAATCAATAGGAGATGTTTCAATTAGAAGGGTTTCACTAGTATTGTTAATTTGTGTTTTGGTAATAGGAGGGGGCTTATCCTGGTTTGCGTCTACAAATCCTGATGGATTAGAATGGTCTATGGCTAAAACAGCAGGTACAGAAGAACTTATAGCTGACGGTGAAATTTATTCAAAAGCATCTGAGATACAAGAGCAAACAGCTTTCTTACCTGATTATAGTTTTAAATCTTCTGGTGATGAAGAGATTGAAACAGAAGCATGGCCATCAGTTAGTGGTGGAACTAGTGTTTCAGGGGTTTTAGGTGGAGTAATGACCTTAGCACTTGCTATGCTTACAGGAGTTATTATAACTCTAACTAAACGTAGAACGACAAGAAAAATGATATAGATAGTATATTATACAGGACTAAGCACTCACATATCCCATCAGTCTTAGAATCTCCTAAATAAATTTCGTGATATTTAAAGCGTTATTTATAGAAAGAGGTGAATTATGATATGTCAAATATAATTTATTCGATTTTTAATATGCGTTACTTAGATGAATTAGCTTCTAGAGAGAGTAATATTCATAATATAAATCCAGTTATAAAATTAATAGTTACACTAATATATTTGGTAATTGTATTATCCTTTGAAAAGTATGATATTTTGCCATTGATACCATACATTTTTTATCTCATTATTATTTTCACGTTGTCTGAAACACCTTTTTTTCAAATACTAAAAAGATCGCTTATTGTGTTTCCAATAGTAATTGGGATAGGTATTTTTAATCCAATGTTTGATACTGAAACTTATGGAGTGATTTTAGGAGTTGGAGTTTCAGGGGGATGGATTTCATTAATTTCATTATTGATAAAGTCTTGTTTGATAGTTTTAGCAGGGTTCTTGTTAATAGCTACAACTGGTATTGAAAAAATTGCATATGCATTTAGACGGCTATGCTTTCCAAAAATATTTGTAACTCAGATACTTCTAACATATAGATATATTTCTGTGCTTTTAGATGAAACAGCTAGAGTTTTAAAGGCATATCATTTGAGAGCACCTATGGAAAAAGGCATTTCTTTTAAAGTTTCAGGTTCACTTTTGGGACAAATGTTGCTGAGGGCTTTTGATAGAGCAAATAGGGTGTATAGTGCAATGATATTAAGAGGTTTTAATGGAGAATATGTTTTTGGCAGGGAGATTAGTATGTCAATTGGATCTTTGTTATATTTGTTCTTATGGGTTGCATATTTTATAGTTGCAAGAGTTTACAATATTCCAGAAGCATTAGGTAATGTCATAATGGGGGTGCTGTGATGAGTCATCATTTTATAGATTGTAAAGGAGTATATTATTCATATCCAGATGGGAAAAAAGCAGTAAACGGAATTACATTTAGGATAAATCATGGGGAGTCTGTTGGAATTGTAGGAGCTAATGGAGCAGGTAAGTCAACACTTTTAAACTTACTTTTAGGAATTACTTTTCCAAAAGAAGGTGAAGTGAATATTGGCGATATTATAGTTTCAAAAAAGACATTACCTTTAATACGTCAAAGGATAGGGTTAGTATTTCAAGATTCGGATGATCAATTATTTATGCCTACAGTTTATGATGATGTAGCTTTTGGGCCTCGTAATTATAAGTTGGAAGAAAAAGAAGTTGAAAGAAGGGTTTTAAAAGCACTTGAAACTGTTGGTATAGCACATCTTAAAGATAGGCCGCCATATAAGTTATCTGGTGGGGAAAAACGTGCAGCAGCGATAGCCACTGTTCTATCAATGCAACCGGATATTCTTATAATGGATGAACCTACGACAGCTTTAGACCCAAAATCTAGAAGAAGACTTATTAATCTTTTAAAAGAATTTAATCATACAAAAATAGTTGCAACCCATGATATGGATATGGTTTGGGAAACTTGTAAACGAACTATTATTATTAAAGATGGCACTATAGTTGCAGATGGCCCCACAAGAGAAATTCTATCAAATGAGGAGTTAATGTATGACAGTTCTCTTGAATTACCCTTTTGTATTCAAAATTGTCCAGTTTGTGGCAGTAAAAAATTGAAATCCTAGGAGGATGAAAATCTTCCTTGCTAGGTATGCTATAAATTATCATAATGAAATTTTAAAATTTGAAAGATATCTAAGCCTCAGTTTTATTTTGAGGTTTTTTTGTTGTATTCAAATAACCAAAACAATATGACCAATTTGGTCTGTTTACATTAAAAAAGCATTGACCAGAGTGGTTTGTGTATGTTAAAATGTAATTAACAGACCAAGATGGTCGGTGAAGAATCAGTGGATAAGGAGGTAAATAAATTGCAAGAGATATTTAAGAACATTGATCCTGAGAAAAAAGATCGAATCATAAATAGTTCATTGGAAGAATTTAGTAAGAATAGCTATGAAAAAGCGTCTACAAATAATATAGTTAGAAATGCCGGTATATCAAAAGGTTTGTTGTATCATTATTTTAAAAGTAAAAAAAGTCTTTATGAGCATTTAGAAATCTTTGCAATTCAAACAATGGCTAGTGCTATTTTAGAAGAATTAGACTGGGATGAACCAGATATATTTGCAAGAATCAAACAAGTAATAACGATTAAATTTAAGGTGATTCTTAGATATCCTAGTTTAGTAGATTTTTCTAAAGTAATATATGATGGAAAATCAATGGATGAAATCAAGAAAACTTTTGAAACTTATATACCTAATGTATACAATAAGATATACTATCAAAATATTGATTTTATGCTGTTTAAGGAGAATGTAGATGTTCAAAAGGCTATTAAGATGACCCAATGGACTTTGGAAAAACTAGGTGAAGAGTGGATAACTAAATCAGAATCATTGAATGTAAATATTGATTACGAAGCGTTTACACAAGAAATTGATGAGTATTTGAAGATGCTGAAAGAAGCATTTTATAGATAAATATCGTTTTAAATAAGAACCTGAATAAAAAGGAGGCGTTTCATTATGATTAAAGTTAGTAATTTATATCATTCTTACAATGAGGATGGTAAGTTCGCTGTAAAAGACGTAAGTTTTGAGGTGAAAGAAGGAGAAATTTTTGGTTTCCTCGGACCATCTGGAGCTGGTAAATCAACAACGCAAAACATTTTAACAGGGCTTTTACAATTACAAAAAGGAAATGTCACAGTTGCTGGGTATGACATCAAAAAGATTTCTAACAAAATGTTTAATAATATTGGAATGTCTTTTGAACAATCCAATGTTTATAGTAAAATGACAGCTAAAGAGAATTTAGATTTTTATAGAAAATTATTTGATGTAGAAACTCGTGAACCAAAAGAATTATTGGAACTAGTTGGATTAGGAGACAAAGCTAATGTAAGAGCTGGGGAATTCTCAAAAGGAATGAAACATAGGCTTACTTTTGCTAGATCTATGATTAATAAACCAAAATTATGGTTTCTTGATGAACCTACTACAGGTCTTGATCCTGCCATTGCATCTGAGATAAAAAGCATTATAAAAGAGGAGAACAAAAAAGGGGTTACAGTATTTTTGACAACGCACAACATGTATATTGCTGAAGAATTGTGTGACCGTGTTGCTTTTATAATCGATGGAGAAATCAAACTAATTGATTCACCTAGAAACCTTAAGCTTAAATACGGTGATAAACTTGTAGAAATTGAGTATTTAAAAGAGGGTGAAACTGTTAAAGAAACCTTATCTACTATACAAAAAGAAGACGTTAAGCATTTACAAGAGGTGTTAGGTAAGTATGAAGTTCAAACAATGCATACAAAGGAGGCTACACTAGAAGAAATCTTCATTAAAGTAACTGGAAGGGGGCTTATTTAAGATGAAATTATGGCATAGTTTTATTAAAGAACTTAAGTTATCTTCTAGAGGATTTTACTTTTATATCGAGATTTTTATGGCAGTACTTCTATTGGTAATTCTACTATTTGTAGTTCCAGAAGAATTTAAGAGCAAAGAAAAGGAGTTTATATCCCTTGATCTTCCAAAACAAGTGACGGATACATTGATAAAAGATTTTTTAGAAGAAGATTTAGATGGTAAAGTAGAAAAGGTTGAAATAAAAAACAAAGGTGAATTGATACCTGCTGACTACTATGAAACTGAAGATAAAAAGGTTTATGTATTTCAAAGTGAAGAAATATTGATTAGGATGACTAAGGCAGAAAGACCTTCAGTAGGAGCACATTTGAATTTAGATGATTCAGGAAACATGCACTATAAATATTATTTGCAAGGTTATGAATCCGAGAAACTTAAAAATGTTTATCTTGTCTTCCATAATAGAGATTTAGATGAACTTAAAGCAATTAATGATAAGCAAGAGGTACGTTCATTAGGGGCTGATTACGAACTTTTGAATGATCGTGAAAATGTAGTTCCTTCTATACTAACATTTAATGGTAGTTTGATGGGATTATTTATAATAGCAGCTTATATATTC
The DNA here is from genome assembly GCF_050402865.1 of Clostridium sediminicola. Lineage (NCBI taxonomy): Bacteria > Bacillati > Bacillota > Clostridia > Eubacteriales > Clostridiaceae > Clostridium > Clostridium sediminicola. The sequence goes on from NZ_BAABMF010000009.1 coordinate 7,035, forward strand.
TTAGATAAACAAGAGGGTATTATTAAAGCCTATGCAGTAACAGCATCATCTGTATGGCATTATCTAATGAGCAAAGTTGGAGTTATATTAGTAACTAGTATTCTATCTTCTTTTATCATTGTTGCACCAATTATGGGACTACAGCCTAATTATCCATTAATGTTATTGTTACTTATAACATCAGGTTTCTTTGTTTCTGCACTAGGCTTAGTCATTGCAAGTTTCTATAAAAATCTTATGCAAGCCTTCGGAGTGGTTTATGTTGTGATGATAGCATTGATGTTACCGAATATTGCTTATTTTATTCCAAGTTGGGAACCTTTATGGATTAAAATTATACCCACTTATCCTTTAATTGAAGGATTTAAAGAAACAATTTTGGCTAATGGAGATACAACTTATACACTTCTTGTTTCTTTAGGATTCAGTGTTGCTGGGCTGATACTATTTCTAATTGCGAATAAGCGATTTAAGAAAACATTAGCGGTGTAAGGGAGGAGGATTATGATGATTAAAAAAATATGGACCATATTCTTAAGAGATTTAAAAGTCAATACAAGAGACTTTTTAGCATTATATATTCTTGTGATTCCAATTCTTCTTGCATTTGGTATTAACCTATTAACACCAAGTATTAGTAGCACAACGGTAAACCTAGCATTAATTGAAGGTGATAACGAAGCACAAGTAACTTACCTAGAAGATTTTGCAAAGGTTGAATTGTTTGAAGATGCCAAAGCGGTAGAAGAGAGAGTTGCAAAAAGAGATAATATTGTTGGTATTCTTCCGGACGGTGATGACTACTATGTACTCCAACAGGGTAATGAGGAAGAAGCGGTTATTGACTATGCTAAGGTTCTATTAACTTTTTATGAAGAAGATATTCAAATTGCTAATTCAAATGCAGAGATTATTGATTTTGGGCGAACAGTTCCTCCACTTAAGAAAATGCTAGTTAACATATTGATTTTGATGATTTCTGTTATGGGTGGAATGATGATTGCACTTAATATTGTAGAAGAGAAGGCGGATAAAACCATTAGAGCAATCCATTTATCGCCTGTATCTCGGAAGACATTTATACTTGGTAAGGGAGTTATGGGGATTTTCTTGCCATTCTATGGAACAATTGCTATTGTCCTTATTACAGGTTTTGGTGAAATAAATTACTTCCAGATGTTGCTCTTTGTATTAATATCAACAGTACTGAGCCTTCTAGTTGGATTTATTGAAGGATTGACAAATGATGATGTAATAAATGCGGCAGCAAATATTAAGATATTATTTATACCTGTAGCAGCTGGAATAGCGGTATTTGAGTTATTAAGTGATAAATGGCAAAAAGTTATGTACTGGAATCCATTTTATTGGGCTTATAAAGGAAATAATGAAATTCTTTCACAAACATCTACTTGGCAAAATATTTTATTATACTCAGTTTTCACATTAGTTATAAGTGGGATTGTATATGCCTACTTAGCACCAAAAATAAGAAAAGGGTTAGAATAGGAGGGGTTTTATGAATACAATGGCGTTATTAGGAATCTTAGCAATTATTTATGCAGTAATGGTTTTCTTTATAGCAGCAAAGAAACCACAGAAAATATGGGATATGGCAAAAATCAGAGCTTTTAGAAAAGTACTAGGTGAAAAAGGTACAGTAGTATTCTTTTATATATGGGGTGCAGCTTTTGCTATTTTAGGTGTTTGGTTACTTACAAAATAAAATTTAAATTTTTGGTTAACTCTTGATTTTTTCAAGAGTTTTCCTTTATTTATATACCAAATTGTTATTAAAATGTAGTCTTGATCTGAGGAAAGTATATGCTTTCCTCATTTTTATTTATGAAATATTTTTGAGGTTGCCTTATTAAAATCATCATGGTAGATTTAGTTATAAGATATGAAATAGAAATTGATTACATTATTAAGTAAAAGACATACTATTGGATTATATGGAGGATACTAAATATGAAAGAAAAAATAGAATTGATTATTAATGGTAAAAAATACTATTTTGTAAACAATTATAAAGAGGATGATAAGTTAAGAAGTAGTTTTAATGAATTGACCAGAAAAACTTATGGATTTGATTTCGAACAATGGTATCAACTAGGATATTGGAAAGAAAGATATATTCCTTATTCTTTTACATACAATGATGAAATAGTAGCAAATGTTTCAGTCAATAAAATTAATTTTATGATTGAAGGAGATGTAAAGAACACAATTCAAATTGGAACAGTAATGACTGATAAATTACATAGAAATAGAGGATTAATTAGAAAATTGATGGATATTGTATTGAAAGAGTATGAAGGATGTAGCGATTTTATGTATTTATTTGCAAATGATAGTGTTGTCGAAATGTATCCAAAATTTGGATTTGAAAAAGTGGATGAATATCAAAGTATAAAACAAATAAAAAAGAAAAAAAATGATTTTACGATTAGAAAACTTGAGATGGATAACAGAAATGATAAAAATATTTTTACACGTTTAGCTTTAAATGCAAAATCTATTTCAAAGATATCTATGCTAGATAATTTTGGCCTTATTATGTTTTACTGCAACTCATTTATGAAAAATAATATTTACTACATTAAACAGTTAAATATTGCAGTTATTGTTGAATATTATGGTAATAAATTATATTTACAAGATGTATTTAGTGAAAAAGATTTTAATTTAGATAGTGTCATTAATGCATTATCGAACCATGAAAATACAATGGTGATTTTAGGATTTACTCCTTTAGAGGATAAATCATTTTCTACTAAAATATTGAAAGAAGAAGATACAACTTTATTTGTGAGAGGAAAGAATATTATAGGAAAAACCATGTTTCCAATAATATCTCATGCGTAAAGAACATAAAACTTTTGAGCAGACTTTGAATATAATATATTAGGCAAGTTATGCCTAATATATTGATTCAGAAGGTGATAAAATGAATGGGTTTGATAGAAATAAGAAATCCTTAATAAAACAAAATGGTAACAGCTATACTTACACTAATAGGAATGACGAGAAAAAAAAACAAAATTCTGTATATGTATCTGTAAATCATATACAAAAAGATTACAGGAAGGGTTTTTCTAATAATTACAATGATAAATTACCCAAAGTGAAAGAATATAAATGTCTTTTTGTAACTACACCTGAAAAACTTTTGCTTTTTTTGTTTTTGCTAATATTAAATTTATGTAATAAAAGAAATTTAGTGGGTAAGTCTTCACTTTTTTTTCCTAAGCAAATTGTACCCAAAAGATGATAAGTAGATATTTTAAGATAACACCCTAATGCCGTGTAACATGGCATTAGGGTGTTATCTTATTATTGAGGGATTTTCTAAGAATTCTCTAATGAATAAAATAATAAGACTATAATCAGAACCATATAAATATATTATTCATAAAAACAAACACTATAGATAATCAAATGTGAAAATTAATATTTAAACTTTATTTTTGTATTCACAAGGAGGAATAGAAATGAAAGGATCAGTAGCTGAAAGAGAACTAAAAAAACTTCAAAATCAGATAAAGCAGATTGAACAAATAATAAATAATACAAGAACCAATTCACTGTGGGAGCATGAAGCATCTCTTAGAAAAAAACTAAAACAATTAAGTGAAATAGAAAAATTATTAATTAAAAGGAGAAGACCTAAAAAAAAGAAAGAAGTGGAAGAATTATATGAAAAATATGAGGAATTGCTCAATTATGTATCAGAACGATTAATTTCAGGATATAATCAGAAAAACAACACCAATTACAAACTTCAAGAAATAATTGAAGAGAATTATGAGGATTATATAAGCTCAGGGTTGATGAGTGTTTTGATTACAAAATATATTCCAAAGAAAATAAATGAAAATCTGGATATTATATTTCCAGAGAACCCAAAAGATGAGTATAAAGAAGCAAGAAAAATAAAAAGAACTATTTATCTACATTTAGGCGAAACCAATACAGGAAAAACTTATAATGCAATGCAAAAACTTAAAATGAAGAGTAAAGGTATATATCTTGCTCCCCTCAGAATACTGGCACTTGAAAATTATGAGAGATTGAATAATGAAGGAGTACCATGTACTTTACTTACAGGTGAAGAAGAAATTATTAATGAAGGAGCTACTCATATTTCATGTACTATTGAAAAGCTGAACATTAATGAGGAATTCGATATAGCTATAATTGATGAAATTCAAATGATAGGAGACGATAAAAGAGGGGGAGCATGGACTAGAGCACTGTTAGGATTGAAATGTAAAGAGATTCACATATGTGGAGCAGAAAATACAAAGAAGCTATTAATAGATATTATTGAAGATATAGGTGATGAATATTTTATTAAAGAGTATAAAAGAAATATTTCCCTGGAAATAGAAGAAAAATCTTTTAGATATAAAGATGTAAAAGAGGGAGATGCTCTAGTTGTATTTTCAAAGAAAAGAGTACTTGAACTCTGTCTGCACTATTCAAGACTAGGAATAAAAGCAAGTATGATATATGGAGACTTACCTCCTGAAGTTAGAAAAAAACAGTATTCACAGTTTTTAAATAAGGAATCATCAATATTAATAACAACAGATGCTATCGGTATGGGGATTAATCTTCCAATTAAAAGAATAGTTTTTATGGAGATTAAAAAATTTGATGGTACGGAGTTTAGATTCCTAAAATCACAAGAGGTGAAACAGATAGCAGGTAGAGCAGGTAGAAAAGGTATTTATGATGTTGGCTATGTTGCAGCTTACGGGCAAAATGAGGAATTTATTAAGGAAGCTATTAATAAAAGAGATGAGGATATAGAATATGCAATACTTGGACCAAGTGAAGAAATATTGAATATAGAAAATGCAACCTTGACGGAAAAGCTATCTATCTGGAGTGAGAAAGAAAGTAAATCATTATTATATGAAAAAATGGATATAGGGGAGTACTTAATTATATTGCATAACATAAGGGGATATAAGCTTTCAGAAAATACTCAGTGGAAGTTAATACACATGCCTTTTGACGCGATTAATGAAACACTTATGAACATTTTTCTGTTCTATGTGGATGAATTATTTATTGCTAAAAGAGATGAAATATCTAAGCCAACATATAAATATGAGTCACTTAGTGAATTAGAATTGTATTATCAGAAGATAAATATTTATTATTTCTTTGGCAAGCGGTTCCAGGTTATTTTTGATGAAGAATGGATTCACGTTGAGAGGATTAGAGTTAGTGAGAAATTGAATAGACTTTTGGTAAAATTGAATCTTAATAATTTATTAGATGAAAAATACTAATTGATTAAACATACCTAATAATGTAAAATCAAGTAGTAAAGTAGAATAAATGAACTACATAGATAATAAGGTTATTAAGAATTATAGGATTTAAATATCATGTAAGACGAGGAGACAACAGAGTGAGTATTTTTATATTTATATTAACAAATAATATCGCACCGATATTTTTGATAATTTTTTTGGGATTTATTTTAGGAAAAACTTTTAAAATGGATGTTAAAGGGTTAAGTAAAATTAGTTTTTATTTGCTTATTCCTTCTTTTATTTTTGTGTCTTTATATGAGACAACCATTGATATGAATTTGTTAAAAGTACTTTTGTTTGCATTTTTATTTTTTGTATTATCCTATATAGTTAGTTCACTTGTAGGAAAACTTAGAAAACAAACAAAATCTATTAATGCAACATTTATTAATACAGTAATTCTTTTTAATGCAGGAAATTTTGGGGTACCATTAATTGCTTTGGTTTTTAAAGATTCACCACAGCTTGTATATGCCACTTCTATTCAAATTATGATTTTAGCTTTTCAAAATATAATCACATATACAGTAGGATTTTTAAATGGTGGGCGAGGTCAAATGAAAATAAATGATACATTGAAAAAAGTTGTTTCAATGCCATCTATATATGCAATATTTCTAGCGTTCTTGCTAAAGTATTTACAAATAGACATTTCAAAATTCTTTTTATGGCCATCATTAATTTATTTGAGGAATGGTTTAGTACCTATGGCATTAATTACGTTAGGGGTACAACTTTCAATAACCAAATTCCATCTTTCTAGTTTTGATATATATTTAGCATCTTTTATGAGATTATGTGGGGGTCCGATTATCACATTTGTACTTATAACTTTAATGGGTTTTAATGGTATTATACCTAAAGTTCTTTTAATTTCAAGTGCTGTTCCATCTGCTGTAAATTCTGCGTTAATTGCAGTTGAATTTGATAATGAACCCGATTTTGCTTCCCAAGTAGTTATAACCACTACTTTGTTAAGTAGTATATCTTTAACAATTGTAATATATCTAGCAAAATTTATGTTTTAATTATAGCCTGGTTAAACCACGAAGTGGGAGCGTTTTGCTCCCGATTCGTGGTTTAATTTAATTAGATTGAATCAATGTTTTCAGCTTGTGGACCTCTTGCGCCATCAACTACATTAAATGTTACTTTTTCGCCTTCTTCTAGAGATTTATATCCTTCTTTGTTGATTTGTGAGAAGTGAGCAAATACGTCATTTCCTTCTTCTGTAGTGATGAAACCAAATCCTTTTTCTGAATTAAACCATTTTACTGTACCATTCATGTCTTTTTACCTCCGAGATTTTTATTTCCTTATTATATACTCCGGTTATTCCGCAAAAAGTAATTTAGTTTAACTCACTTTTGGTGGTTTAACCATACTTCATGAAAAAATTGGAGCCCTTGCTCAAAGTGTATTTATCAAACAAATTGAGAAGGCTACAAAGGTATTATTTGCAATAATACCTAATGATATAACACTAGATGTGGAAGTTATTTTTTGACAATTTAAAGATATCTAAATGCTTAATGCATAAGGTAGCTTTATTTTTCCGCATTAATACGGTAATACTATTGAGGAATGGTATCTAGAAATTCAAGAATGAAAATGTTATCATAAAGTTAGAAGAAATAATAAAAAAAAATAACAAACGATTGAAACCAATATTGGAAGTGATGAAAATTACTAGTAAAAAGGTTATTGAAGAAAAGATTTTAAAGATTTTAATTGATAGTGAAATTCCGTTAACGGTTAATGATTTAGCAAAGGGAGTTGGTAAATCCGGAAAAACTGTTAGAAACTATTTAAATCAAATTCAAAACGATTTAAAGAAAAAAAATATTGATTTAGTCAAGAAACCTAATGTAGGAGTTTATATTGATCTAGATGATAAAGGAAAAAAGAAACTAAAAAGTGAGTTGTTTTTGGATGAAGTAATTTATAAGAACTATAGTCCAGAGTATAGGCGGAATTATATTCTTAGAACTTTATTTGAAAACCAGTTTAGCTATACTATTCAACTTTTTGCTGATGAATTATATTGCAGTACAGGAACAATTTCTAATGACCTGATTTTTGTTCAGAAATGGATAGAAGGTAGGGGACTAGCTTTGGTTAGGAAACAAAATCAAGGCTTATGGATAGAAGGTACTGAAAAAGATTATAGATGTGCCATGATGGATCTTATTCAAGAAAAAGGCCTTATCAACATTAATGAAGAATTAGAGGAAAGAGAAAATCTTGATTATAGGATTGACTTTATTAATTATAAAAAAATAAAACATTTTATTCCAAATATAGAACTTTTAAAAATTCAAAGTGTAATTCAAACTGCAGAAAGTAAATTAGGGTATTATTTTACAGATCAAGCTTTTATAAACCTTATAACTCATATAGCTATTGCTATCTCCAGAGTTAAGAATAAACATCAAATACTAGTAGAAAAAGAGTTCTTCAAAGGCTTAAAGGATAAGTATGAATTTGAAATTTCAAAATGGTTACTAAATGAGTTAAGTGAAGAATTCAATGTGGAATTTCCTGAAAGTGAAATTGCATATATTAACTTGCATATGATGGGAGCAAAGATTCAACAAGATGAAAATATAGGGATAGCTGAATTGTTTCCAAATATAGAAGATGCAATTTACATTGAAATAGCTAGTGAAATTATTGGGTTGGTTGGTAGTATTTTAAATGTTAATTTCTCTAGTGATGAAATTTTGTTTAATTCATTAGTTTTACATTTAAGGCCAACTATTATAAGACTTAAAAATGGATTGAGACTTAGAAACCCTATCATAGATAAAGTTAAGAATGAGATTACAAGTATTTTTGGTGCTACATGGGCTTGTAGTAGCATTTTTGAAAAGCATTTAGGGATTTTAATTAATGAGGATGAGATTGGTTATATTGCTATACATATAGCTAGTGCTTATGAAAGAATTAAGAACAAGTTAAAAGTAATAGTAGTATGTTCTAGTGGAGTAGGAACATCTCAATTATTAAAAACTAAATTAAAAAATAGATTTAATGAATTAAATATTAGTCACTGCATTCCTTATCATTACTTAAATGAAAAATTAATTAATGAAAGTGATTTAATTATTTCAACAATACCTAATATCAAAAATATACCTAAAGTAGTTAATGTAAGTACACTTTTAACAGACTACGATGTTCTTAAAATCAAGAATAAGATAAAGCATGTAAGTAAGAATAATATGAAAAAGTTATGCCAAGAGGTTGTTATCAAAGATGATAAGCTTCCTGAGAATTGTGAGCAAATTGACATTTTCGATGAGAATTTTATTTTCTTAGATGAAGAGATGAATAAATTTGAAGATATTATATATAAGTATGGAAAGATAATGGTGGATAATGGTTATGCAAAAGAGGGATTCTCAGAAAATATCATTAAGAGAGAAGCAATTGAATCTACTGTAATAGGCAGTGGAGTTGCTATACCTCATTCAATAGAAGAATTCGTGAAAATGTCAAAAATATGTATTGTAAGGCCTAAGGAAGCCATTGAATGGAAAGGTTCACAACTTAACTTAATTTTAATACTTTGTTTAAAATTTGGAGTAATTAATACAACTAGAAGGTTTTTTAAAAACTTTTACTCAATATTAAGTAATGAAGATTTAATAGAGAAAATTATTAAATCTAAAAATAAATATGAAATTATAGAGATTTTTAAAAATGGAGGAGTTTAAATTGGATAAAATTATTAGTAAAGATTTAATTATGATGGATATTGAAGTTTCTGATAAAGATGAAGCAATTAAAATATTGGCAGAAAATATGAATAAACACGGGAAATTATATGATTTAGACAGTTACTTGAAGCAGGTACATGAAAGGGAAGATATGTTTCCAACTTCCGTAGGATACGATTTTTGTATACCACACGGAAAATGCTCAGCAGTTAAATCAGCAGCAGTTGGCTTCGCAAGATTGAAAAATACAATAAAGTGGAGTGACGAAGAAGATGGCAAGTATATTTTTCTGATTGCTGTATCAGATAAAGAAGCTGGTGATGAACATTTGAAAATATTAGCTCAATTATCTAGAAATATTATGAAAGAAGAATTTAGAGATGGAATAGAAAATGCAAACACTATAGAAGAAATTAATAGTTTATTAAGCTTTTAAATGTAATTTATATATTACTGATAAAGATTATGTACACTTAATAAAAAAGTGAATAATTTTAATTATTATATCTATATCTTATGGTTATTCCACAAAAAGTAATTTAGTTGAACTTCGGTCACAATATATAGTGTCAGAAAGCATCAATCTGCAGTACAGATTGTGGTCGATTTTAGTTCAACTTACTTTGGTAGGTTAACCATCTTATGAAAAAATGAATGGAGGTATTATTAATGAATGATTTAAAAAATATCTTTAAAAATGGAAGACAACATCTTATGACTGGTGTATCACACATGATTCCTTTTGTAGTTGCAGGCGGTATCTTATTGGCCTTATCAGTATTATTAACTGGAAAAGCGGGAGTTCCAGAGGATGGGATGTTAAAAGACTTATTCTTTATAGGAGTAGCTGGATTCCAATTGATGATTCCTATTCTTGCTGCATATATAGCTTACTCAATTGCTGATAGATCTGGTATTGCACCAGCAGCTATAGCAGCGTGGGTTGGTAATGAAATGGGGGCTGGATTCTTTGGCGCAATCATTGCTGGTTTTATTGCTGGTATAGTGGTATTCTATCTTAAAAAAATAAAGGTACCTAAAACTTTTAGATCAATTATGCCTATATTTGTTATTCCTATAATAGGAACATTTATAGCTGCTGGTTTGATGCAATGGGTTATTGGAGCTCCAATTGCTAGTTTGACAACTTCATTAACTGCTTGGCTTGAAAGTTTACAAAGTGGAAGTATAGTTGTTCTAGCTATTATTATGGGATTAATGAATGCTTTTGATATGGGTGGCCCTGTTAATAAGGTTGCATATGCATTTACAATTATGGCAGTTTCTGAGGGTTTATATGGTATTGCAGGTATTAACGCTGTATGTGTTGCAACTCCTCCTATTGGAATGGGTATTGCTACACTAATGGCTCCTAAGAAATTTACTATTGAAGAAAAAGAAGCAGGAAAAGCATCTATTCTTATGGGATGTATTGGTATTACAGAAGGTGCAATTCCTTTTGCAGCGGCTGATCCATTAAGAGTTATACCTTCACTTATGGTTGGTGCTGCATGTGGTGGAGCTACTGCAGCTTTACTAGGAGTTCAAAACATGGTTGCATGGGGTGGATTAATAGTTTTACCTGCTGTAACAGGTGGAGTAAAATATACTTTAGCAATTATTATTGGTTCAGTTGTTACAGCATTAATGGTTACAGTATTGAAAAAGCAAGTTTCAGAAAAAGTTAACAATGAAGATTTAATAGATGATAATGAAGTTGAATTAGATTTTGAATAAAATTAATATCAGATAAAATGGCTAAATCATAAATATTGAAATCATAAAGTGGGAGGAAATGAGAAATGAAAATTATTGCAGTTACAGCTTGTCCATCAGGAGTAGCGCACACATATATGTCAGCAGAAGCTCTTGAAAGAGCAGCAAAAGAGAGAGGTTTTGAAGTGAAAGTAGAGACTCAAGGTTCTATTGGTATTGAAAATAAGCTCACAGCGGATGATGTTAAATCAGCAGATATTATACTACTTACAAAAGATATAGGTATAAAAGAAACTGAAAGATTTACAGGCAAGCCTATTGTAAAAGTAGGTGTAAGTGATTTAGTTAAAAAGGCTGATAAGATAGTAGAAAAGATTGAAGTTCATTTGAAAAGTAAAAAATAATTAAATGTAATTAAAAAATAGGGCATCTGAAATTTAAGATGCTCTTTTAATATATCTATTAATGTATAATTATAGAAAAGATATTTTTGGAGGTAATTATGAAAGAGATGAATTTTGCCATAGTAGGTTATGGTAGTATTGCGAAAACCCATGCATTAGCTGCTTTTGATGCAGCTATAAGGTTTAACTTGCCTTATAAATTAAAATTAACTCATATTGTCACTAGAAATCCAAAAGACATTGGAATTACTGGAGTGGAAAATGTTATGGATTTAGAACAGGTTTTAAGTAATCCGGATATTGATTTTATTGATATTTGTACTCCAAACGAATCGCACTTGGAAATCTTAGAGAAAGCATCTAAATATAATAAGCCGGTTTATTGTGAAAAGCCATTAGCCAATAATTATGAAGAAGCATTGTCCATGACTAAAATTGTTAGAGAAAATAATTTATTAAACAGAGTTGCTCTTATGTACAGATATTCTCCAGCTGTAAACTTATTGAAAAGAGAATTAGAAGAAGGAACTATTGGTGATATTATCGATTTTAAGATAAAAACATACCATAGTAGTTATTTGAATCCTAATAAAAAAGGCGTATGGAGAACAAAAAAAGAATCTGGTGGGGGAGCCTTATTAGATTTAGGTGTTCATCTTATTGATTGCGTGCAGTATACCTTAGGTAAAATTGATAAAATCAAAGCAGATACTAGAATATATTTTAAAGATAGAACAGAAGTAGATGAAATTGCAAACTTGAACATTACTTTGGAAAATGGAGCTAGCGGAAGCTTAGAGGTATCCAGGATTTTTGCAGAAATGGAGCATTCAGATTCATTCATAGTATATGGAACCAAAGGGAGTATAAGTGTCGAATTTTCAAACGCTTATGATTTGAATATTTTCCTATATGAAAAAAATATGAAGGTAGTCAAATCAGTTAATAGAGGAGATAAATTATTAGAATATTACCCAGAAAGAAGAGCTTCATTAGGATATTTTCAAGGCTGTCATACAGCATCTCTTATAGGTTTTGCAAATAGAGTATTTGGTATAAATGATAATATAGGTGCTAATTTTGAGGATGCATTAAGCTGTCAGAAGATAATTCAAGATGCTTATGGTGGTTAAACCATATGGTATGAACGAATAAAAAGTTAACATAAAAAAGTAGAAAGATAAATTATCTTTCTACTTTTTTATTATGTTCTATTTTGCCTCTAAAGTTGTTTTTCCTTTTCCATAAACACTTTCCCAATCAGAGATAAACTGATTTACACTCCAATCAGTTAATGGGTGATCTAAAAGTTTTTCCATTATTTCAGGATTAATAGTTGCAGATTGTGAACCGCACAATGCGATTGAATGAACTTGTTGTACATTTTTAAAAGAAGCAGCTAAAACTTTAGCATCTATAGAATGAATCTTAAATAATTCTACTATTTCAGATACTACTTTTACTCCATTTCCACTAATATTATCGATTCTATTAATATATGGAGCTACATATTCAGCACCCGCAATAGCAGCGATTAATGCTTGTTGCGGAGTTATTACTGCAGTAGCAGTTATTTTCATATTTTTTGATTTTAAAATTTTCATAGCCTTGATTCCTTCTGGAATTACAGGAATCTTAACATAAAGATTTCCACCAATACATTCATTTAAGTATTCTGCCTCTTCTACCATTTGTTCTGCTTTAGTTCCTAAGACTTGCGCATGTAACATAGAATCTTCTCCAATAATGTTTCTTATATCTTTTAATATTTGTAGAAACTCTTTTTTTTCTTTTGAGATTATAGTAGGATTTGTTGTAACACCACTCATAGGGAATATATCGTAAGCTCTTTTAATACTTTCTAAATCAGCTGTATCTAATAAATATTGCATTCTAAACTCTCCTTTTCCTATTTAATAATTTATTTTATAATTTTAAATTTAAACTCATTTATACATTTTGTTATACCATCTTTAGACTCTGAAAAATTAAATCCTAATTTACTTATTTTATTACAGTCCAATCGAACATCTCTTGGAGCATCTTTATATTTTTCAATGTCTTTTTCTATAAGTAAACTAATTCTTTCTTCAAGTCCTAATTCTTTTAGTATGTGACATGTTATTTTATATCTACTTAAATTGTTTTTACTACCAACATGATATGTTCCGAAAGGTAGTTCAAATATTTTATAGTATTGATCTATTAGTTCGTGAACATATGTTAAGCCTCTAAATTCATTGTTAGTTACTTTAGTTTTTTCTCCCTTTAGAGCAATTTGAAGTGTATCCCATAGAATATTTGGATTTATATTTGTATTTCTTTCAGGAAATCCAAATAGCCATGTGTATCTTACAATCCATAATTCATGGAGTATTTCCTTTAATAAGCCTTCAGCTTCTAGTTTGTTTTCACCATAAACAGTGTTTGGTAGAGGAATATGAGTTTCACTATATGGACCAGCTTCCGTATTTCCGTTAAAGACTTGCTCAGAACTAATGAAAACCATTTTTGCATTAACTGATTTACAAGCTTTTGCAACATTTACAGCACCTTCTACATTTATTTTGTGAGCAATTTCTGGGTGTTTATTACAAAAATCAGTAACAGCAATAGCGGCAGCATGTATTACATAATCAGGTTTAAATTCTTCAAAAGCTTTTAAAACTTTGTCTTCGTCGGTAATATCCAAGTCATCTTTATCTGTTGATAAAATTTCATAATCATGCTTATATTTCTCAGTGAATCTTGTACAGAAAAAACCTTTTCCGCCTGTTAATAAAATCTTTTTTTTCATCTAAATCACCTCGTATTATAATTTATTGTTATAGTCCACCAATTACTACTTTAAAACCTTCTAATTCAAAACTTTTTCTCGTTTCATTAATTTCTTCTTCTGTAGGAATTTGGACATTACCTAAAGTATAAATCTTATTAATTGTACTATATTTGCTACTTCCTAGTTGATGGAAAGGTAACAAATGAACCTCTTTTATTTTTAATTCTTTCAAGAATTTAATGGATTTTGTTATATTTTCTTTATTCATTGTATAGCCAGGAATAATAGGCATTCTAGGGATGACTCTATAACCCTTAGAAACAACGGCTTTAAAATTGTTTAAAATAGTGTTTAAATTTGCTCCAAGGAATTTTTCGGCTTTAGTTGAATCCATAATTTTAAGATCATATAGTATTAAATCAGTATACTCAGCAATATTCAAGAAATCTTCCACTTTACACTGGCCACATGTTTCTATAGCAGTATGAATATTAAGTTTTTTTAATTCTTTTAGAAGTTCTAGAGCAAATAATGGCTGAGCTAAAACTTCACCGCCAGAAAGTGTAACTCCTCCTTTAGATGTACGATAAAAAAGTTCATCTTTTAGTACTTCTTTTATAACATCGTTGACAGTCATAAAATCTCCAAAATGTACAATAGCACCAGACGGACATTCATTCTCATCAAAAGTACATTTATTACAATTTATACATATATTTTTAATTTTACCCATATCAACATGAAAACTCTGAGATTCAGGGTTAGAGCACCAAGGGCAATGCAAAGGACATCCCTTAAAGAATACTATTGTTCGAATTCCACCACCATCATGAATAGAATATCTTTGAATATTAAGTATTAAACCCTTCATTTAATCACCTCCAGTAGAAAAATCATTAATATTCTAATTTTTAATTATAAATTAAAGAATATGTTCTGTTCTACGTATTATGTCGTTTTGAATTTTTTTACTTAGTTCAGTGAAGAAAGCACTATATCCCGCTACTCGCACAACTAAACCTTTATATTTGTCAGGATTATCTTGTGCATCTTTTAAAGTTTTAGCTGAGACTACGTTGAACTGAACATGTTGGATTTTTAATTTCATAAATGCCATTAAAAATCCTGAAAATTTCTCTATGCCTTCATTTCCTTTTAAAGTAGAAGGTGCAAATTTTACATTTAATAAACTCCCATTAGTAAGCAGATAAGAATCTAATTTACTTATACTTTTTAAAGCTGCAGTGGGCCCTAAAATATCTTTGCCAACCATAGGGGATAGACCACCATCAGCTAGCTGGTCACCAGATTTTCTTCCATCAGCAGTAGCTCCAACAGCGGCGCCTAAAGGAATATGGGCAGAAACAGTGTAAGCTCCTGGGGTAAATACACCTCCTCTTGGGTTTGTGTATTTTTCGACTTCTTTGGAGTATACTCTTAAAATATCTGAGCTTAAAAAATCAACTTCGTCATTGTCATTGCCATATTTGTAATATTTGTTAATTAATCTAATTCTAAGTTTTTCAGCTTCTTCCCCATGATAGTTGTTGTCTAATATATCTATTAGTTCTTTAAAGCTTATTCTTTTTTCTTCAAATACTATTTTTTTTAGTGCATACAGTGAATCACTTAGGTTTGCTATACCTATTCCTTGTACGCCTGAGAAATTATATTTAGCACCACCATAAGTTATATCTTTTCCTTTTTGGAGGCAGTTATCAATTAATGTTGATAGTAGAGGAACTGGAGCAAATTCTTTATGTCCAATATCAACAATATTAGAGCCTTCTACCATATACTTTACATAAATTTTTATGTTAATTTTAATTTTATGAACTATTTCATCAAAAGTTATTGATTCAACATCCTTATTTTCTTCAAGAGTTATTTCCATTACTTTTAAAAGATTAAATAATGCTATATCATGAAGTCCATAAGTTTTCCCTGGTATCGATAGTTCCACACAACCAACTACGGAATAATCTCTTGAATCTTCTATAGACACTCCTCTATTTAGAAAAGCTGGTACGATAACTTCATCGTTAAAAATTTGAGGTATACCAGTGCCTAATCTTACTGTTTCTGCTGTCAGATTTAAAAATGGTTTTTCAATTAATTCATTTATTCTTACTCCTAAATTTGGTTGAGGTAACATTATATCGTGATAAGTTTGGAGTACAACATAAGACATTTCATTAACTGAAGATCGTCCGTTTTCTTTTAGCCCGCCAAGTGTTACAGTGTAACCTGTTGGAAAACCAGCAAAAAATTCTGCACTGTGACTACTGCGAACAAGAACTACATCATTTGTTTTAATCCATAAGCACTCTAAAAGTTCTTTTAAATAATCTTCGCTTATACCGTTGTCCTTATCTTTTTTATAAAAAGGGTACATGTATTTATCAAATCGACCTAAAGATATTGAACTTGCATTTGATTCATATTGAAGTATAACACACATATACCAAAGTAGTTGACAAGCTTCATAAAACGTTTCTGGTGCATTTCTAGAAATTTTTTTAGAAACACTTGAAATCTTCAATAATTCATTTTTTCTGATTTCATCTTGTTCTTTAGATGCCATCGTTCTTGCTAACTCTGCATATCTTAGTATATGTCTTTGAGAAGCTAATAAAGTTATTTTGGAAGCTTTGTAGAAAAAGTTTTTTGGATCATTTAGTTCAAAGTTTTTCACTTCTTCAATAATCTCACCTAAACCATGTTTTAATATTTTTTCAAAATCAGGTATAATGTGACCTTGACCTTTATCAGTTTGATTTAATTTAACAATTTTCTTTTGTACAAAAGTTTTAACATCTTGGGTTAATTTGTTGTTGATAAAATCCTTCATGGAGTTATCTTTCCAATAAGAAAAAAGCTCATATTTATAAAGTTCTTTATCTTCTGCTCTAAAAATAAAAGGATCTTGAGGTCTGGTTTCCATTGAATCTAATTCATCGTAGATCCAATGTGGATCCATCTCAGGAGATATAATACCACTTCTAGGTTTTTTAGTTCTATTTCCGGCAATTAGTTCACCATCACGTATTGAAATTTCTACCTTATCCATAATATTTTCTGTAGCTTTAGCTCTTCTTATTATTGATGGGAGGCCTTCGGTATTTTTATAGCTTTCCGTATATAAGAGAGCTCTTTCTATAGATACTTCTCTCTTATTTTGGAATAATTGATTTTTTAACTTTTCGATTCTTGAAAATTTCAAAATTATTCCCCCTTTAAATGCAATAAAACAATTATTGATTAATATTGTTGTTTATTGTTTAATATTATTGTATAATTAAAACAATAATAAATCAATATAAATTTACTATAAATTTAAAATTATATTTAGATAAACTAGCTTTAAACAAGTCCAAAACTCACTAAAGTCTGAGATTTTGTACATGTTTAAATTAAATTTACGTAAGGTATGGCTTTATATAGGAGGATTTTATGATAAAACTTGAATACAACCTAACTGAATTACGTGAGCAAGAAGAACGTTTGAAATTCGAGAATTTTACCAACGAGATAGCGATGGAAATTGGATTATTAATAATTAAGAACGCAAAAAAAATGAATAAATCCATTATTGTAGATATTAGAAAAGCAAACCACCAAGTTTTTCATTATGCCATGGAAGGAACAACTCCTGATAATAATTGGTGGATTATTAGGAAAAATAATGTGGTGAATAGATTTAGTAAAAGTTCACTTTTTATAGGAATCAAGCTTAAGCTAGAAGAGAAAAGTATTGAGGAAAAATATTTAATTGATTCAAAAGATTATGCTCCCTTTGGAGGAGCTTTTCCAATAAATGTAGAAGGAGTGGGTATCATTGGAACTATAACAGTTTCTGGTATGAAACAAATAGAGGATCATAATATAATAATTGAAACTTTAAGCCAATACTTAAATAAGTAGCTTTGTTTAAGTAAGA
Source organism: Clostridium sediminicola (assembly GCF_050402865.1). Classification (NCBI taxonomy): domain Bacteria; kingdom Bacillati; phylum Bacillota; class Clostridia; order Eubacteriales; family Clostridiaceae; genus Clostridium; species Clostridium sediminicola. The sequence continues at coordinate 24,929 of NZ_BAABMF010000009.1, forward strand.
TGTTGAAAATCGGAATTGAAATAAAAGGCGAAACAAATTATTATGAACAAAAATAAAAAATTAAATATAACCAAATAAATAAGGGGTGTGTAAAATGTATAAATTATTGGCACTAGATATGGATGGTACATTATTAAATAATAATAAAGAAATTTCTAAGGAAAATATTGTTGCTATAAAAAAAGCTAAAGAGATGGGCGTTAAAATAGTTTTATGCACAGGAAGGGCTCACCAGGGTATAGAAAAATATTTAGAAGAGCTAGAACTGATGACAGATGAACATTATTCAGCGACTTGTTCTGGCGCTTATGTTTTAAATAATACAAAGAATGATGTATTAAAGTGTGAAACTTTTTCAATGGAAGATATTAGAGTAGTTCAAAGTATGGCAAGTGAATTAGATATAAAATTTAATATGTTTACAGATACGGATTTGATGATTTTTGAAAATAGTTTTTTTAGTTATTATGATTCTATAGCAAATAAATTACCACTAAAATTAGTAGAATTACATGATATCAAAGATAATACTAATATAACTAAGTTAACTTTGATTAATGAAGATTCGTCTGTAAGAGATTCGATAGTTAAGTTATTTAAGAATACAGAGGAAGAAGAACCTAATAATAATCTTTACATTAATACTAATGATAGTTTTAAAAGAAATCTTTTTGATAATCTATCGCAGCTTCCTAATAATATTGCTGAAAAGTATACATTATTAAAAACCTCACCTTACACAGTTGAAGTAATAAGGAAAGAGGCAAATAAAGGGATGGGAGTTAAAGCTATTTCAGATAGATTTAGAATAAGAAAAGAAGAAGTTATTTGTATAGGAGATTCTGGTAATGATAGACATATGATAAAATATGCAGGATTAGGTGTAGCAATGGGAAATGCCTTTGAAGAAATCAAGGAAATAGCTGACTATATTACAGAGGACAATGAAAATAATGGAGTGGCTCATGTTATAGAAAAGTTTATATTAAGTTAGTATTCTTTTGTATTTATTTAAATTGTTTGTTATTATAAATTTATTAGATTTATCAGAAATATTATTAGAGGCAGGGTGAATATATGTTTGCACAGGAAAGACTAGATGAAATTATGAATGAATTAAACAAAGATGGTAAAATAATAGTTAAAGAACTTAGTGAAAAATTTCAGGTAACAGAAGATTGTATAAGAAAAGACTTGAAGAATCTAGAGAAAAAGGGATTAATCAAGAGGACTTACGGTGGGGCTATGTTAATTCGTAATGCGGCTCATGAAAACCCAATTGTTTCTAGAAAGAAATTAGATTTGGATGCGAAAAAAAAGATTGCCCAAAAGGTTTTTGAGCTTATAGAAGACATGGATAATATATTTCTGGATATATCAACTACTAATATTCTTTTAGCTCAGTTAATTGCTGAAAGTAATAAGAAAGTTACTATAATAACAAATATGTTTGATATAGTAAATGTATTTAGTAAGAATTCTAATGTAACAGTAATCTGTACTGGAGGAGTTTTCAACAATGAGTTGAATGGGTTTGTGGGGTCTTCAGCTATTGAACGAATTAAAAAATTTAAGGTGGATAAAGCGTTTATCGGTAGTTGTGGTGTTAATTTATTTGATAAAAGTATTACAACTTTTCAGATGGAGGATGGAAATACCAAGACTGCAATTATTAATGCCGGAAAAAAGGTTTATTTAGTTATGGAAAGTAAGAAATTCTATATTGATGGTACCTATAAGTTTGCAGAAGTTTATGATGTTGATGGAATTATTGTCGATGAAGTGCCTGATGAAAATGTGGTAAGTAGTTTGAAGGAATTAGATATAGAATTAATCTAGATATATTATTAATTAAGTGTTTGACTATAGTAAATTTATCAAAAGGTATTCACAATGTGGATACCTTTTGTACTTGGAATTTTTTTTGAAAAATTCCATATAAACAAGAAATTAAAAAATTTTTGTAATAAAAAAATATTTTTTTAGGAAATCATTGACTTTGTTTTTTTAAAGTAGTAATCTAGAATAGTAAAGAAAATTATTAGTACTATATTATTGTTTATCTAAAAGGGCATATCAAAATTAACTTACCGACTTACTAAAGATGAATTTGCATGGAATTTAGCGAATACATAAAATAGTTCACTGTAATGATTTAATTATAATAAGGTATATATAGAATATATTAAATAAAAATTAGACAAGCATAACTGTTTTACTTTTGTTGAAAATAGAATTGTAAACCTTAACAAAACGAAATATTCGAAATTTTAATGTAAACATAATTTTTATCTATTAATCAGCTTATTTATAATATTTATTTTAATTATAAAAGGAGGATATTCTATGAGTACAGTAAATTCATCAAAGGATGATGGTGGCATTTTATACAAAATAAATGACAAACCACCAATCCAAATCTCAATTTTACTTGGTTTTCAACACATCATGGCAGCATTTGGAGGGATTGTAGCAGTACCTCTGGTAGTTGGAGGGGCATTAGGATTGCCAGTGAAGGATGTTGCATTTTTAGTAAGTGCGGCATTGTTTGCAGCAGGGATAGCTACATTTATTCAAGCTAGGGGTGTTGGTCCTGTAGGATCTAAACTTCCATGTGTTATGGGAACAGACTTTACATTTGTTGGACCATCCATTGCAGTAGGTAGTGCCTTTGGATTACCAGGAATATTTGGGGCAACTATAATGGGATCTTTTATTGAAATCATTCTAAGTCGTTTTATTAAACCTTTAAGGAAATTTTTTCCACCAATTGTTACTGGAACAGTTGTTATGTTAATTGGTTTGACTTTATTACCTGTATCAATAGACTGGGCTGCTGGTGGATATGGAGCTGAAGATTATGGTAGTATAAGAAATGTATGTATTGCCTTTGCAGTTATGATAGTAATCACATTACTAAATAGATATGGTAAAGGACTCCTTTCTTCTGCGTCTGTTATAATTGGATTAGTATTCGGATACATAATATGTTTTCCATTAGGTATGTTAGATTTCTCTGCAATTAGTAATGCTAGTTGGATTGCCTTACCAACACCTTTTAAGTATGGTATTACTTTTAAATTAGGTGCTTTTATTTCATTTGTAATAGCTTATCTTGTAACAACCGTTGAGACAGTAGGATGTCTTATGGCGGTTGGGGAAGCATCTGGCAAAGAAGTATCATCAGATGAGCTTTCTAAAGGTATATTAGCTGATGGAGTTGGATCTCTTATTGCAGGAGCTTTTAATGCTGGGCCTAATACATCTTTTTCACAAAATGTTGGGCTTATACCACTTACTAAAGTAGCAAGTAGACATGTAGTTGCAATTGCAGGAATTATTTTAATGGGATTAGGTATATTCCCTAAAATAGGTGCTCTTGTTGCAATTATGCCTAATCCAGTTTTAGGTGGAGCAGGTATTATAATGTTTGGAATGGTTGTATCAGCAGGAATTAAGAGTATTAAGGATGTTGAGCTAAATAATAGAAATATGCTTATTCTTGCAATTTCACTTGGAGTGGGTATTGGTGTAACTGTAAGACCTGATTTCTTAGGTAGTATGCCTGCTATTGTTAAAAGTTTCTTCTCTTCTGGTATAAGTGCAGGGACAGTTGTAGCTCTAGTACTTAACTTAGTATTAAAAGAAGAATCACCAATAAATACAGGTTCAAATGTAGATTCAGAGATAATTTCACAATAAAAGATATTAAGGTAGATGGAATAGCGTTTGCCTAATATATAAATTATATGGTGGAGGGATTTATATGGAAAATTTTTTTAAGTTAAAAGAAAATGGGACAACTGTTAGAAGCGAGATAACAGGTGGAATTACTACTTTTCTTGCAATGGCATATATAATTGCAGTAAATGCCATAATACTTAGTGAGGCTGGTATGCCTAAAGCTGCTGTAATAACTGCAACTTGTTTAACAGCAGGAATTAGTACTATACTAATGGGTGTTATAGCAAACTTACCTCTTGCATTAGCTTCTGGAATGGGTCTTAATGCATTCTTTGCTTATACTGTATGTATAGGTATGAATATTCCATGGGAAGTTGCACTTACCGCTGTATTTATTGAAGGTATTATTTTTATTATTTTATCATTAACCAAAGTAAGAGAAGCAGTTGCAAATTGTATACCGACTACGTTAAAACTTGCGGTTACAGCAGGTATAGGGTTATTTATTGCATTTATTGGTTTTGTAAATGCAGGTATGGTAATAACTGATCCAGCTACTAAAGTTAAAATGGGTAATTTTACAGATCCAACTGTTGTAATAACTTTAATAGGTATTTTAGTGATTGTAGTGTTCTACAAGAAAAATGTTAAAGGAGCAATTCTAATAGGAATGGTTACTAGTACAGTTCTAGCATGGATTTATGCTGCTATTTCTCCAGAAACTGCTGCTAGCTATATGATTTTTAGACCAACAGGAAATCCTTTTGGATATACTTCCATAGGTGAAATCGCTGGAAAAATTCAGTGGGATTATTTGTTTACACCTTCTAAGTTGTTGACTATTATGGGAATTGTTATAACTTTCTTATTTGTTGATTTCTTTGATACTTTAGGTACTTTACTTGGTGTAGCAACAAAAGCAAACTTGTTTGATAAAGAAGGTAAAGTTAAAAATGGTAGTAAGGCATTATTAGTAGACTCAATTGGAACTACTATGGGTGCTGTACTTGGAACATCTACAGTAACAACATATGTAGAGAGTTCTGCCGGTGTTGCTGAAGGTGCTAGAACTGGGCTTGCATCAGTTGTAACGGGTATATTATTTTTAGTTGCAATGTTCCTTTCTCCTTTATTTATGGCTATTCCAAGTTGCGCAACTGCACCAGCATTAATTATTGTTGGATTCTTCATGATAGGTAATGTTGTGAAGATTAATTTTGATGATTTCACTGAAGGTGTACCAGCATTTTTAACAATTGCATTAATGCCGTTAACTTATAGTATTGGTGATGGACTTTCAATTGGTATTCTTTCATATGGAGTAATTAACTTCATATCAAATTTATTAGAAAAGGATGAAAGCAATAAGAAAAAAGTATCTCCGATTATATATATTTTAGCTATTTTATTTATTATAAAACTAGTTTATTCTGGTTTAAAAGCTAAGGGGATTATTTAAGATTAGAAATATAATTGGTTATGCAGTTTTAACCTAAAAATAAGCTCGAAATGGTAGCAAGCAGGAGGCGCTGATATGGAATTAAGTAAAATGAAAAATTTAATTGAGGTAGCTACAGGTAGAAAAAAAGCAGACTTAGTCATTGAAAATTGTAATGTTATCAATGTATTCTCTCAAGAAATCATATATGGCAAATTAGCTATTAGCGATGGTGTATTTATAGGTATTGGAGATTATGAAGGGGCAGAGGTTATTGATGGTGAAGGGAAATATATAGTTCCAGGTTTAATTGATTCCCATGTTCATATAGAGTCGTCTATGGGTTCGCCATATCAATTTGCTAGAGCGGTACTGCCAAGAGGTACAACTACTGTTATTTCTGATTGCCATGAAATAGCTAATGTTAAAGGTCTTGACGGTATCAAATATATGATTGAGTCTAGTGAGAATCTACCTCTAGATGTATATATCATGTTGCCTTCCTGCGTTCCTGCTACACAATTTGAAACATCAGGTGCTATATTAGAAGCAGAAGATTTAGAAGAACTTATTCAACATCAAAGAGTTTTAGGATTAGGCGAATTGATGAATTATCAAGGTGTTGTTTTTACAGATGAAGGCATTATAAAAAAACTTGAACTCACTGATAAATATAATAAAGTTGTAGATGGTCACGGACCTGTTATTAAAGAAAAAGAATTAAATGCTTATTCTTTGGCAGGTGTTAAAACAGACCATGAATGTATGAATCATAGAGAAGTATTAGATAGACTTAGAAATGGAATTTATATTGCAGTAAGAGAAGGTTCTGCAGCTAAGAATTTATTGGATTTAGTTGGTGCGGTAAATCCTTTTAATGAACGAAGATTTACATTTTGTACAGATGACAGACATCCTAAAGATATTTTACATGAAGGTCATATAGACAACAATATTAGGCTTGCTATAAGAGGAGGGGTAAGCCCAATAACTGCTATTAGAATGGCAACACTTAATTCAGCAGAATGCTACGGTTTGAAAAATCTTGGGGCTATTGCTCCTGGTTATATAGCAGATTTTATAATAGTTGATAATTTAACTGATTTTAATGTGCTAAAAACATTTAAAAAAGGAGAACAGATAAAAGAAAATTGGTATACATTTATAAAGGAAGATAAAAATCTTTTAGAAAGTGTATCTAATAGTGTTAATATAAAAGATTTTTCAGAGGATGATTTGAAAATAAAATTGGAATCGAACATTGCAAAAGTTATCAAAATTATGGATCACAGTCTTTTTACTGAGAATGTAACTAGAAACGTGAACATAGATGGAAATGGATACTACGAATATAATGAAGCTGCTGATATTTTGCCTATTTATGTATTCGAAAGACATAAAGGTACTGGCAACATTGGGAAAGGTTTGATTGAAGGATATGGTCTGAAAAATGGAGCTATTGCATCTACTATAGCACATGATTCACATAACTTGGTGGTCATTGGCAATAATCCTGCTAATGTTAAAAAAGCTGTAGAAAAAATAATAGAGATTGGCGGAGGTCTTGTCATAGTTAAAGATGGCGAGGTGAAAGGAAGTTTACCTTTGGATGTGGGGGGGATTATGTCCAGTCTAGATTTAGAAACTGTATCAAAAGGCCATGAAAAACTTAACAAAATTGCTGTAGAAGAATTAGGGATTAGTGAAAATGTTAATGCATTTATGACTTTAGCATTTATGGCGTTACCAGTTATTCCTAAATTGAAAATTACCGATCAAGGATTGTTTGATGTTGTAAAATTTGAGCCTACTAATTTGTAATATATACATTACTAAATTCTAGATTGATACTATATATTTGAAACAGATGGATAAGTTTGAATAATTAAAAATATTTTGTAAATTTAAAAAAAGATTGCAAAAGAATATTGACTTACTTTTTTGAGGTGTTATACTAAATTTATAAGAATATATTAATTTTGTTATGATATCAGATTTGTTATTATACACTAACTATTGTTAGATAGATTAGTATAGGAGTGTAATATGAAAAATTCAATTTTTATAAAGAATATTAAATACCTTGTTACATGTGATGATGATGACAATTTATTCCAAAATATAAATCTATATATTGAAAACGGCGAAATTAAATATATTGGAAATGAAGTGAAATTAGCCGATGAAATTATAGATGCAACAAATATGGTAGCGTATCCAGGTCTTATAAATACACATCATCATCTGTATCAGATTTTTAGTAGGAATATTCCACAGGTTCAAAATATGGAATTATTTCCATGGCTAAATTATTTGTATGAGATTTGGAAAAATCTAAATAGTGATGTTATTATGCATAGTTCACTTTGTGGAATGGGAGAACTTTTAAAAACAGGTTGCACAACATGCTTTGATCATCATTACGTATTTCCAGAAAATCAAAATAACTTAATTGAAACTCAATTTGATGCAGCAGAAAGACTTGGTATAAGAATGCATGCTTCAAGAGGAAGCATGTCATTAAGTAAAAAGGATGGTGGTCTTCCACCAGATACTGTTGTTCAGTCTGTTGATGAGATTTTAAAGGATAGCGAAGAGTTGGTGAAAAAGTTTCATGACAAGAATCGGTTTTCTATGAGGCAGGTTGCCATTGCCCCTTGCTCTCCATTCAGTGTAACAGGAACTTTAATGAAAGAATCATCAAAGCTTGCAAGAAAACTTGGAGTTCGATTGCATACACATCTTGCAGAAACAAAGGATGAAGAAAACTTTACTTTGGAAAAATTCAATATGCGCCCTCTAGAGTATATGGAAAGCTTGGGATGGATAGGTTCTGATGTGTGGTTTGCACATGGTATTCACTTTACTGATGATGAATTAAAATTACTCGCTAAAACAGGTACTGGTATTTGTCATTGTCCCATATCAAATATGAAGTTATCATCGGGAATAGCAAAGATTCCTCAGATGTTAAAGCTTAATGTACCTATAGGCCTTGGGGTTGACGGAAGCGCAAGCAATGATGGATCAAACTTGCTTGAAGAGTTGAGAGTTTCATTTTTGTTACACAGATTAAATTCTAGTAAAAATGCTCCCACTGGTTATGATTTGCTGAAAATAGCCACAAAAGGTAGTGCAAGAGTTTTAGGTCGTGATGATATTGGAAAATTGTCTGTTGGAATGGCTGGAGATTTATTTATGATAAATACTAATAGGATAGAACTTGTAGGTGCTAATCTTGACCCAAAATCTTTACTTAGTACTGTTGGATTTAAAGGTGCAGTGGATTACACTATTGTAAATGGAAAGATTATTGTAAAAGATGGTAAACTTGTAAATGTAGATGAAGAAAAAATTTATTATGAAAGCGATACTGTAGCAAAAAAATTTATAAGAGGATATTGATAATAACATTGATTTATTCAATATCGTCTGAAAATTCAACTAATTAAAGTTTGAAAAGCTAATAGATTGAATTGATTACGTCAAAAATTCGTTATAAGGAATTTAAAATTTCTTATAATGTGCTAAGGATCGTTAAAAAAATAACTTCAATTATACTGATATAAGAATATTGATATGAAAAATTGTAGAAATGGCAATGTTTTTATGTATAAAGAGGGAATTATTTTTAAGACATCCTTATTATACAAGGAGGGATAAAATGAGTATTGGGAAAAGTATTAAAAGAGTTGATGCTTTTGATAAAGTAACTGGACGTGCTAAATTTACGGATGATTTTCAGTTAAGTCATGCTCTTGTTGCTAAAATTAAACACAGTACTATTGCAAATGGATTAGTTAAAAATGTTGATATAACAGAGGCAGCTAAGTTGGACGGAGTTGTTAAAATTATAACTTGTTTCGACGTTCCTGATATTAAATTCCCTACTGCAGGGCATCCGTATTCTCTTGATCCAAGTCATCAAGATATTGCAGATAGAAAACTACTAAACAAAAGAGTTAGATATTACGGTGATGATGTAGCAGCAGTAATTGCTAAAGATAGTATAGCTGCATCAAGAGCTATTGAATTAATAAAGGTTGAATATGAGGAGTATGAACCATTAATTTCTATTGAAGCAGCTATGGAAGAAGGGGCAAGACCGATTCATGATGAATTCCCAGATAATGTTCTTGCACATACAAAATACGAAATTGGTGATTTTGATAAAGCGATTGAAGAGGAAGGGCTTCTTATTTTTGAAGGAGAATATCAAACACCTACAATTAAACATTGTCATATCGAAGCGCCTATTTCTTATGCATATGCTGAAGGAGATAGATTGGTTGTTGTTACATCAACGCAGATTCCTCATATAACAAGACGTGTAGTTGGTCAAGCACTTGGTATTGATTGGGGTAAAGTAAAAGTTATTAAACCATATATAGGTGGAGGATTTGGTAATAAGCAAGATGTTCTTTATGAGCCGCTAAATGCATATTTATCTAAAATTGTAGGAGGCAGATGTGTCAAACTTGACCTTTCCAGAGAAGAAGATTTCGTAAATACTCGTGTACGTACTCCGATGACTTTTAAAATCAAAAGTTATGTTAGACCAAATGGGCGTTTTGTTGCAAGAAGATTAGAATTATATGGTAAAAAAGGTGCTTATGCATCTCACGGTCATAGCATGGTAAGTAAAGCAGGTCATGCTTTTAAACAAACTTATAATGATGAATTAGCAACTAAAGTTGATATGTACTCAGTGTTAACGAATACACCTGCATCTGGTGCAATGCGTGCATATGGTATACCTCAGTTTGCTTTTGCTATTGAATCACATGTTGATGATATCGCAAGATCATTAGGTGTAGATTTAATTGAAATAAGAAAACTTAATTGTATGAAATTAGGATTCGTAGACAACCAAATTAAATGTACCAGTAATGGTCTTGAGGAATGTATTGAAAAAGGTAAAAAGTATGTTGATTGGGATAATAAACAAAAAGAATATCAAAATCAAACAGGTTCTGTAAGAAAAGGTGTTGGAATGGCTATATTTAGCTATGCTACAGGTGTTTATCCAATATCATTAGAAACTGCTTCTTGTAGAATTGTGCTTAATCAAGATGGCTCTGTAGGACTTCAAATGGGTGCTACAGAAATAGGGCAAGGTGCAGATACAGTATTCGCACAAATGGTAGCTGAAGTTCTTGATATCCCAGTTAGTAAAGTAAATGTAGTATCTACTCAAGATACAGATGTTACACCATTTGATACAGGTGCTTATGCATCAAGACAATCTTATGTATCAGGTATGGCTGCTAAAAAAGCAGCACTTGAAATAAAGCAAAAAATAATTGATCATGCAAACTTCATGTTGAAACTTCCTTTAGGAAATCTTGATCTAAAAGATAATAGTATTGTAAATAAGGAAACTGGTGAAGCATTAGCCTCACTTCAAGAAGTTGCAACTCATGCACTTTATAATACAGAAAAATCAGTTCATATTACTGCTGATGTTACAAACCAATGTAAATCAAATTCATTCTCTTTAGGGGTTTGCTTTGCTGAGGTAGAAGTAGATATGCCAGTTGGTAAGATTAAAGTAAATAAAATAATAAATGTTCATGATTGTGGTAAAGTTCTAAATCCTCAACTTGCTGCGGGACAAGTACATGGTGGTATGAGTATGGGATTAGGATTTGCTTTAAGTGAACAATTCTTATTCAATGAAAAGACAGGTAAACCATTAAATAATAACTTGCTAGATTATAAACTACCAACACTCTTAGATACACCTCATTTAGAGGCACAATTTGCGGAAACATATGATGTATCAGGGCCATTTGGAAATAAAGCTTTAGGAGAACCACCAGCTGTTCCTGTAGCTCCTGCAATTAGAAATGCAGTTTTCCATGCAACAGGTGTTCAGTTTAATGAAGCACCATTAACACCACAAAGACTTGTGGAAAGATTTATAAAAGAAGAAATAATATAAAAGGAGAGGTGAAAAAATAATGTATGATATAGAAAAAATTCACAGAGCTACTTCAGTTGAAGATACAATACAATATTTAGTGGCAAATCCCGATGCAGTAATTATTGCAGGTGGAAGTGATGTACTTATAAAGATTCGTGAAGGTCACCTTTCTGGTTGTTCTCTTGTAAGTATCTATGGATTAGATGAATTAAGAGGAATATCAATGTTAGAAGATGGTACTATAAAAATTGGTCCTCTTACAAGCTTTTCACATGTTACAAAAAATCAAATTATTCAAAAATATATTCCTGTTTTAGGAGAGGCTGTGAATGAAGTAGGTGGCCCGCAAACAAGAAACATTGGAACAATTGGAGGAAATATTTCGAATGGTGTTACAAGTGCTGATAGTGCATCAACACTTTTTGCACTAAATGCTAGACTAGAAATAACAGGTCCTAATGGTAAAAAAGTTATTCCTATTTCTGAGTACTATGTGGGACCAGGTAAAGTGTGTTTACAAAACGGTGAAATCCTTACTGCTATTTATATAACAAAAGAAAACTATGAAAACTTCTCAGGGCATTATATTAAATATGCTATGCGTAACGCATTGGATATTGCAACAATAGGATGTAGCGTTAGTTGCAAAATTAACGAAGAGAAAGATGCAGTAGAAGAAGTGCATATTGCATTTGGTGTTGCTGGCCCTATTCCAATGAGATGTCCAAAAGCAGAGGATGCAATAAAGGGAATGAAAATTTCAGATGAAATGTTCGATATTTTCAGTTCAACAGTGCTTACAGAAGTTAGACCTCGTAATTCTTGGCGTGCATCTAAAGTGTTACGTGTTCAGCTTATTAAAGAATTAAGTAAAAGATGTTTAAGAGAAGCAATTAAAAAATGTGGAGGCGAAATCCATGGCTAAGGTATTATTAAATTGTACAGTAAATAGCGAAAAAGTAGAAATTATGATAGATGATAGAGATTCACTTGCTGATGTTTTGAGAAATCAACTTCGCCTAACTAGTGTTAAAAAAGGATGTGAAGTTGGAGAGTGTGGAACATGTACTGTTCTTATTAATGACGAAGCGTTTGATTCTTGTATTTATCTTGCGATTTGGGCAGAAGGTAAAGAAATTCGAACACTTGAAGGTTTAATGGATGAAGAAGGAAACATATCAGATATTCAACAAGCATTTATCGATGAAGGTGCTATCCAATGTGGTTTCTGTACATGTGGATTTGTTATGTCATCTGTCGCTGTTGTTGAAGATGAAGAAGAGAAGACAAAAGACGAAATTAGAAAAGAATTATCAGGTAACTTATGTCGTTGTACAGGTTATGAAAATATATACAATGCTGTTGAAAAAGTTAAAAATAATCGCAGTAACAGTTAAATAATATGATATAATCTAAAGTCAATACATTTTAATTTAAATTATGTTTTATTAGCCGTAGATATTTATATAAAGAAATATCTACGGTTATAGCTTTAAACATATGGAAATAAATAATAATTATACAGGAGGAACTATATGAGCTTGCTTAAAATTTCTAAAGGAAAAATTATTACAATGAATAATAGCAAAGAAATTTTCGAGGGAGATATATTAATCGAAAATGATAGAATAATTGAAATTTCTCCTCATATTGAAAAAAGAGCAGATAAGGAAATTAATGCTGAAGGAAAAGTAGTTATTCCTGGTCTAATACAGACTCATGTTCATTTAACACAGTCTCTTTTTAGAGGTATGGCAGATGATTTAGAATTATTAGATTGGCTGAGAAAGAGAATATGGCCGTTAGAAAGCCATCATAGTGAAGAATCAAATTATTTATCAGCTCAATTAGGAATTGCTGAACTTATTAAGGGAGGAACTACTTCAATAATAAGTATGGAAACAGTCAATCATACAGAATCAGTGTTTGATGCTATATATGAAAGCGGTTTCAGAAGCGTGACTGGAAAGTGTATGATGGATTATGGAATAGGTGTACCAGAAGGTTTGATGGAGGATACAGAGCAATCAATAAAAGAAAGTGTAAAGATACTTGAAAAATGGCATAATAAAGGAAATGGTAGAATTAAATATGCATTTGCCCCAAGATTTGTGGTTTCTTGTACGGAAAACTTGTTACTTAAAGTAAGAGATTTAGCTAAGGAATATGATGTTATGATTCATACTCATGCATCTGAAAATAAAGGAGAAATTGATTTAGTTTATAGAGATAGAGGATTGAGAAATATTCAATATTTACACAAATTAGGATTAACAGGTGAAAAGTTGATTTTAGCACATTGTATTTGGCTTGACAGTGAAGAAATGAAAATTTTGGCCGATACTGGAACCAAAATTGCTCATTGTCCAAATTCTAATTTGAAATTAGCTTCAGGTATAGCTAAAATTCCAGAATTACTTCAAATGGGTGCGAAGGTATCGTTAGCTGCTGATGGAGCTCCTTGTAACAATAATTTAGATATGTTTAGAGAAATGAGAAGTTCTACATTGATTCAAAAAGCAAGATTATTAGATCCAACTGTTATGCCAGCTCATAAGGTTTTTGAATTAGCTACAACAGCTGGAGCGGAAGCTATGGGAATGGAGAATGAACTTGGAAGCCTTGAGATAGGTAAAAAAGCTGATATTGTAATAATGGACCTAAATAATATTTATAATAGTCCTTGTGACGAAGGGGATATAATATCAAAACTTGTGTATTCTGCTTCAAGTCATGATGTTGAAACTACTATTATTGATGGAAAAATAGTTATGAAAGACAAAAAATTATTAACATTAAACGAAACTTCAATAATAAAAGATGCAAACAGACTTATTAAGAAGAATATGAGGAAAATTCAATAATTAATTATCTTATGGTTGGTTTATAAAAAGCAAGATTAACTAAAATAAATCACAATATTAGTCTCAGATTGAATCAATCTGAGACTTTATTGTGATTTAAAAATACGTAATGATTAAATTTTATTTATCTTTAGGTAAAATAAGATTTAAAGCAATTGCTACGATTGTTGTAACAACAATTGAGGATTTTCCAAATATTGATATAAACCATCCTGGGAATAAAGCAAATGCACCAGGAACTTGTACAATACCTACACCTAAAGCAACTGCGATCCCTACAACAGCTGAATTTCTCATTGTTAGATTGTTAGAAGCAATCATTTTAACACCTGTCATTGTAATTGTAGCAAAAACAGAAATTGTAGCTCCACCAAGAACACATTGAGGAATAGTTGTAAGTAAAGAAGCAAACTTAGGAATAATACCTGCTAAAATAACAATAACAGAAGCAAAAGCAAACACCCATTTATTGATAACTTTATTTACAGTTACAATACCTACATTTTGGCTATATGTTGCAGTTGGCATACAACCAAATAAAGCACCAACGATACTTGAGAATCCATTTCCGATAACACCACCGGAAAGCTCTTTGTCAGTAGGAACTCTATCCATACCACCACCTGTTGTAGCTGATAAATCACCAATTGCTTGAACAGAATTCACAATATACATTATAACCATAGATACTATAGCTGTACCATTAAAGCTTATACCAAAATGTAATGGCTTTGGAACTTGAAGCAATCCAGCTGAAGCAACTGCATCAAAAGATACCATACCAAGAAAAATTGAAACAATATATCCTACAATAATACCAATTAAAATAGATGCAAGTTTAAGAGTCCCTTTTGTAAAGTAATTAAAAAATAGTACAACAGCAAGCGTTAACATTGCAACAGCCCAGTTTTTAGGTGAACCAAAAGTTGGAGAACCAACACCACCAGCAATATATTTAATAGCAACTGAGTAAAGTGATAATCCTATAGAGAATATAACTGTACCAGTAACCAATGGAGGGAAGAATACTAAAAGTTTTTTCAGGAAAACTCCGAAAAGTATTGCGACCAAACCACCTATTAATTGAGCTCCGAAAACGGTAGCCATATTAAATTCGCCAGCAATTGCTACTAGTGTTGGAACATAAGCAAAACTTACCCCCATAATTACAGGTAATCGGGAACCAATACGTCCACCTAATGGAAAAATCTGGATTAAAGTTGCTATACCAGCAAAGAATAATGAAGCTTGAACTAGTAAAACTTTGTCGGCTGCATTAAGACCCGCTACTCCTGCAATTATGAGGGCAGGTGTAACGCACCCAACAATCATAGCTACAACGTGTTGTAAACCTAATGGTAGTACTTCACCAAATGATGGTTTACCATCATATTGGAATAATAAAGACTTTTGATTAGAACTCATTAAAATACCTCCCAAGATTTAAATTGTGTTATTTTATAATAGTTCCTGTTTTACCAGATATACCATCCTTTGATTTTTCCAGTAATGTTATAAGAGAATATCTTTCATCTTTTGAAGAAGCGAAGTCAATTGCAGCTTCTACCTTAGGTAGCATAGAACCAGGAGCAAAGTGACCTTCGTTTACATACTGTTTTATTTCAGAAATTGAAATATTATCAAGCCATTTTTCATTTGGTTTACCAAAGTTTATAGCAACTTTTTCTACTGCTGTTAAAATAATAAGACAATCTGCATCTAACTCTTTTGCAAGTGTGCAACTAGCATAATCTTTATCAATAACAGCACTTACACCTTTTAGGTGATTACCTTGTTTAACAACAGGGATACCACCACCGCCGCCAGCAATTACTACTTGTCCCATATTAACTAAAGATTTTATTGTTTCTATTTCTACAATACTAACTGGTTTTGGGGAAGGAACTACAATCCTATATCCTCTACCAGAATCTTCGATAACGTTTTCGCCGTTTTTTATAGCAACTTGAGCTTCCTCATATGTCATGAAACTACCGATAGGTTTTGTTGGGTTTTCAAAAGCATTATCATTAGGATTTACTTCAACTTGAGTTATTATTGTAGAAACACTTTTATCAATATTACGATTAAGTAGTTCTTCTCTTAATGCATTTTGTAAATCATAACCAATATAACCTTGGCTCATTGCAACGCAGACAGACATAGGACATAAATGATACTTAGGATTCTTTTTATATAATTCACTCATAGCAATATTAATCATACCTACTTGAGGACCGTTTCCATGGGAAACAACAACTTCATTCCCAACTTCGATAAGATCAACAATAGCTTTAGCAGTAGATTTTACAGCTAACATTTGTTCTTCTAAATTACTACCTAGAGCGTTACCGCCTAGTGCGATTACTATTTTTTTCTTCATAACCGTATCCTCCATACAATAAATTTGATTTTTTATAATAAAAGGCTACATTGAATTTATAATTCTATATAGCCTTTTATAATCAGTATATTAAAATATTATTTTAATTTACGTTCTTTATTATTATTTTCAAGCATAGCTAAAGTTTCTTGTGGGTTTTTAACTTTACTTAAGAAAATCATAGAAGCTATTGCATAAGGTTTATAACTAGCTTCTTTGTAAAGTGGTTTACGGTAACGATCGAATACAGATGCATCAACTTCACCAACTTCACAGCTTACTCCAGTAATGTCAGCAGGTAAACAGTGCATATAAAGAGCTTTTCCATTTTTTGTTGTTTTCATAAGCTCTTCAGTACATTGCCAATCTTTATGTTCAGCATTTTGAGCAAGAAGTTCTTTTTCAAGTGCTTTTATACCAGCATCGTCACCTTGTGCATATAATTCTGTACGTTTTTCCATAGCAACAAAAGGAGCCCAGCTTTTTGGATAAACTATATCTGCATCTTTAAATGCTTCTTCCATAGAATTTGTTTTTGTAAATGATCCACCAGATTCAGCAGCATTTTTTCTTGCAATATCTTCTACTTCACTCATAACTTCGTATCCTTCTGGATGAGCAAGAACAACATCCATACCGAAACGAGTTAAAAGTCCAATTATTCCTTGAGGAACTGAAAGAGGCTTACCATATGATGGAGAATATGCCCAAGACATAGCAACTTTTTTACCTTTCAAATTTTCAATGCCACCAAATTCATTAATAAGATGAAGAGCATCAGCCATAGCTTGAGTAGGGTGGTCTATATCACATTGTAAATTAACAAGTGTTGGACGTTGTTCTAAAGTACCTTCTTTGTTACCTTCTTGTACAGATTCAGATACTTCACGCATATAAGCATTCCCTTTTCCTATATACATATCATCACGAATACCTATAACATCAGCCATAAAAGAAATCATATTTGAAGTTTCTCTTACAGTTTCACCATGTGCGATCTGAGACTTTCCTTCATCAAGATCTTGAACTTCTAGGCCAAGAAGATTACAAGCGGAAGCATAGCTAAATCTTGTACGAGTTGAATTGTCACGGAATAAAGAAATTCCTAAACCACTATCAAAAATCTTTGATGAGATGTTATTTTTTCTTAAATCTTGAAGAGCGTCAGCAACAGTGAAAACTGCTTCTAATTCGTCAGATGATTTTTCCCATGTTAGGAAGAAATCATTATTGTACATGTTTTTGAAATCTAGAGTATTCAGTTTATTGATGTGTTTATCCATTATAGCCATTTTAAAATCTCCTTTTTTTTTAATTTTATTTTTTTATTTTAAGTTAATTTAAAATTGTGTTAATTAAGAATAAAAAGAATATTAAGATAATTTTAAATCTGATAAATCAAATTATTTGTTCTTACAATAAATTGTTGGAAGAGCAGCGTACACAGCAGCACACTTAACTAAGTCAGCTTTCCAAGTTTTTTCATTTGGTGCATGAGCTTCTTCTTCTTTACCAGGTCCAAATCCAATACAAGGAATTCCGTATCTACCCATTATTGAAACTCCGTTAGTAGAGAAAGTCCATTTATCAACAAGAGGTGTTCCGTACATGCCTTCAAATGCTTCAACCATTGCTTTTGTAGCAGGTGCATCTTCAGGAATTACCCATGTTGGGAAATAACAATCAGTTGGATAAACAAGGTCTGTCCAGCTTGGTCTTTCATATTTATACATTGTTACTTTAGCTCCATATTTTTTTGCAAATGGAAGATTACGAACTTCTTCAAGAGCCATTTCATAAGTTTCCCCGTCTGTTAAACGACGATCAAGAGAAATTGCACACATATCAGCAACAGCACAACGAGATGGAGAATTAAAGAATATTTCAGAAACAGTTACAGTTCCTTTACCTAAGAATGGATCATAATGTAAGTTGTCGTTAAGAACTCTAATTTCTTGAAGAATATCAGCCATTTTATAAATTGCATTATCACCACGTTCAGGTGCTGAACCATGGCAAGAAACTCCTTTAACTTCAACACGGATTTCCATACGACCACGTTGCCCTCTACATATATTTCCGTTTGTTGGTTCTGTTATAACAACAAATTCAGGTTTGATTTTGCTTTCGTTATGTATATACTGCCAACATAACCCATCACAATCTTCTTCTTGTACTGTCCCAGTTACTAAAACAGTATATTTATCTGATAAAAGACCCATATCTTTCATGATTTTTGCACCATAAGTAGCAGAAACTATACCACCAAGCTGATCTGATGCACCACGTCCACCAATCTCTTCATCATTCTCATAACCTTTGTATGGATCAAATGTCCAGTTATCTATTTCACCTAGTCCAACAGTATCAATATGAGCATCATATGCTATAAGAGTATCGCCTGTTCCCATGTAACCTAAAACATTTCCCATTTTATCTATTTCTACTTTATCAAAACCAAGAGATTCCATTTCTGCATAGATTCTTTTAATAACGCCTTCTTCTTCTGCACTTTCACCAGGGATTGCAATTAAATCACGTAAAAATTTTGTCATTTGAGCTTCATAGCCCTCTGCTTTTAATTTTATTCCGTTAAATTCCATTTAAAATACCTCCTATAATTTAGTTGAACAATACCTTTAATAATTTTATATTTTATAATGATGAATAATCACCATTCCAAACAATATTACGGTAAAAATCTGGGTCAGTATTTCCTTCAGTTGAAAATAGTAATACTTTTGAATTTTCATCAAGTTTAAGAGCTTCTTTTAAATCCTTCAAATCATTATTTTGCATGATTTCAAAAAGAATACCTGTTGTTACAGCTCCAGATTCACCTGAAACAACTCTAGGATCATCATCTATAGGTGCAGAAAGAATTCTCATACCTTTAGCAGCAATATTATCTGGGCAAGAAACAAAGAATGAACTATTATTCTTTAAGATATCCCATGATAATGTGTTTGGCTCACCACAAGCAAGTCCAGCCATTATTGTTTGCATATCATCAGTAACAAATCTCATGTTTCCATCTTTAGCTGCAGCAGAACGATAGATACAATCTGCTTTATTTGGTTCAACGATAACAACTGTTGGAGGATTATTAGGATAAATATTAGCAAAATATCCTTGAATTGCACCTGCAAGAGAACCAACACCAGCTTGTAAGAAAATATGAGTTGGTGCTTCGCAACCATCATCGTGTAACTGCTCATTTGCTTCCATTGCCATTGTTCCATAACCTTGCATTATCCAAGAAGGAATTTCTTCATAACCTTCCCAAGCAGTATCTTGAATAACTACAGAATTAGGAGTTTTTGCTGATTCTGCGATAGCTATACGTACACACTCATCATAATTTACTTCTTCTATTGTTGCAGTAGCGCCTTCTTTTTGAATATTTTTTAATCTAGTTTCTGATGAACCTTTTGGCATAAAAACAACTGATTTTTGATTTAGTCTGTTAGCTGACCATGCAAGACCTCTTCCGTGGTTTCCGTCAGTTGCTGTGAAAAAAGTTGTTTGCCCAAATTCTTTAAGTAATTCTTCAGATGTGATAGCATTATAATCAAGCTCTGAAATATCTTTACCTAATTTTTCTGCTATATAACAACCTATAGCAAATGAACCACCTAATACTTTAAAAGCGTTTAATCCAAATCTATATGATTCATTTTTTACATATAGATTTTTTAAACCTAGGAATTTAGCCATATTATCTAGCTTAGCTAGAGGTGTTTGGCTGTATTCTGGAAAACTTTTATGAAAAGAAGCAGCTTTAGCAATCTTTTCTGGTGACATTATGCTTAGCATACTATTAGAAGTTTTTGGGAGTTCATTTGATACCCATTTTATTTGATTCATGAAAAAACCTCCTGGATTTATTAAAGTTTATTTTTTATATCTACATAATTGTAGATTGAATACTTAGAAATACTGAAAAAATTTGCTATTTTATCTCCAGCTCTAGTAATTAAGAAAGCACCAGCTTCATTAAGAAATTGTATAGCTTCTATTTTTTCATCTTTACTCATTAATGGAACAGGCTTGCCTATTTTTTTTACGGATTCATCTAGTAAATCTTGGAGTAATTGATTTACGTTTTGAGGAATCTTATTTGCAGTTTGAACTTCATCTTTATGACTAATTAATGATTCTAAACAGTTACTAGCTATTGTAAATTCGGTAATGTCATAATTAATACAAAAGATACCAATAGGCATATTATCTTCATCTCGTATATACATTGTACTAGATTTTAAAATTTTTCCATCTTGAGTTTTTGTAATGTAGTTCAACTTATCTTCTAGTTCACTGGAAGCATGTTGTAATGCATCCAAAACAATGCGAGATGGTCCGTCACTATTAGTTCTATGAGTAACATGTCCATTTTCTATAAAGATAATTGGATAATCTACATAACCAGAAGATAAATCATGAATTACCACTTCACAATTTCGTCCAAATTGTGATGAAATGCCTTTTGCTAACCTTTTCATAAATTCTAAATTACAAATATTCCCCATAAAATCCCCCGTATTACACTTTATATAATTTTATCGAATTTTTCTATTTGCATAACAAAGATGGAATAGAAAAATGTGAAAATTTAATGATTTATGAATTCAGTATATCAATAAAAAATTTTAAAATCAATAAGAATTTAAAAAAAAATTTTAAGTTTACAAAAAAATTTTGATAAATGTTTAAAAAAAGTTTTTAAGTTTACAAAAAAATTTTTAAAATACATTGACTGCAATCTTTAGATAGTGATAAAATGAATTTGAAAAGTAAAAAAAATAAGAATAATCAATCAATTCAGTTTTAATCTTGTTTTTTCAAAATATATTTTAGGAGGGGTATTATGAAATTAATAGGCAATGGTAAATTATTGACTAGAGATGACAATAATACATTTATTCAAGATGGGTGTGTATGCATTAAGGATAATGTGATCTTTGATTTAGGAACTACAGAGCAAATGAAGAAAAAATATGAGGAGGCTGAGTTTGTAGATGCTAAAAAAGGTTTAATTATGCCAGGAATGATAAATCCACATCATCATATATATAGTGCTTTTGCTAGAGGCCTTTCTATTAATGGGCATAATCCTAAAAACTTTGGAGACATACTTGAAGGTATGTGGTGGAAAATAGATAGATTACTTACGTTAGAAGATACAAGATATAGTGCTTATGCAACATATTTAGATTGTATAAGAAATGGTGTTACAACAGTTTTTGATCATCATGCAAGTTATGGGAATATTGAAGGAAGCTTATTCCAAATATCTGATGTAGCTAAAGAATTAGGCATTCGTACATCTTTATGTTATGAAGTATCTGATAGAGATGGAGAAGAAAAAATGAAAAGAGCTGTAAAAGAAAATGTTGATTTTATGAAAGCAGCTAAAAAAGATTCTTCAGATATGCAAAAGGGAATGATGGGACTTCATGCAGCATTTACTCTAAGTAATGAAACTCTTCAATACTGTGCAGAAAATATGCCTTATGATGCTGGATATCATGTGCATACAGCAGAAGCTATAGATGATGTATATGATTCTTTGAAAAAACACAATAAAAGAGTAGTTAATCGTTTGTTTGATCTAGATATTTTAGGAAAAAAAACTATGGCTATTCATTGTATACATATTAATCCGGGTGAAATGGATTTAATAAAGGAAACGAATACAATGGTAGTGCATAATCCAGAATCCAACATGGGTAACGCAGTAGGATGTACACCAGTGCTAGAGTTTGTAAAAAAAGGATTAACTTTAGGACTTGGAACTGACGGGTATACAAGTGATATGTTTGAATCAATGAAAGTTGCTAATATTTTGCACAAGCATCATAATTGTAATCCATCTGTTGCCTGGGGAGAAGTACCTTTAATGCTTTTCGAGAATAATGCAAAAATTGCTAATAGATTCTTTGAAAAACCTGTTGGAGTTATAGAAAAGGGTGCTTATGCTGACATTATAGTAGTGGAATATGATCCACTAACTCCATTAAATGAGAATAATGCAAACTCTCATATTTTATTTGGAATTAATGGAAGATGTGTAACAACTACAATGATAAATGGTAAAATCCTTATGAAGGATCGCCAATTAGTTGGTATCGATTCTGAGGGAATCATGGCAAAATCAAGAGAAATTTCAAATAACTTATGGAAAAAAATTAATTAAAAACGGAGGAGATTAGTATGGGCGATAGAATGACACCTATTTTATTTAGAGATTTAATGGAATGGATAATAATAGAAAACAAAAAATATGGAAAAATATTTGGAATAAATAAATTTTTTAAGAAGAAGGATGATAAGGTTCTTGAAATCTTTGGAGAAAAAATTGAAACGCCATTTGGTCCAGCAGCTGGTCCACACACACAATTAGCTCAGAACATAATTGCAGCTTATGTAACTGGATGTAGATTTTTCGAATTAAAAACTGTACAAACTCTAGATGGTGAAGATTTACCAGTATCAAAGCCTTGTATAAATGCAGAAGATGAATGTTATAATGTAGAGTGGTCAACAGAGCTTAGGGTTCCAGAAGCTTATGATGAGTATGTTAAAGCTTGGTTTGCTTTAAAGATATTATCAAAAGAGTTGGAACTAGGAAGTCATGATGGATTTATTTTTAATATGAGTGTAGGATATGATTTTGAAGGAATATCTTCACCAAAAATTGATAAGTTTATAATGGGGCTTAAAGATGCTTCTAAAACTAAGATATGGGAAGAATGTAAAGAATATGTCTTAGAGAATCTTGAGAAATTCCAAAATATAGATAAAGAATATGTTGAAAGTATATCACCTAAAGTATGTACTTCAATAACATTATCTACATTGCATGGATGTCCTTCACAAGAAATTCAACGTATAGCATCATATTTAATAACTGAAAAAGGGTTAAACACTTATGTAAAATGTAATCCTACATTATTAGGTTATGAATTTGCAAGAACAACATTAGATAGCATGGGATATGATTATATATCATTTGATGAACACCATTTCAATGAAGATTTACAATTTTCTGATGCTATTGTTATGTTTAAAGAACTACAAAGTTTAGCTAAAGGAAACGGTTTATCATTTGGACTTAAACTAACTAATACATTCCCAGTTGAGATTAAAAATAATGAATTGCCAGGAGAAGAGATGTATATGTCAGGAAAATCTCTATATCCTTTGTCAATAGCACTTGCTAATAAGCTTTCTAAAGAATTTGATGGAAATATTAAAATCTCTTATTCAGGTGGTGCTGATGTTTTCAATATTAACGATATATTTGAAACAGGTATATGGCCTATAACTATAGCAACAACACTTTTAAAAGCTGGTGGTTATGAAAGAAGTGTACAAATTGCGAAAAATCTAAGTGAATTAGAATACAGTGATAAGTATTCAATGGATAATGAAAAATTGAAGGAATTAAAAGACAAATCAGTAACGGATATTCATCATATAAAACCTATAAAACCAATGCCTAAGCGCAAAATAGATAGTAAAGTACCTTTAACTGATTGTTTTATGGCATCATGTGAAGCAGGATGTCCAATTTCTCAAGATATTCCAGAATATATACGTCTTGTGGGAGAGGGAAAACATCTTGAAGCTTTAAAGGTTATAGTAGAAAAAAATCCACTTCCATTTATTACTGGAACAATATGTAGTCATGTTTGTATGAGCAAATGTAGCAGAACATTCTATGATGAGTCTGTTAATATTAGAAACATGAAATTACAAGCAGCTGAAAATGCATATGATAATTTAATGAAAGAACTTAAAGAAACAGAAAAAGGAAATGTAAAGGTTGCAATTGTTGGTGGAGGAACTACTGGTCTCGCAGCAGCGTATTTCCTAGCAAAAGAGGGAATGAATGTAACAATCTTTGAGAAAAGAGATTCTTTAGGCGGAATAGTGAAGCATGTTATTCCAGAATTTAGAATACCATCAAGTTCTATTGAAAATGATGTTGATCTTGTTTCTAAAATGGGAGTTAAAATAGAGTTGAACTCTGAAAAAACTTCAGTAGATGAATTAAAAAATGAAGGGTATAAATATATCTTATTTGCAATTGGTGCTTGGGAACCAGGAAGATTGGATCTTGAAGGTGGAAATGTAATTAATGTAATTCATTTCTTAGAAAGATTAAAAAATGAAGATAAAGAATTAAAACTTGGTAAAAATGTTGTTGTAATCGGTGGAGGAAATACTGCAATGGATGCTGCTAGAGCCGCTAAAAGAGCAGCTGGAGTAGAACATGCGTATATAGTATATCGTAGAACTAAAAAGTATATGCCTGCTGATGAAGAAGAATTACATTTAGCTATTGAAGATGGTGTAGAATTTAAGGAATTATTATCACCAGTAAAAATTAGTGATGGTGTTCTTAAATGTGAGGTTATGGAACTCGGAGAACCAGATGAAAGTGGTAGAAGAAGACCTATAGCAACAGGAGAGATGATGGATATACCAGCAGATACTGTTATTGCAGCAGTTGGTGAAAAGATAGATACTAAGTTATTCCAAGAAAATAATATAGAGGTTAATGAAAAAGGGCGTGTAGTAGTAGATTCTGCAACATTAGAGACAAATGTTGAAAAAGTTTATGTTGCTGGAGATGTTTTACGTGGACCTGCTACTGTAGTAGAAGGTATTGCAGATGCAACAAGATTTGCAAGAGCTATAGTTAAGGAAGAAAAAGATTCTGATTTATCAATGAGTTTACCAAAGGTAAGTACAAATATAGAAATACCAATAGCTAAAAAAGGTATACTTGAAATGGCTATCAGTGGTCAGATGGAAAGTAAAAGATGTCTTGAATGCTCAACTGTATGCGAATTCTGTGTTGACGTTTGCCCTAATCGTGCTAATATAGCAATAGATGTAAAAGGAAACAAAACACAACAAATAATTCACGTTGATAAAATGTGTAATGAGTGTGGAAACTGTGAAATATTCTGTCCATATAATAGTGCTCCTTATAAAGATAAATTCACATTATTTGCTACAGAAGCTGATTTTGAAAATAGCCAAAATAGAGGTTTTGTATTGATTAATAAAGATGATAATATCGTAAAAGTTAGATTGGAAGATGGGGTTTCATTAGTTAATCTTAAGGATGGTAACACAGTATTACCTAAAGAAATTGAGAACATGATTTGGGCTGTAATAACAGATTATAGTTATATGATTTAAGAGTTGATGAGGTGAAGTTAAATGTCAATCATTATAAAAGGCGGAACAATTGTAACTCCTAGAAAAAGTTATGTTTCTGATATTAAAATAGAGGATGAAATAATTATTGAGATTGGAGAAGACTTAGTAGACAGTGATGCACAAATTATAAATGCAGAAGGTTGTTTATTATTTCCAGGATTTATTGATTCTCATACTCATTTTGATTTGGATACAGGGTATACTAGAACTGCAGATAATTTTAAAACAGGTACTGCTGCAGCTATTATAGGTGGAACAACATCAATTTTAGATTTTGCAACACAAAATAAAGGTGAAACTTTAAGTGAGGCATTAGAAAATTGGCATGACTTAGCTAAAGATGTATCAAGCTGTGATTATGGTTTCCATATGGCAATAACAGAATGGAATGAAGATATAAAGAATGAGTTAGAAGTGATGCAAGACAAAGGTATAACATCATTTAAGGCTTATATGGCTTATGACAGTTTACGTATTAATGATGGAGATATATATACTATATTGAAGAGCTTAAAAAAATATAACGGTATATTAGGTGTTCATTGTGAGAATGGGGATATTGTAAATACAATGATAGAAGAACAACTGAAAAGTGGAAATACTACTCCAGCAGCGCACCCATTATCACGTCCTAATATTGTTGAATCAGAAGCAATATCAAGATATATAGATATTGCAAAATTAGCGGATGCTCCTATTAACATTGTACATCTAAGTACAAAAGAAGGTGCAGAAAAGGTATTAGATGCAAGAGAAAAAGGACAAGAAGTATATGCAGAAACTTGTCCTCAATACCTTCTTTTAGAAGATAGTTTATATAATTCTGAAGATTTTGAAAGCGCAAAATATGTTCTATCACCACCTTTAAGAAAAAAGGATGACATAGAAAGACTATGGCAAGCATTGTCTGATGGGCACATAGATACAATTGGAACAGATCACTGTAGCTTCAATTTTAAAGGACAAAAAGACCATGGCATAAATGACTTTAGTAAGATTCCAAATGGTATACCTGGAGTGGAACATAGACCAGTACTTCTATATACCTATGGAGTGAATGAAGGAAGAATAACAAAGGAAAAAATGTGTGGATTACTTAGTGAAAATATTGCAAAGATTTTTGGAATGTACCCTAAAAAAGGGGTGCTTCAAGTTGGAAGTGATGCTGATATAGTTATATGGGATACAAAAATTGAGGGTATTATATCTAAAAAAAATCAAAATCAAAACGTTGATTATACACCTTATGAATCCTTTAAAACTATAGGAAAAGCAAAGCATGTTTTTTTAAGAGGAAGACATATTGTAGAGAACGGAAATATTATAAAACCGAATTTCGGAAAATATATAAAACGGGGTGGCTCTAATGTTTAACTTTGTTGTAAATGGAAAAGAAGTCCAAGTAAAAGAAGAAAAAAAATTAATTACTTTTTTAAGAGAAGATTTAAATTTAGTATCAGTTAAAAATGGATGTTCTGAAGGTGCTTGTGGAACATGTATGGTAATAGTTGATGGAGTTGCAAAAAAATCATGTGTTTTAAAAACAAGTAAGGTTGTAGGTAAAAACATTACAACTGTTGAAGGGCTTTCAGATAGAGAAAAAGATGTATATGGACATGCTTTTATGGTATCAGGAGCAGTACAATGCGGTTTTTGTACTCCTGGAATGGTTATAAGTGCAAAAGGTTTAATTGACAAAGTAGAAGATCCAACAGAAGAACAAATAAAAAATGCGTTGAAAAATAATATTTGTCGTTGTACAGGATATGTAAAAATATTTGAAGCTGTGAAGTTGGCTGCTAAATTATTTCGAGAAAATACAGAGGTACCTAAATGCGATTGCAAACCTTTAATAGGAGAAAGTTTAAACAGAGTAGATGCTGTGGATAAAGTCCTTGGTACAGCAGAGTATGTAGATGATATACGTATAGATGGTATGATTTATGGAGGAGCAGTTAGAAGTAAATATCCACGTGCTTTAGTAAAAAGTATAGATGTTAGTGAAGCTAAAAATTTAGAAGGTGTTCATGCAGTTATTACAGCAGATGAATTGCCAGGGAATCAAAAATTAGGACATATTATAAAGGATTGGGATGTAGTAATTCCTGTTGGAAAGGTGACTCACTGTTTAGGTGATGCTATAGTTCTAATTGCAGCTGAAACACCTGAAATATTAGAAAAAGCTAAATCTTTAGTTAAAATAGATTTTGAAGAATTACAACCTGTCACATGTCCAGAGGATGCAATGAAGGGAGATGCACCTCAAGTTCATGCTACTGGTAATGTACTAGCAACTGAAAACTTAGTATTTGGTAATGCAGAGAGTCAGATTAAGAAGGCAAAACATGTGGTAACAAATAAATATAGCACACCATTTACAGAGCATGCTTTTTTAGAAACAGAAACAGCAGTTGCGAAACCAGATGGTGATGGCGGAATAATAATTTACTGTGCAGACCAAGGTGTTTTCCAAACTTTGAAGGAATGTTCAGAAGCTTTAGGTTTAGATCAAAGTAAAGTAAGAGTTATAAGTAAAATAGTTGGTGGCGGTTTTGGAGGAAAAGAAGATATGAGCGTTCAACATCACGCGGCAATACTTGCTTATGCTTCTAATAAACCTGTAAAGTTTGCTTTAACTCGTAAAGAAAGTATAATGGTACATCCTAAGCGTCATGCTATGGAGATGGAAATAACAACAGCTTGTGATGAAAATGGATATTTGACTGCAATGAAAGCTGTTTTAATTGCTGATACAGGAGCTTATGCTTCTTTAGGTGGTCCAGTTTTACAAAGAGCATGTACTCATGCGGCAGGGCCATATAATTATCAGAATATTGATATAATAGGAAAAGCAATATATACAAATAATCCGCCAGCTGGTGCATTTAGAGGATTTGGAGTAACACAAAGTTGTTTTGCAGCAGAAAGCAATTTAAATCAGCTTGCAGAAATGGTTGGAATAACTCCTTGGGAAATAAGATATAAAAATGCAATTAGACCAGGTCAAGTATTACCTAATGGACAAATTGCAGATGCCTCAACATATCTTGCTGAAACTTTAGAAGCAGTAAAAGAAATATGTGAAAAAAATCCTAAAGCAGGAATAGCTTGTGCTATGAAAAATAGTGGACTAGGGGTTGGAATTCCTGACATTGGACGTTGTAAATTGATTATAAAAGATGGAAAAATATACATTCATTCTAGTGCGGCTTGTATTGGACAAGGCCTTGGAACTATATTAACACAAATGGTTTGTCAAACACTTAATATATCAGCGGATAAAGTTATACATGCAGTGCCAGATACTGCAATCACACCTAATGCTGGAAATACAACAGCTTCTAGGCAGACTTTATTTACTGGTGAGGCAACAAGAAGAGCAGCAGAGAAGCTTCTTGGTGTATTAACATATCAAACATTAGAAAGCTTAGAGGGAGAGGAATTCTACGGAGAATTTAAAGGAAGAACTGATAAAATGAATTCAAGTAAGCAAAATCCTGTAAGTCATGTAGCTTATGGATATGCTACAAATGTTGTTATTTTGAACGACGAGGGAAAACTTGAAAAAGTTATTGCAGTTCATGATGTTGGTACTCCTGTAAATCCTAAGAGTATTGAGGGGCAAATTGAAGGTGGAGTTGTTATGAGCCTTGGATATGCGCTAAGAGAAGATTATCCACTTAAAAATAGTGTGCCAACTGCAAAATTTGGAACATTAGGATTATTTAAAGCAACAGAAGTACCAAAAATAGAACCTATTATAATAGGTAGTGGAAATATGGATCTTGCATATGGAGCAAAAGGAATAGGAGAGATATGTTCAATACCTACTGCACCTGCTGTTGCTAATGCGTATTATAACTATGACGGTGAGTTTAGAACAAAATTACCTATGCCTAATACGCCTTATAGCAAAAAAAGATAATATTATTTATTAGGCCTGCCGTCGTGAAGACACGACGGTGGCTTTTATGATTTGTAATATATGATATAATGATATATAAGTCGAAAGTTTGATAAAGGAGTGATTAGTATGTTTTCTAAATATACGGTAATTATAAAAAGTGGAGGGGATTTAGCTACTGCAGTTGCTCATAGATTATTTCGAGTTGGTTTTCCTGTAATTATTACAGAATTAGAAAAGCCCATGATGGTAAGACGTACTGTATCTTTTGCTAATTGTATATATGAAAAAGAATGGACAGTTGAGGGAGTAACAGCAGTATTAGCTGATAGTAATGATAATGTAAAAAAGATATTAAAAGAAGGAAAGATTCCAGTGATTATTGATCCCAAGTGTAAAATCATAGAGAAAATTAAACCAAGTATAGTTGTAGATGGTATATTGGCTAAGAAAAATTGTGGCACAAAAATAACAGATGCTCCTATTGTAATTGGTTTAGGTCCTGGCTTTACTGCAAATCTTGATGTTCATGTCGTTATTGAGACGCAGAGAGGTCATGAATTAGGAAAAATAATCTATGAAGGAAAGGCTATACCAAACACAGGAATACCAGGAAATATTATTGGATATACAGCACAAAGAGTATTAAGGTCATCTTGTAGCGGAATCGTAAAAAATCATGTAGATATAGGAAGTTATGTAGAAGCAGGGGAAACAATTTGTTCTGTAGATGGAACTTTAGTAAAAGCTGAAATTAAAGGAATCGTTCGTGGATTGATTCATGATGGATTAATTGTAAAGAAGAATGAAAAATTAGGTGATATTGATCCTAGAGGAGAAAAGAAATACTGTCAGATTATTAGTGAAAAAGGAAGGAATATTGCTGGAGGAGTATTGGAAGCTATTCTTATTGAACTTAATAAGAAATATCATATAGAAAATTAAAGTAGATAATTTTTTTTGTTATCGTTATTCTTTGAGAAATATAATGAATTGTTATTGGAGGGATATATTTGTATACAGATATTACAATGGAGCATTTTAGAAATCCACAAAATGTAGGAACTATTGAAAATGCAGATGGGGTAGGTGGAGTAGGAGACCCTCATTGCGGGGATTATTTGAAAATATATCTTAAAGTAGAAAATGGGTTTATAAAAGATATTAAATTTAAAGTTCATGGATGTGGTGCAGCTATTGCATCTAGTAGTATGATAACAGTTTTAGCAAAAGGAAAACCTGTTATGGCGGCCTATGCTATTTCAGAAAAAGATATTATGGACGCACTTGGAGGATTGCCAAAAGAAAAAAGACATTGTTCAGTACTTGGTGCTACAGCATTAAAGAAAGCAATTGCTGATTATGCAAAGAAAATAGGAAAAAAATCTTAAAAATTAAGGCGCTACTTAATAAAAGATTTTAAATATAGTAGTGAGGATATAGGGGGATATATACATGAAAAAAATCGATGTACATGATGCAATTGGCTCAGTTTTATGTCATGATATTACACAAATTATTCCAGGTGAAATAAAAGATAGAGCTTTCAAAAAAGGCCATATCATTAAAGAGGAAGATGTAAAAGTTTTACTTTCACTAGGAAAAGATCATATATATGTGTGGGAGCATAAAGAGGGAACACTACATGAAAATGAAGCAGCAGAGCGTCTTAAAGATTTAGCAGCTGGAAAAGGAATAAGTTTTAGCGAGGTAAAAGAAGGGAAAATTTCTTTTATTGCAGAGTATGATGGGTTATTAAAAATAAATACAGAAATATTAATGGAAGTAAATTCTATAGGTGAAATAATTATTGCAACAAGGCATAATAATTATCCAGTAAAAAAAGGGGATAAATTAGCAGCAACTCGAGTGATTCCTCTTATTATAGATGAAGAAAAAATAATAGAAGCTGAAAAAATTACTGAGGGTAAAACTATTGTTGAAGTAATGCCTTATGATAAATTAAAAGTTGGGATAGTAACTACAGGAAATGAAGTTTACCACGGTCGAATTAAAGATGCTTTTGGACCTGTAATTAGAAAAAAAGTAGAGCATTACAACTGTGAAGTTATAGAACAAAAAATTGTGTATGATGACAGTGATATGATTTCCCAGGCAATAGAAGAATTAATTCAAAAAGGTGCTGATATGGTTGTGTGCACAGGAGGGATGTCAGTAGATCCAGATGATGTTACACCTATTGGTATCAAAAAAACAGGTGCAGAAATTATTTCTTATGGTGCGCCAGTACTTCCAGGAGCAATGTTCTTACTTTCTTATAGAGGCAAAACACCTATTTTAGGACTACCAGGATGTGTTATGTATGCGAAAACTACAATTTTTGATTTAGTTTTACCAAGAGTTTTGGCAGGAGATAAAATTACTAAAAAGGATCTTGCAGCATATGGACATGGCGGACTATGTCTAGAATGTGATGTATGTAGATATCCTAATTGTAGTTTCGGAAAAGGGTGGTAGTTTGTTTATGAGAGATAAAAACGTGAAGAGAATAATTTTATATTTTTGTTACGGAGTAAGCGCAATTTTTCTTGGGCTTCCGATAATCTCTTTGTTTTTATCTCCTTGGATAAATGCAATAAAATCTTTAAGGGATACATTGGTAATTCATGCTATCCTTATTAGTTTTAAAAGTACATTTTTTTCATTAATTATTATTATTATATTTGGGTTGCCCACTGCTTTTGTTATGGCAAGATACTCTTTTAAAGGAAAAAGATTTTTAGAAATAATATTTGATTTGCCATTAGTACTTCCACCAGCGGTAGCAGGTTTGTTACTTTTAATAACTTTTGGTAGAAACGGGATATTAGGAAAATACCTTTATCTTTTAGGTATTCAAATACCTTTTTCATTTATAGCTGTTGTAATGGCACAAGTTTTTGTTGCTGGTTCCATTTTTATAAAATCTGTTAAGAATGCTTTAGAGCAAGTAGATAAAGATTTAGAAATCACGGCTGCTACTTTAGGAGATACACCATGGCAGGTTTTTAAAAGAGTAACATTGCCTTTATCTTGGAACGGAATTTTAACTGGAGCAGTTATGGCTTGGGCTAGATCCTTGGCAGAGTTTGGTGCAACAATTATGTTTGCAGGGAATTTGCTAGGTAAAACACAAACATTACCTTTAGCAATCTATACTGCAATGGAAAGAGATATGAATCTTTCTATGGCAATTGCTGTAGTTTTAGTAGTGATTTCTTTAGGAATATTAATACTATTAAAGGTAATTTCACAGAAAAGTTAGGAGTATACTTATGCTTAATATAAATATTTTAAAGAAATGGAAAGGGTTTTGTTTAGATGCTGATTTTGATTTACAAAAAGGAGAAATTCTCACTGTTTTAGGGCCTTCTGGATGTGGAAAATCAACATTGCTTAATTTGATTGCAGGTGTAGTTACTCCCGACAGTGGAAAAATAACTTTTGATGAAGAAATAATTTATTGTGAAGATGAGATAAATATTCCTATATATAAGCGAAATATTGGATATATTCAGCAAAAAAGTAATCTGTTCCCTCATATGAATGTAATGGAGAATATATGCTATGGAGTAAAAGATGGACTAGAACAGTCTAAACTGCAAAATCTCCTGAAGATTTCAGGAATTATGCATATTAAGGATAAAAAATCTTACGAAATTTCAGGGGGGCAACAGCAAAGAGTAGCTATTGCTAGAGCGTTAATGATAAAACCACGAATTTTGTTATTGGATGAACCTTTTAGTGCATTAGATAATAGAAGAAGAAGAAAATTGAGAGAATTATTGCTGGATATTAAAGAAGAACTCCAAATACCTATGGTCTTTGTAACTCATGATTTAGAAGAAGCATATGCCCTTGGAGATAAAATTGCTGTTATGAATAAAGGTGAGTTTTTACAGATAGGTTCTAAAGAAGAGGTATTTAGAAGACCAAGAAATATTCAAACTGCAAAATTTGTTGGTATGAAAAATATTATAGCAGGTGAAGTGGTTGATAAAAATTCAGTTTCAGTTGGAAATACAATTTTGAGAACTCTTCCTCTGAATTATGAAAAAGGAGAGAAGATTCTTTTAGGGATTCGACCTGAAGATATTATTTTTATAAAAGATGATAAATTAAAAAAAGAGAACAATGATAATATTTTCAAAGGAGTAGTAAACAAAAAGATTTATGGCATTGAAAGTTGTAAACTACAAATTAAATTGGATATAAATTTTCTTCAATTAGAAATGTTATTCCCAAATCATGTGGATCATAATGAGGATATACAAATTGGAGATAAGATACAAATTTTATTAAAAGAAAGTAACATTACTCCTTTAGGAATTGCTTAAAAAAAATTATCAATATATTTTATTAAAAATATTTCAAATAGGATCATAAGAAAGGAAGCTGAAAATGGGAAAAATATTAGCCGTTTGTATGAGTGAAAAGAAGGGTATACAAAAGAAAAATTTTCATGAAGCAGTACTTGTAGAAAATCATGGAATAAAAGGAGATGCACATGCTGGAAATTGGCACAGACAGGTGAGTTTACTTTCTTATGAAAAGATTGATGCGTTTAAAAAAAGAGGCGTAGATGTAAAAGATGGAGACTTTGGAGAAAACATCATTGTGCAAGGAATAGATCTAGCTAAGCTTCCAGTTGGAACAATATTAAAGACAGAAGAAGTAGAACTAGAAGTAACACAAATCGGCAAACAGTGCCATGCACACTGTGACATTTATAAAGTAATAGGAGATTGTATTATGCCAAGAGAAGGAATTTTCACACGTGTTTTAAAAGGTGGAAACATAAAAGAAGGGGATGTGATTAGTGTCATTTCTAAATAAAGATAAATTTTTAAAAAAAATTATTGTTCCAGTAATTTTATTGATTATTGTTGTAGGTATTAGTGGTTGCAATAAAGAAAAGGAAGCTATTACTGTTTTTGCAGCATCATCGCTTACTGAAAGTATGAAAGAAATAAAAGAAGTATTTGAAAAAGAAAATCCAAATGTAGAGATACAGTTAAACTTAGATAGTTCAAGTCGTTTAAGAACACAGATTGAGCAAGGCATGGAAGTAGACTTATATTTATCCGCAAATAAAAAGCACTATGAGGCTTTAAATGAAAAAGAGATGATTGCATCAGGGGTAAACTTTCTTTCTAATTCATTAGTTCTTGTTGTTCCAAAAGATAATCCAGCAAAAATAGAAAAACCTGAAGATTTAATCAATGAATGTAAATTAGTTATAGCTCAAAAAGAAGTTCCTGTAGGTAACTATACATTACAAGTTTTAGAGGCATATGATGAAAGTCTTGGCAATGAGTATAAAGAGAAAGTGTTAAAAAATGTAGTTTCAGAAGAAAATAATGTAAAGCAAGTGGTAGCGAAAGTTGTACTTGGAGAGGCTGATGCTGCATTTGTATACGGTTCAGATGTAACTATGGATAATAAAGATAAGTTGAAAGTAATTGAGATTTCTGAAAAATATAATGTAAAAGCTGCATATTGGATGGGAAGTATGAAAGGCTCTGAAAACAATAAAAATGTACAGGCTTTATATAATATGATTACAGAAGAAAGTGGTTATAAAATCTTTGAAAAATATGGTTTTGGTAAAGCAGAATAGAGATTACCTCTGATGACGGTTTACAAGTGACAGTAAAGGATGATTTTCTTCCAGTACTGTCAACTGAAAACTGTCAACCGTCAACTAGTTGTTTGTATTTTAAGTATTACCATCCCTTTGAAAATTTCAAAACCTCATCTGGGATATTACCCTTTAAATAGTCCTTTATAGCTTCTTCAATAATATCAATTGATTTATCAATCTGCTCTTTCTTTATTACCAGTGGGGGCTGTATTCTTAGAACATTACTTGAAACAAAAGTAACTAATACTCCGTTTTCATATGCACGATAACAAATTTTTGCTGCCGCATTATTATTCCTTTCTTTAGTAATTCTATCTTTAACAAGATCAACCCCAATAGTCATTCCAATGCCACGTACATCTCCAATGATTTCATACCTTTCTTGCATATCTTTAAAACATGTTTTCATATATTCTCCTAAAGTTTTTGAATGTTCTATAAGTTCTTCTTCCCTTATGACTTCAAGTGTTGCCAAGGCAGCCTTGCAAGAAATAGGATTTCCAGCTCCAGTAAATGTATGAGCAGGCGCGTCTAGAGATTCCATAATTTCTTTCCTTCCTACAATAGCACTCAAAGGCATGCCTGATGCAATTGATTTTCCAAGCACAACCATATCAGGTTCTATATCAAAATTATCGATTCCGAACCATTCGCCAGTTCTTCCGAATCCTTGCAGTACTTCATCAACTACAAATAATATACCATTTTCTTTACATATGCTATAAAGTTTATCTATGTACTTCTTAGGTGGTATTATAAATCCTGAGTCTCCAGCAATAGGTTCTAATAATATAGCAGCAACTTCTTCTGGGGGTAAAAAATATTTAAATGATTCTTGGAGTTCTTTAATACATTCTAAATTACAGTTACATTCCTCCTTACCAAATCTACAACGATAGCAGTCTGGATAATGGATATGATGCATTTCAGGAACTAGAGGACCAATCTTCCTGCGCATATTAAGATTCAATGCTGAAAGAGAAATGGCTCCGTATGTTGAACCATGATAAGCACCAATATAAGATATTATTTTACTTCTTCCTGTATATGCCCTTGCAAACTTTATCATTCCATCATTAGCATCAGACCCTGTAAGTCCAAATATAATCCTTTTTTCGAAATCTCCAGGAGTAATATTTATAATTTCTTTTGCAAGTTTCACAAGTGGTTCATGATATACGTAAGGATAAATATAATGAACAAAATCCTTTGCTTGATTTGTAATTGCCTCTACAATCTTTGGATGAGAGTGACCTGTGTTAAGCATACCAGCACTTGCAAGCATATCAATATATTCGTTGCCATCAGCATCTTCGATTATTGCCCCATGTCCTTTCTTTACGGCCAATGGGAAATATGGAAGTTTACCTGCTTGTGCATACATTTCTTTATCTTTTTCTACAATCGATATACATTTATCAATACTTTTATTCAATTTTGGTTCCCCCTTTGAGATAGGCATATTCATATGCCTTAATTCAGTTTGCATATTTGTTCTTTAATATTTTATATGCAATAATCGTTCCAAAATATGAATGTTGAGCCTTTAGGCATATGAATATGTCTTAAGGCTCTTAGTATCAACGTTATATCGTACTTAAAGACAAAAAGAGAAAAGTATCCAAGTTGTAAACTGCTTTACACTTGGATACTTTTCTCTTTTGAAGTACTACTGATTATAAGGTTCTTACTTAAAATATCAAGTGTAAAGCGTTTACATGTAAATGCTTTACACTTTGTTATAAATCATACTTTTTCAAAAATTTGTATAGTGTTGGCCTAGAAATACCTAAAATTTCAGCAGTTTTCTTCTTATTTCCTTCAGTTGAATTTAATGTATCTATTAAAATATTCTTATTTATTTTTATTGATTGCTTTTTTATTATCTCTTCGTATATTGGTTCTTTAAATCCAGCCATAAAAAGTGTTTTTTCTGTAATCCATTCCCCGTCACATATAAAAATGGATCTAGATATTACATTTTCAAGCTCTCGAATATTTCCTTGCCAATTGTGATTCATGAGCATTTCTTTAGCTCTATTACCTATTCCCTTAATGTGTTTATTTTCTTTTTTTGAAAGTTTTTTTAAGAAATAGTCTGAGAGTAATAATATGTCATGTTCCCGTTCTTTTAAAGGTGGAATTTCAAGACATAAAACTTTTAATCTATAGTAGAGATCTCTTCTAAACTGTCCATCTTCAACCATTTCTTCTAATTTTCTATTTGTGGCAGCTATTATTCTTACATCTACATTTATAGGTTTGTTTCCACCAATCCTATTTATACACATAGTTTCAAGTACGCGCAATAATTTAGCTTGAATATGTATCTGCATTTCGCCTAGTTCATCAAGAAACAAGGTTCCTCCATTTGCTAGCTCAAACTTTCCAGGTTTTCCACCTTTTCTAGCTCCAGTAAAAGCACCTTCTTCATATCCAAAAAGTTCGCTGTCTATAAGTTCGTTTGGTAAGTTTGCACAATTTAATGCAACAAAAGGTTTCCGTTTCCTATTACTATAATTGTGTATAGATTGGGCAAATAATTCTTTTCCAGTACCTGTTTCACCAGATATTAAGATACTTTCATTACTTTTTGAAAATATCTTCGCTAATTTTATAATTTCTTTTAAATTATTACTTTCTCCAACAATATCATCAAAGGTAAAAAATGCTTGATGTCCTGCAATTGTATTTGCAAGTTTTCTAGAACGTTCAATACTTCTGAATATATCTATGGCACCGATGATATTACCATCATCATCAAAGATAGGATAACCAGAATTTATAAGATGGGTCCTCCTACCCTTAAAATTCCAAAAATACTCTACATCTATAATACTTTTTTTCTTTTCAAGCACCTCTGTTAACATGGGCTTGTCTGGAGAGAGACTATCTACTTTCTTATTAAGAAGCTCTTCTTTGTCAGCTCTTACAATCTCACAACATGCATTATTTACATATAATATGTATCCCTCTTTATCACAAATAGAGATACCATCACTTACTGAAGCTAATGCCTTTAAAAGAATCTCATTTAGTACGTCTTTATTCATTATATATCTCCTAATATCCTTCTACTGAATTAGTTTATATATATTATAACAAATAAATATGTGTTTGAACTTAATCTTTTCAAAAAGCCATTCTTTGCCATCCTTTTTTATCTTTTGTTATTGGAGGTAAACCTAATAGTTCTCTTGCTGTATTAACGTAATATCTATAGTTCTCTATAGGAGTTCCATTTGGTATTCTATGATCAATACCAAAAACAACACCACCTTCAAGCATAAGAGGTTGCATTTTATATTCTAATTCTTTTCTTATTTCTTCTTTACTTTTATATAAAACATGTTTGTCTATGCCGCCTTTGAATGCAAGTTTATTTCCATATTTTTTTCTAAGAGCTACCATATCCATTCCAGCAGCTGGTTCAAGTGGAAAAATTGCATTCACACCACATTCTAGGAAAGCATCAATAAGATTATTCATGTTTCCATCACTATCCTGACTGAAAATTCTAGTACCTTTTGAAGATAACATATCCCATATTTTTCTATAATATGGCTTTATGAATTCCAATACTAAATCCGGTCCTATTAGAGGGCCAGACTTACCTGCCATATCCTCATGAACAGATAAGTTGTCAATAACAAGTTTATCACTGATTCTATCAAGAACCTTAAATGCTGTATTTCCCGCTGTTTCTAAAATATCATGTATAAGTTCTGGTTGATCATAGTAACAAAAACAAATATTTTCTTCACCTAAAAGTTGTCTAGGAAGGTCAAATCCACCTAACATTTCCACCCACACAAGAGCACCTTTCTTCTGGGCTTCTATAGCTGCATTTACTCTATCCCAATTTATACGGTCTTCATGAAATTCATATAAATGCTTTATCTTAAGCCAACTATCCATATCTTTTACAGGGTAGTCCATAGGTAGCGGAATTGTAGCACATCCTTTACAAAGCTTTGTCTTTCTTCCTAATTCATCAGTTTGTATTATATGTTCATCTGTTTCTTCAAGAATTTTAGGAGTGAATCCTCCTCTAATACCAATATTCCCACCGCAATTCACAACAGGTACATAGTCCCAGTCAAAGTCAACTAAATCTAATTCACCTTTAGTTGCACCTTGTATTTTCCACTCATCCTCTAGTCCTATAAGAGGACCAAAAAGTTCTACAAACATTTGTTGCTTGGCATTGCCAAAAGTCATTAACTCAATATATTCTTCTCTATTCCATCGCATCAATATAACCTCCATTAAGTTCGAGTAGTTTATGAAGATATTTTATAACTTTGTAGTAATAAAAAAAATAGACAAAACAGAGTTATATGGATAAAACCTAGATGATATTTTTTATAACTACATTGAATTTCAGAATGCATGTACTGTATAATAAAATTACATTAATTATTTAAATATGGGGAGGGTGAGGTCGTGG
Organism: Clostridium sediminicola; assembly: GCF_050402865.1. Taxonomy (NCBI): domain Bacteria; kingdom Bacillati; phylum Bacillota; class Clostridia; order Eubacteriales; family Clostridiaceae; genus Clostridium; species Clostridium sediminicola. The sequence goes on from NZ_BAABMF010000009.1 coordinate 64,459, forward strand.
ATCCTTATGGTATAACACCACATATAAGTTATAGCGTGCATAGAAAGTGTACTTCTAAATGGATGATTCCTTCTAGAAAGATTAAAGATCATGAATTTGTTTTAATTGAAAAAGGAGAAGGAAGGATTATCATTGAAGGGCAAGAATATAGTGCAAAACGTGGTATGTTGTTTTATTTTTATCCTGGATTGGTTCATTCTCTTGAATCTGATATGGGGAATCCTTTTGCCTTTTATGCTGTTCATTTCAGTTATTCTAGTGTGCGATATAGTGATAATGAGTGGAAAGTTCAGCCTGGTTTAACGAAAATACCTATAAAATCTGTGCAACAAATTGGAAGTTATAACATGGCAGTTGAAACAATGAAAAAACTCAATAAATATTGGAATGAAAGATTGTTGGGATTTGAACTTATTTGTAGGGCATTGTTCCAGCAGTTGCTATTCTATATACTTGACGAAGCAAGGTCTAATAATCTGAATCCTTCGTCACGATTAAAGATGGATATATTATTGAAATATATTCATGATAATCTTAATGAAAAGATTATACTGAATGAACTAGCAGATAGAGTAAGCTTATCTTCGGATTATCTTACTCAAATATTCAAGGTATATACTGGTTATACACCAATAAAGTATATTAATCAGTGCAAAATTGATGCTGCCAAATCACTAATGGTAGAAGGCGATAAAAAGATAAAAGAAATTGCTCATATAATGGGTTTTGATGATGAGCTATATTTTAGTAGAGTTTTCAGAAAAATAGAAGGAATAAGCCCGAGAGGTTTTTTGGAAAAATCCACAAGCAAATTAGAGAAATGATGAGAACAAAGGCATATATAGCGTTAAAGTTAAAAGTAAACGTTTTTAGACAAACTATAGAGATTCTGAAGCAAAAAAATGAATATGATAGACTTTTAAAATCGGAGGGGAAAATAATGTATAAGATTTTGATAGTAGATGATGAGTATGAAATAAGAAAAGGAATAAGAAACTATTTTCCATGGAAAGAAACGGGTTTTGAAGTAATTGGAGATGTAGAAAATGGTAAGGAAGCGTTGAAAATAATTCAAAAAAATCATGTAGATGTGGTGTTGAGTGATATTAAAATGCCGGTAATGTCAGGAATACAGCTTGCACAGGTATTACATGAGCAGCATAGCGAAGTAAAAGTCATATTTTTAAGTGCATATAAGGATTTTGAATATGCTAAGAAAGCTCTTGTTTTTGGAGTAAGGGATTATATTGTAAAACCGACTAAATATGCTGATTTATTGAACATATTTCTTAAAATAAGGGATGAACTTGATAGAGAAGAGGTCAATGTGGAAAAGGACAAACCTGCGGAAGAATGTGAGGAAGATAAATACTATCACGACAAAATGATTATAACAATAAAGAATATCACAAAGAACAACTATCAGTCTGTAACTCTGCAGTATGTAGCGGAAAAGGTTAATATGAGTCCTTCATATCTTAGTAAATATTTCAAAGAAAGAACAGGGGAAAATTTCTCGGATTACTTATTGAAAATTAAAATGGAAAAAGCACGGGAATTGTTATTGGATATAAGGTATAAAACTTATGAGGTAAGTGAACTGGTAGGATATACAAGCCCTAAGAATTTTACCAGGGCATTCAAAAAGTACTTCGGAAAAAGTCCACGTAAGTTTAGGAATGGTGATAAAAGTGAAGAATAATGAGAATTACCACATTAATTTGAACATAAAAAAATCAAAACTATTTTTTAAAAATGTTATACTTTTTTTGATTCCAGTGTTACTTCCGGTAATTGTGTTAGGAGGTATTTCTATTGGAATAACTAAACAGTATGTTCAGCAAAATATTAAAAAGAATAATATGAATATGCTCGAACAGGCAAGAGGAAATGTGGCATTAATTTTTAACGAAATAGATTCTTTGTATATAAATTTTAGCACTAACCCAGAAATAATTATTAAATTAAAAAATATTTTGAGGAAATCTACATTAAACAGAGAAGAATATAAATTACTTGAGTCAATCCGTAATTTTATTGATGCACCGGCTAATGCAAGAAACTATATTCACTCCATTTATGTTTTTTTTGAGAATGATCACGGTCGTGTTTTAACAACAACAGAAGGTTTGATATCAAATGATGCTTATTACGATATGGAGTGGAAAACACAATTTAATGAAATGGGTATGCAAAAAAATACTTGGCTGCAAAGTAGAATTATCAAGTCATATTCATTCGATAAATTTGGGAAAAGAGTGGTTACAATATATCGTACCATAAATGCTTATACAGGTAATAGAAAACAAGGAGTTATTGTACTCAATATTGATGCCAAGTATATTGACAATTTTTTAAATAAACTCGATATCCTTCCTGAGCAAAGTATTATTATTACGGATGAAAATAATGAAATCATTTTTAAGAATAAGGATTTACCATATTTACATGAGTTAAAAATAGAAGAATTTATTAAAAGTGATAAAGAATATATACGTCACAAAATAGGAAATAAAACATATATCATATCTAAATTAAAATGGGACCAATATGGGTGTAATTTTTTGTCTATTGTACCAGAAAAGAACCTGTATAGAATTCCTTTTATACTTACTGATTTTGTGGTAGTAATATTGATTGTTTTAATAATTATTGGAATTACTTTGACGTATTATTTAATGAAAAAAAATATTTCGCATCTAATAAAGATAATAAAAGTTTTAGATTGTGCTGAAAGAGGAGAAAATATTTCTGAATATATTGAAGATGCAAAGGATGAATATGGTTATATAACTAATAAGATAGTTGAATCAAATATTTTGCAAAGATATTTTAAGGTACAGTTATCAGAACGTAAGTATAAGCAGAAGACTCTAGAATTTTTGGCACTGAATTCTCAGATAAATCCTCATTTCTTGTATAATACTTTAGAAACAATTTACTGGAAGTCTTTTCAGTTTACTGGAAAACCAAATTCGGTTACGGACATGATTGAGAATTTGTCAGATATATTAAAATACTCACTTCATACCAAGGATGATGAAGTTACAATCAGAGATGAAATAAAAAATACAAAGAGTTATTTGAGACTTCAAAAGGTGAGGTATCGTGATAAGTTTGATGTAGTGTGGGAATATGAAGAACAAATACTGAATTATAAGATGATACGTTTAGTACTTCAGCCTTTAATTGAAAACTCAATTTATCATGGCATAAAAGAGAAAGAAGGCAAGAGTGAAATAAAAATAAGAATTTTTCAACAGGGAGACTTTATTAAGTTTTCTGTAGTAGATACGGGAGCGGGGATGAATGAGGAGAGACTTTTAGAAATAAGGGAAAAGCTTGAATCTGATGATGTACCTCATAATCATATAGGACTACTAAACACTAGTAAACGTCTTTTTTTAATGTATGGACTGGAAGCTAAACTTGATATTACAAGTAAACATGGAGAGGGAACTACAGTTACTTTTAATATTCCCATGCAAAGACAAACAACAGAATATGATAACAAATAATATGAAATGATACTCTTAGGTTTATCAAAAGAATATATCATCAAAAAGTGATACCTTATCTATAGTTTACATCCTACATATAGACATTCAAAAATACTATAATTTTAGTGTAAAGGTTTTAGGTTAAGAACCTAACCTAAATACTAAATAATATTAGGGGGTAGTAGAATGGGAAAATTCAAAAGAATCATTAGTGTAATTTGCATGATTTGTATTATCACAGTAATGGCATCAGCATGCGGTAATAAGCAAGGGAATAATGCTGGTGGAAATGAAAAGGATTCCGGTAAAGGAGAAACAGTTGAACTGAGATTTTCATGGTGGGGAGGAGAAGCTAGACACGAAGCTACTTTAGCAGCAATAGATGCATACATGGAAAAAAATCCTAACGTTAAAATCGTTGCAGAATACAGTGGTTGGGATGGATATTATCAAAAGCTTGTCACACAATTAGCTGGTAAAACAGCTCCAGATGTTATACAAATAAATTACAATTGGCTTTACGATTTAAGACGTCAAGGTAAATTTTTTACAGATCCTAATGAAATGAAAGATATTATTGATTTGAGTGGATTCAGTCAAGCAAGTTTAGATGCAATTTCAGTTGATGGTGAATTACAAGGATTACCTACAGGATTAAACGCGGTATCAATGATTTATAATAAAGAATTCTTTAAGAAAAATAATATTTCTGAAGATGTTGAAAACTGGAATTGGGATAAATTAATAGAAGTAGGTAAGAAGGTAAATGAAGCTGATCCTAATCAATACCTTTTAAATGAATTCCCTAATTCTGTAACTAATTTAATTGATATGTATTTAGAGCAGCAAGGTAAAGAAATTTTAAAAGGAGATTTTACTCTTGGAGTAAATGAAGAAGAACTTACTGAAGTTTTTGAATATATCCAGAAATTATTTGATAACAATGTTATTGTTCCTTTTGAACAGAGCGCATTATTCCAAGATAAGACTGAGCAATATCCTAAGTGGTTAAATGGAGAAATGGGAATGTTTGCACAGGTTGCATCAGTAATTCCTGCTTTATCTAGTAATTTTGAAGTTGATGTAGTAAGAGTTCCTATGATGGATGGAGCAGAATCAAGTGGAGTAAGTATAAATGCTACTAATATATTTGCCGTTAATGATAAAGGTGCAAATAAAGAAGAAGCAGCAAAATTCATTAACTGGATGTTGAATGACGAGGAAGCAATTAAAATACTTGGTGACGTAAGAGGTGTTCATTCTACAGAGAATGGACGAAAAGTTCTTTTAGAGGCGGAGGCTATTAATCCTATAATTTCAAAAGCTATCGATATAGCTACAAAATATCCTGGTAAGAGTCAAAATGAAGCGGAATTAAACAAAGAGTTATCCAAAATAAAAATTGAGCATATTGAAAAATTTGGATACGGTGAACTTTCAGCACAAGAAACGGCTAATCAGATGCTAAAGGCGTTAGATGATAAATTGCAAGAAATAAAGAGTAAATAGTAATAAAGATTAAAGAACTAAACATATAGAGTACTATTTATAATAATAGTGCTCTATATCTTACTAAATATAAGAGGGAGTCGTTTTATAATGCAGTTTAAGATTAAAAAAAGACGTTTTAAAGATTATGAAGGACTGTTATATATTAGTCCTTTTATTATAGGGTTTCTTGTTTTTCAATTATATCCTTTTATATCATCCCTTATTTATTCCTTTACCGATTTAGCGTTAATGGGAGATTTTAAGTTTATTGGTCTTTCGAATTATATAAAGATGTTTACTAAGGATACAGAGTTTTGGGGAAGTTTAAAAGTAACTTTTTATTATGTACTTATGGCAGTCCCTATGAAATTAGTATTTGCTCTTTTTATTGCAATGCTTTTAAATATGAAGTTAAAGAGTATTAATTTCTTTAGAACAGTGTATTATTTGCCATCTATTTTAGGTGGAAGTATTGCAGTAGCAGTAATGTGGAGATTTCTATTTATGCATGATGGGTTAATGAATCAAGTTTTGGGGATTTTTAACATTCCGCCAGTTGGATGGCTTGGAGACCCTAAGATTTCATTGTATACAATAGGTTTATTAAGTGTATGGCAGTTTGGATCATCCATGGTGTTGTTTTTAGCAGGTTTAAAGCAGATTCCACAGAATTTATATGAGGCAGCAGCTATTGACGGTGCTTCAAAAATAAAGCAATTCTTTGTTATTACATTACCAATGATAACACCTATTTTATTGTTTAATATGGTTATGCAGACAATAAGTGCTTTTCAGGAATTTACAGGAGCCTTTGTTATTACAAATGGTGGACCTATGAAATCTACATATCTTTATGGAATGATGTTATATAATAATGCATTTGTAGATTTTAAAATGGGTTATGCTTCAGCACAATCATGGGTGTTATTTCTTATTATAATTGTAGTTACAGGGGGATTATTAAAATCATCATCACACTGGGCATACTATGAAGACGGAGGTGATTTCTAATGGCAGTATTAAAAAAAGAACAAAAGAAATCAGTAGTAAAGTTACTTGTATTTATTTTTTTAGCTGTATTAGGAATAGTTATGATTTATCCATTGTTGTGGTTGGTTTCATCTTCTTTTAAAAATAATCAGGAAATATTTAAATCACTGAGCCTTATTCCTAAAAAACTTGTTACCGATTCATATATTGAAGGATGGAAGGGTGTAGGGCAGTTTGGTTATTCTACTTTCTTTATGAATACTTTTAAACTGGTTATTCCTTTAACAGTTGCTACAGTTCTTTCATCTACAGTTGTTGGATATGGTTTTGCAAGATTTAAATTTCCTTTAAAGAAATTTTTCTTTACTGTTATGTTGGCGGGTTTGATGTTACCGAATTCGGTTGTTATTATTCCCAGGTATCTTTTATTTAGTAGATTTGGTTGGTTAGATAGTTATTTGCCTTTTATTGTACCAGCATTATTTGCTACAAATGCATTTTTTATCTTTATGATGGTTCAATTTTTTAGAGGTGTACCTAAAGAACTAGATGAAGCTGCTATAATTGATGGTTGTAATTCATTCCAAATATTAACTAAGATACTATTACCTTTATGTAAACCAGCAATTTTTTCAGCTATGTTGTTCCAATTTATATGGGCATGGAGTGATTTCTTTAATCCACTAATATATATCAATAGTGTAAGTAAATATCCATTATCTTTGGCATTAAGAATGATGCTTGATTTAGGTGAACAAGCTCAGTGGAATCAAATTATGGCAATGTCAGTTCTATCAATTATTCCACCTGTGATATTATTCTTTTCAGCACAAAAGTATTTCGTTGAGGGAATAAGTACATCAGGATTAAAAGGTTAAATTATATCAAGATGAAAAGATTGTTACTTAAAGAGTGAAGTAACAATTAAAAATAATTTTGGGTATGACTACACATTGAAATGTAAAATAAATACAAATATTAATAAAAAAGGGAAATGGTAAAGGAGAAGCTGGTTATGACACATAAGTTCGAGGAAGAAAAAAATATTTGCACACATCTTGGGGACGATTATGATAGGTTTTATGGTGCAGTAGTTCCACCAATATTTCAGAATTCTATATTTATATATGAAGACTATGATGAAATATGCAGATCATTTCAAAATGAAAGAGAAAAGTATACTTACACAAGAGGAGCAAATCCAACAGTTGAAATCTTTGAAAAGAAATTAGCTGCTCTTGAACATGGTGAGGCAGCCAAATGCTTTAGTTCAGGAATGGCAGCTATAACAGCATCAATAAATACTTTTACAGCACAAGGGGACCATATATTATTTGTAAACAATATTTATGGCTCAGCACTTAAATATGCAGAGTATTTAAAAAAATATGGTATAGAACATGATATTTTAATTAATGCGAGTATAGATAAAATTGAAGCAGCAGTGAAATCTAATACAAAAGTTATTTATATTGAAAGTCCGGGAACTACAACTTTTAAGATGGTAGATTTAAAAGAAATAGCAGATTTTGCAAAATCAAAAGGGATAAGAACAATAGTTGATAATACATGGGCAACTCCTATATTTCAAAAACCACTTGATATGGGAATAGATATATCTGTTCACTCATGCTCTAAGTACATTGGGGGACACGGGGATGTAGTTGCAGGTGTTGCAATAGCTGCAAAAGATATAATAGATAAAATGTTTTACAACGAATTTCAACTTCAAGGCGCTAGTCCTGCACCAATTGAAGCATGGCTTTTACTTAGAGGACTTAGAACACTTCCTTTAAGAATGAAACAACATCAAGAAAATGCCATGAAGGTAGCTGAGTATCTTGAAAAGAACAAAAATGTTTCAAAGGTAAATTATCCTGGACTAAAATCAAGTCCATACTATGAATTAGGTAAAAAACAATTGAAAGGTTACTCTGGACTTTTAAGTTTTGAAATGAAATCAAAAAGATATGAGGATGTAAAAAAAGTAGCAGAAGCATGTAAATTATTCAAGATAGCATGTAGTTGGGGAGGCTATGAAAGTCTTATATTACCAGTAAATCATGGGCATAGTACTGATAAATTCAAAAAATTTGATATAGATCCAGGACTTATTAGAATTTCAGTGGGGTTAGAAGATGCAGAACAATTAATAAATGATCTTGATAATGCTATAAATGGTTAAACACTAACATATGAGGAGGAAATTAAAAATGAGTGAATTTATTCTATCGGCTTTTGCAGACGAGATTGATGTGGAGCTAGAAAATCAAATGAATGTTTTAAAAGAACATAATATTTCATATATTGAGATTAGAGGAGTTGATGGCAAGGGTATATGTGAATACTCGCTAGAGGAAGTAAATAAAATAAAAAAGAGATTAGATGAAAGAGGGTTTAAAATTTCAGCTATAGGGTCACCTGTTGGTAAAATCTATATCACTGATGATTTTCAACCTCATTTAGAACTTTTTAAGCATACTATAGAAATTGCTAAAATAATGGAAACAAAATATATTAGAATGTTTAGTTTTTTTATACCAGAGGGAGAAGATCCCGTAAAGTATAGAGATGAAGTTATGTATAGATGGAAGCAATTCATAAAAGTTGCTGAAGGTTCAGGGTTAATACTTTTACACGAAAATGAAAAAGATATTTATGGAGATACTGCTGAAAGATGTCTTGATGTACTACAAACAATGAATTGTGAATATGTAAGGGCAACATTTGACCCTGCAAACTTTGTGCAATGTAATGAAAAAGTATTTCCAGAAGCTTATGAACTTTTAAAAGATTATATTGATTATATTCATATTAAAGATGCACTCTATAGCGATGGAAATGTAGTTCCTGCAGGAGATGGAGATGGAAAGGTAAAAGAAGTTTTAACTACACTCTATAATAGAGGGTATAAAGGGTTTTTATCACTAGAGCCTCATCTTACTGAGTTTCAAGGATTAGGTGGTCTAGAGATTGGTAAGGAAACACACGAGTCGAAAGAAGATGGAGTTAAATGCTTTGAAATAGCAGTAGGTGCTTTGAAAAGAATGATTACTGAAATTACTGAATAGAATAGAGTGTGTTATATATACTGGAGGGGAATTATGAATAAAGTACGAATTGGAATAATTGGTATTGGTAATATGGGTACAGTTCATGTACAAAACATAATGAAGGGTGAAGTGCCTGGTGCAGAATTAACTGCTATATGTGATTATAATTCTGAAAGATTAGAATGGGCAAAAGAAAAATTTGGCGAAAAAGTCGAATTGTTTGATAATACTGATGAATTTTTTGCTTCAAAATATATGGATGCTGTATTTGTTGCAACTCCTCATTATGATCATTCGACCTTAGCTATAAAAGCTTTTGAAAATGATTATCATGTATTAATTGAAAAGCCAGCTGGTGTTTATACTAAGCAAGTTAGAGAAATGAATGAAATTGCTGAAAAAAGTGATAAAGTATTTGGTATTATGTATAATCAACGTACTAATCCATTATATCAAAAATTAAAAGATCTTGTTGATAGTGGAGAACTTGGTGAGATAAGAAGAACTAACTGGATAATTACAAACTGGTATCGTCCACAAAGTTATTATAATTCTGGTGGATGGAGAGCTAGCTGGGCAGGAGAAGGTGGTGGAGTATTGCTTAACCAAGATCCTCACCAACTTGATTTATGGCAGTGGACTTGTGGTATGCCAAAACGTGTAAGAGCATTTTGTGGGTTTGGTAAATATCACAATATTGAAGTAGAAGATGATGTAACTGCATATGTAGAATATGAAAATGGAGCTACGGGTGTTTTTATAACATCTACAGCTGATGCTCCAGGAACTAACCGTTTTGAAGTAACAGGTGATAATGGAAAAATAGTAATTGAAGATGATAAACTGACTTTTTGGCGTAATCGTGTTCCAGAAAGAAAATTTAATGCGGAATATACAGGTGGATTTGGTCAACCTGAATTTTGGAAATGTGAGATTCCAGTAACAGGAGAAAATACACAACATGTAGGTATTTTGAGAAACTGGGTAGATGCAATTCTAAAAAAGACTAAATTATTAGCTCCTGGAGAAGAAGGTATAAATGGGCTTACAATCTCTAATGCAATGCATCTTTCAGCATGGACAGATGATTGGGTTGAGTTACCTTTAGACGAAGAATTATATTATGAATTGCTTCAAGAAAAAATAAAGAATTCTACTTTCAAAAAGGAAGTTAGTGAAAGTAAAACTATAGATGTGAATGGTACTTTTTAAAAAGGTGAAATTTATATATTGAAGGGGTAAGGTAGTATGGAAAAGTTAGGATCTGCTATTATAGGCTGTGGTTCTATATATAAGTCACATGCTGATTCACTGCAAATGAATCAGCATTCTCAAATAATTGCAGTAGTAGATATAAATGAGAAAAGAGCAAAGGAAGCATCAGAAATCTATAATTGTAAATTTTATACTGACTATAAGGAAATGCTTAAAGATGAAGGGGTACAGGTGGTTCATATTTGTACGCCTCATTACCTTCATGCTACTATGGCCATTGACGCAATGAAAGCAGGTAAGCACGTACTTGTAGAAAAACCAGTAGCTATTAATGTATCAGAAGCTGAGGAAATGGACAAGGTAGCGAAAGAAAATAACAGAAAACTATCAGTTTGTTTCCAAAATCGATATAACAGCACTTATCTCAAATCAAAGGAAATTATAGATGAGGGGAGATTAGGTGCCATCAAAGGAATTAAAGGATTAGTAACTTGGTATAGAAATGAAGAGTACTATACAAATAGTTTATGGCGTGGAAAGTGGAAAACAGAAGGTGGAGGCGTACTAATTAATCAAGCTATTCATACCTTGGATTTTATGCAATACATTGCAGGACCAGTAAAAAGTTTGAAAGGGAATGTAGATACTCGTTTGCTGAAGAATGTTATTGAAGTAGAAGATACTGCTGATGTCACATTACAATTTGAAAGTGGAGCAGTAGGAATATTTTTTGCTACTAATAGTTTTACCAGAAATTCATCCGTTGATATTGAGATACACTGTGAAAAAGGGATACTTAGAATCAATGAAGAACAGTTAGTGATGGACTATAATGGTAAAAAAGAATATATAACTAGAGAAAATAATATTTCAAATAAATATAAGGGTTATTGGGGAAAAAGCCACGGTACACTTATACGAAAATTTTATCAGTGTATTATCGAAGATGATTTTACAGGTTATATTAACGCAGAAGAAGGAGTAAAATCATTAAAACTAATAGAAGCAATTTATAAATCCTCCTCTGAGGGTAATTATGTACCGATAGCATTTTAAGGTAAGGTTAAATTGATATGATTCTATAAAATTATCCGGAGGTAGAGAAATGGAGTTTCACGGAATTATTGAAAAGTATAGACGCGAGATAATTAAATCTGTACAGGAACTAGTTAGAATAAAAAGCGTTAGTGAAGAATCTAAAGATGGTTATCCATTTGGAGAAGGCCCATATAATGCTTTAAAATATGTTTTGGATTTAGGGAATGATCTCGGATTTATTACTGAGAATGTTGATAATTATGCTGGACATATAGAATTTGGACAAGGTAAAGAGATTATTGGAATATTAGCACATTTAGATGTAGTTCCAGAAGGAGAAGGATGGACGTATCCTCCATATGGAGCGGAAATATACGAAAACAAAATCTACGGCAGAGGTACAAGTGATGATAAGGGACCAGCAATTGCAGCATTATATGCTATGAAAGCTGTTATGGATTCTGGATTAGAAATTAATAAAAGAATAAGATTGATATTAGGTACAAGTGAAGAAACAAGTTCTGAGGATATTAAATATTACTTAAGCAAAAAAGAAACTCCAAATCTAGCATTCTCTCCGGATGCTGAATTTCCTGTAATTCAGGGAGAAATGGGAATCTTGGAAATTAAATTAATGAAAAAATTCAAAAATACTACTAAGAATAATATTAGAATTAAAAGTATAAGTGGTGGGTCAGCGGCTAATATGGTACCGGGGATTTGTACTGCAATACTAGATGTTTATGAAATAGAAAAAGAAAAAATAAAGAAGATTGTTGATGAATTTAATAGTTCTCAAAAAGGTGAAATATTATTAGAGGAAGATTCTGATGAAATGAAAATTATTTCAAACGGGATTTCTGCTCATGGTGGTTCTCCAGAAAAAGGGAAGAATGCCATTTCACAAATGATGATGTTGTTGGAAGAGTTGGATATAGCCTCTTCTGATTTACAAGAATTTATAGCTACATATAATAGTAAAATAGGCATGGAGTATAATGGACAGTCCATTGGATGTGGATTTGAAGATGACATATCTGGGAAATTGAAGCTGAATATAGGAATTATTAATTTTAACAAAGATTTAGCAGAAATAATTTTAAATGTTAGATATCCAATTACTATAAAAGCAGAAAAAGTTATTGACAATATGAGAAAGGAATTGGATAAAGCTGATATTGAAGTTATTGTAAAGAATGATATGAAACCAATATACATGGATGAAGAACATGTCCTTATTCAAAAATTAATGAAAGCCTATAAAAAAGTAACAAAGGATAGTGAAGCTAAACCAAAAGTTATAGCTGGTGGTACTTATGCAAGAGCTATGAGTAATGCAGTTGCTTTTGGAGCACAATTTCCAGGAGAACCGGATTGTGCACATCAGAAGGATGAGTATATAGAAATTGATAATTTAATAAAGTGTACTAATATATTTGCTCAATCAATATATGAGTTAACAATGAATGCTGATTAATCAAAGATCCAAAGCTAATAAAAAAAGAGAAGGGGAATATATGAAAATTTCTTTAATTAATGAATTAACAATTGCAAATTATGAAGGTTTAATTTTTCCAATGTATGAGGAGGAATTATATCTAGAAGGAATTACATTGCCATTAGAGCAATTAGAAGAATCAAAACGTTTTGAAGGCAAAGCGGGAAGTTTATATAAAATGACATTACAACAACGAGGAAAACTAGTAGAGGTTGTACTTGTTGGACTAGGAAAGCGGGGGAAAATTAGTTATAGAAAGCTAATAAATACCCTTGCAGATAGTTATCGAATGATAAAGAAACAAAAGGTTGTGAACTTGGCAATTATATTTAATAATGGAAACCTTCACGTGGATAGCACATTAGTAAAAGCAACTGTTGAGGCGATGCTAATGGCGGATTACAAATTTGATGACTATTTGTCAGAGAAAAAAGAAGTTAATGAAATTAGGGTAGATTTAGTAGTGGACCAACAAGAGGCATTTGAAGGAATAATTAATGAAGCCAAGATTATTGCATCAGCTAATCTTATCGCCAGAGACTTAGTTAACCAGCCAGCAAATGTTATGCATCCCGTATCTCTTGCACAAAGAGTACGTGAATTGGGTAAAGAAAAGGGATTTGAAGTTGAAGTTTTAGGGCTTGAAGGAATTCAAAAATTGGGTATGGAAGCGTATTTAGCAGTTGCAAAAGCTTCCTCTATTGAACCACAATTTATAATTATGCGCTACAAGGGGAATCCAGATAGCGACGAGATTCTAGGTTATGTGGGAAAGGGATTGACCTACGATTCAGGTGGATTATGTATCAAGTCAAAATCAGGCATGGTAAATATGAAGGATGATATGGGTGGTGCGGCTGCAGTTATTGGCGCAATGTGTGCTATTGCAGACGGTAAGCTTAAGCATAATGTAACGGCTGTTGTAGCAGCATGCGAAAACATGATTTCTGGAAATAGTTACAGGCCAGGTGATATAATTAATTCTATGGGAGGTAAGACAATATTCATTGGAAATACAGATGCAGAAGGTCGTTTAACGTTGATTGATGCCATGCATTATATCGTTTCTAAAGAGAAGGTTAATAAAGTATTAGACATTGCCACTTTAACAGGGGCCGCATTGTATTGTACAGGGAATGCAGCTTCAGTAGCTATTAGTAATGATGATTCCTTCTTCAATGCCGTGAATGACAGTTTTACCTTAAGTGGTGAGCAAATTTGGAGAATGCCAATCTTTGATGAATATAAAAGCCTCATAAAGCATGAAGAGGCTGATTTAACCAATGCAGCAGGAAATCCAGGTACAATTACCGCAGGCCTATTTATCGGGGAGTTCAATGGTGATTTACCATGGGTTCACATTGACATTGCTGGGACAATCTGGTCAACAAAAGAAGCTGGCATCTTATCAAAAGGTGGGACGGGTATTGCTGTAAGATCGCTTTATTATTTAGCAAAAGAAGTAAACGTGATTCAGTAGAATTTTTTAAGGCGTCAAAATATTATTTAAGCATCCATTAAAAGGGTGCTTTTTTATTTATAGAAAATATATTTTTTCAAGCCAACCCTTAAAATATGATATAAAAGTATGGGTTGATTCATAAATATTTTATGAAGGATAGAAATAATAGAGGAAGATGGTAATGGAGTTAAAAAAGAAAAAATTGATTGACCCAAAAAAGAACTTAATTATTACTGTTCTTTCTATTGCTTTTATAAGCTCATTAATTATTGGATATATATATAGTGAAGTTAGAAAATGGGATGGATTGATGATGCCAAATATTATTATAGAAGGAATAGACTTTACAGGTAAAACAAGAGAAGAGACTATATCAAAACTACATAGAACTTTTGGTAATTTAGTTTTAGAAAAAGAAGTAGAAATTTTAGCATTAGAAAAGAAGTATTCTATTAGTTTTAGAGAACTAGATGTTGAATATAATATTATAGAAATAGTTGACAAAGCCTATGAATACTGCAGAGAACTAAACTTTTTTCAAAAATATTTATTAATAAAAAAAGGTGTAAATAAAGAATTCTATTTAAGTTTTACATATAATAAGGAAGCCATTAAAGAAACTATTACAAAAATGCAAAAGGATATTGACAAGGAAGCTATTAATGCTACAATAAAATATCAAAAAAATGGTGGATTTAAAGTGGAAGATGATATAAAAGGGGTGAAATTAGTTAGTGAAAAACTAATTAGCAACATAAATGAAAAGATTCAAAGTGAAGCAGAAAATTTAACTCTGATTGCACCTATTAAAGAAATAAATGCAGAAATTACAGGTGATGATCTAAGAACAGTAAATGCTAATGTTGGATCATATGCAACTAGTTTTGTAAATTCATCATATAATAGAGGAACAAATATTGTTCTTGCAACTGAAGCTATTAATGGAACAGTTCTAATGCCAGAGGAAATTTTTAGTTTTAATGAGACTGTTGGTGCTAGAACTGATGCAAAAGGATATAAAAGAGCGCATATTATTTTAAATGGTAAATATGTAGATGGGTTAGGTGGAGGTATTTGTCAGGTATCTTCAACTTTATATAACGCAGCTCTATTAGCGGGGTTAGAGATTATAGAAAGACATCATCACACTTATCCTTCAAATTATGTTCCAATTGGTCAAGATGCTACCGTTGATTATGGTAACCTTGATATTAAATTTAGAAATAACGAAGAATATCCAATATATATATACGGATACACAAAAAACAACATTGCTAATTTTATAATATATTCAAATAATGAATTGAATAAAACTATAGAAACTGTAGTAAATGATGTTTATAAAACATACCCACCAACATATAAAATTATTGAAGACCCTTATCTGCCAGTTGGGATAGAAAGAGTTGAGAAAGAAGGTCGTATTGGATATAGAGTAAATGTATACCGAACTGTTTATGAAAATGGTGTAAAAATTTTGACAGAAACAGTTTCTTCTGACTATTTTATGCCTTTTCAAGGAGTTAAACGAGTTGGTACAAAGGTAAACTAAATTACTTTTGTAGCTTAACCATTAGAGTGTTATAATGTATAGATAAAATATAACCAAACTATTACAAGAACAAAGGATGGATATAATGAATAACGGTAAACAAAAATTCAAGAATAGATCAAAAAACAAATTGAAAAATCTCAAGAATAAGGATAAAGCAAACAAGAAAAATGGTTCTAAAAGAGAAGGTTTAGAAGTTAAATGTATAAGCATGAATGAAGAAGGAAAAGGTATTGTAAACATTGGTAGAGAAAAGGTGGTAGTTCCATATTTATTAAAAGGTGAAACAGCTAAAGTGGAATTATCAAAAAAAGGTAGACCTACCACAGGAAAAGCACTTCATATAAAGAATGCTTCTCCTTTTAGGGTAAAGCCAAAATGTCCATATTTTTACGAATGTGGAGGATGTCAACTGCAGCATATGTCATATGATGGGCAATCAGAATTTAAGCAGAAATTTGTTGAAGAGATTATGAAAACATATGGGAAGGTAAATCAAATTATTACTATGGAAGATCCTTATAATTATAGAAATAAGGCGCACTCAACCTATGCTGATGGAAATAGGGGAGAGATTATCTCAGGGTTTTATAAAGAAAAGAGCCATGAAGTAATTCCAATTCAACGCTGTATAATTCAAAATCCTAAAGCGGATGAAATTAATGAGTCTATTAGAAAACTTATGAAATCTTTTAAGATGAAGCCTTATGATGAGATAAAGGGGCAAGGATTTTTAAGACATGTACTTATCAAAACTGCTTTTGCCACTAATGAGGTTATGGTGGTGTTAGTGACAGGGACGCATGTTTTTCCATCAAAAAATAACTTTGTGAAGGCACTATTAAAAAAACATCCGGAGATTACAACAATTGTAATGAATATAAACAATAAAAAGACTAGTATGGTCCTTGGAGATAGAGAAAAAGTTCTATTTGGTAAAGGAACTATTAAAGATATATTGTGTGGATGTACTTTTAATATATCACCAAAATCTTTTTATCAGATAAACCCTATTCAAACTGAAAAATTATATAACAAAGCTATTGATATGGCAAATTTCAAAGGTAGAGAAGTGGTAATGGATGCTTACTCAGGAATTGGGACTATCGGACTAATTCTAAGCAAGAAAGTCAAGTCTGTTATTGGAGTAGAACTTAACAGAGACGCAGTAAAAGATGCAATTAAAAATGCTAAAATAAATGACATAAAAAATGCACGCTTCTATGAAGGAGACGCTGGTGAATTTATGGTTAAAATGGCGGAAGCTGGTCAGAAAATAGATACAGTTATTATGGACCCTCCTAGAAGTGGAAGTGATGAAAAATTCCTGTCTTCTTTGGTGAAGTTGAGTCCAAAGAATGTGATTTATATTTCTTGTAATCCTGAAACACAAGCAAGAGACCTTAAGTTCTTGACAAAGCATGGATATAAAGTAGAAGAAGTACAGCCTGTGGACATGTTTCCAATGACAAGCCACGTGGAGTGTGTGGTGAAGATAGTAAAGAAATAGCCTGATATCAAAGGCTTTGAAGGGTTTTAAGTGAATATTGATGTGTGTTTTAGGTTCCCTCAGACTAGGTTTGAGGGAGTTTTTGGGTTAGGGGGTTGTACTTATACGCATAGATAAATTATATTGTGGTAAGGATAAAGATATATGAAAATATTATTAAGGTCCTTTTGATGAACATACGGATATAGTATTTATTCAAAAGGTTATAATTAATAGAATATGAATTATAAGAATGATATAATATAAATAAGTAAATAAAGTTCAAGTTAAAATATATTATAATAGTGAAGCAAATAGATAAATATTTAAAGAGGGGAGTATTTGATGTTGTATCATGCATCAGCAGAAGTTGTTGAATTTCCAGAGGTAAGAAAAAGCAGGTATACAAAAGATTTTTCATGGGGATTTTACTGTACCAATAATTTTCAACAAGCTAAAAAATGCGCCAGAAGAAATAGAAAAAGTGCAACAGTTAATTATTATACATACACAGAAAATAAAGGATTGAAAATATTAAAATTTGATAAAATGACCGATGAATGGTTAGACTTTATTGCAGCATGTAGAAAGGGATTAATACATGACTATGATATAGTAGAAGGTCCAATGGCAGATGATACTGTTTGGAATTATGTGAATGACTTTTTAGCTGGAGATATTACTAGAAACATTTTTTGGGAGTTAGCAAAGTTTAAGTATCCAACTCATCAAATAAGTTTTCATACTTTAAAAGCATTAGACTGTCTTAAATTTGAGAGGAGTGAAATAATAAATGAATGATACTCAAAAAGATAATTTGTTTTACGTTTGTTCACTCATAGAATTTATTGGAAGAAAGACTAAAAACAGAAGAGCTGCTGTTGTAAAAATACTTGGGAAGAAAGAATTGAATAGGCAACTAGAATTAGCTGATGTAAATCATTGTTTATCTTTTGAACAAGTTTCAGACGAGATTATAGAGCATTTTAATATACTGGAAGGCGATTTTGATTCTGTAGGGTTATGTAAATATACTATACCAAGTTTTCAATCTATAGGTAAAGAATACCAAAGGTTAATACTAGATGTAAGTTTAGAAAGAGATAATATAGTGGATGTGTTATACGAAGTATTTCAATCATTTATAAGTGATGAGATATCTGATTTTAATTCTTCAGTTTATTATAGCAATCCAGAATATTTAAAGTATTCATATTTAGAAGGAAAACTATTGGCATAGGGTTGTCAACAGATTAAAGCTTATTAAAGTTTTTATTAACTTTGATAAGCCTTTTTTTATTACATTACAATTCATATCAATACATGTATAAAGACTAAACGAAGCTATAAAAATGATTAAGAAAACATTATATGGACATTATAAAGAACCAGTTTACGATGATGAAGATAGAGTTGTAGGAGAAATATATGGAGAAATAGATGACCAAGGGACAAGTACTGGTACTGAAAAATTCAAATACCAATACAACGCAGAAGGAAATCTAGGTTACCACGAAGATTTAGTCAATGGAATCAACTACAGATATATCTATGACTTATCAGGAAGACTTGGAAAAGTAGTTGGATCTAACGGTAATAGTATAAAATATGACTATGACTTTGAGAATAATATCAGTAATGTTACAGAAAAAATAAAAGGTATAACAGAGGATAAAGCATATTCAACAGACTATACTTATGACAAAGATAATAAACAAAAAACAATTACCTACGATGGAAACAATATAGGTTTTGATTATGATTCACTAGGTAGACTAGATATAAAAATAATAAATACAGGAACAATAACTTTTGCAACAAACTATGCTTATGAAGACGGAGCAGAGGCAAACTCAACTACAACAAGAGTAAGTACTATAACTAACAATGGTAGTACAATAACCTATACAGAAGATAAACCTTACGTAAACTTAATCTATACATGTCAAAAATCTCAGGCGCCAATGAGTTTTGGACATATATAAAAGATAACAATACGTAAACTTAATTAATGCATGGATAAAATAATGAATCTTCAACATTTTTTAGCAATGCATTAATTATTAGTTGCAGTTGATTATCTTAGATTTATAGTTGAAGTGGTTTATCTTAATGATGCAAATGGAAATTTTGAAACTATAACTGAAAATGGTAAACAGATAAAATACTATTATAATGAACTAAGCGAGCTTATTAGAGAAGATAATGAAGTCTTAGGAAATACAATTACTTATACCTATGATGGTGGCGGTAATATAAGGAAAGAGACACTAGAGAGGTATTTAGAGATAGTGAGTTTTTAACTTTAAAGCGAATATTTCTTTGTATTTTAAATTCTTAAAAATGAGGAAGATATGCTTAATCTAGAGCATTATCTTCCTCATTTAATATGATGCCATGAAGGATGTATTATAGATTTTGTTTTCACAAATATATCAAGTACTTTTATTTGCTAAGATTCATCTACTAATTCCATCAAATTAAGATAACTGTTATAATCATTTACTAAAAAAAGTTTTCCTTCAATATCTAGCTTATCAATTTTAAACAAAACATCGACAATTAAAAAATTTATATTGTCGGATAAATCAAATATTTTTTGAGTAGTTAAATAAGGGACTTTAATATCTACTCTTAAATTTAAAAAGTCAACCATTGTTGAAATTATATTCCCTAGTATTATATTACCAATTTCATGATATGTATCAATAAGAAGGTCGAAACTTTCTTCGTCTTCGATATCTATTTCGTCAAAACCTTCTAAATACTTTATTAGCTTAATTAGTTCATCATCTCCCATAGAGAAAACTGTTTTTCCGCTTAGGGCTTCGCCATTCATTTCTTGGACTATAACGCGTTCTGAAAACAAAGGGAATTTGATAGTACCATCTGTTAAATATACTTTTGCTGTATTTAGGCTAACATCAGAATCGACTAATTCACCTATAACTTTAGCAGCCTTTTCAAGACCTAGGCTAATACATTTTTCGAGTACATCTATTAATTCTGATTTGATTTGATTATTTTCTATTAGCATAATAGAACTCCCTAAATTCATTGACTTTAGCAGTTGTTAATGGTTTTTCTATAAAGAAATCTGCTCCGTTCTCATAACATAAAGTTTTTTCAGTAGATTGCATATTGGAACTTATAACAACAAGACAACAACTAGGGTTAACTTTTTTTACATACTTCAAAACTTCATGGCCTGATATTTTGGGCATTAATAAATCTGTAAGTAAAACATCTGCATCTTGAAAGGTGTTATTGTTTTCAATGTTATCCAACATTTCCTGGTCATTTAAAAAAGTAATTTCTAGTTCATCTAGTGTTTCTTTTAGAATTCTTTTACACATTCTTGCTTGAAATTTGGAATCGTCCACGTGTATTATTTTCATAAGTTTCCTCCAGTATTTTTCTTAGTAAGTTTATAATTTTGTTTATCTTTGTACATTAATGAATCAGCTTTATCTATTAGTTCGTTTAATGTCAAATTACAATCTTTATCATACATTGCTTGTCCAGTACTAATGCTTAATTTGAAAGGCTTTCTTTCGGATTTATTATAAGCATCTATCTCATCTTGTATGCGGTTAGTTACTTTTTTTGATTGTTCTAAATTTGTATTAGGTAAAACTAAAAGAAATTCGTCTCCGCCTAATCTAATTAATATATCTGAACGTCTTAAAATATTATCAATAATTTCTGCGGTAGATTTAATAAGGGAATCACCGTATTGATGCCCGTAGGTATCATTTGTAGTTTTTAACTCATTTATATCCAGATAAATTATTGAAAAGATTTTAGAATATCTTTTAGATAGTTCATATACTTTTTCTAACATCAACAAACCTGCTCTTCTATTGAAACAATTTGTCAATACATCTTTGCTGGCTGATATTTCAAGATTATATATTGACCTGCCCCTTTGGTAAGAAAGAGAATACAATTGAACAAGTCTTTTTGCTATCTCCAAATGATGAGATTTGAATGAATTCTCACAATTGAATAGTACTAGTTCGCCGATTTTTGAATCTTTATCCCAAATAGGCGTTAATAAAATATTTTTTATTTTATTATTAAATGTTTTGTCTAAACCAGAAAGTGTAGCGACCTCTTTTAGGTTATTATAAAAACAAGCATCGTTAAAACTCATGAAATGGTTGCATATTTGCTGCGAAGTTGCTAGTTTTGGGAATATATTAATAGAATCGAATTTTTCAATAATTTTAAATTCCTTATTTGTGAAATCACGAGAAATAATTATGCCTATATCACAGTTGGTTAATTGTTTTAGTTTAGCTAACATTATATCTGCTACATCATGAATGGATGCATTCATAGAAATAATAGGAACTATGATATCACTAATAGCATCATCAATTTCAAATTGAATACTTAGTTGCTCCTCAAATAATTCCAAAATTTCAATCGCACTAATATTTTTTATATCAATATCTTTTGACTTGATAGCCAGTAATTTTTCTAGAATAGTTGATTTCATAACAAAATCTTTTACTTTTTTTATAAGAAATGTATTGGATCTTTTAACTGCATTTATTTCAATACATTCCATAAGGAATTGACTTTCTTTAATTGGTTTTACTACTAGCTTATAGGAACTAGTGGATGTAGATAATACAGTTTTGTTAAGTCTACGTTTTTCCGAAATTATAAATGGAAACTTATTTTCAACACCATTCTTTATTATGGGCCAGTAAGCTTTGTTTATCATACTTGAGATAAGGTTGTCTTCAGAAATGATATTTTTTGCTGCTGGATTATAATACATAATATAATAATTGGTATCAAAAATTATATATGGAGTTTCCACATAATTTAATAGTTCATCTAATTTATTGTTTGATTCGTTTAGTTCGTTTGATTTCATAAAAACACCTACTAATTAATGTTTAATTTTGATACTTAACAATGATTTATAAAATTTAATATTTTATGTTTTTTATTCCATTATTAAGATATATTAATTATAGGTAATTAATTATATCATGTCAATTAATAAATAAATGGTTGGATTATTAGAATTAAATTTCGTAAAACAAGGGTCTTCTCAAAATTCTGAGTAGACCCTTGTTTTTTATTTCAATGTTTACAAAATTGTTATTTTCAAGTATAATAAAGTTTACGGACAGAATACATTAAATTATAACATACATTATTATTATACCATACAAGTGTCGTGGATGTCAAGTAAATTTGTGAAAAAATAAAGGGGTGGATCAATGGATAATTATAATAAAATTCATAAGGAAGAATTAAGCTATTTTAAAAAGATTTTATTTGTAATTGAATCTCAACTTAAAGAAGAAAAAGAAGCTATTAATGGGAAGATAGGTAAAGTTTTAAAATCTAGAAGAGAAATGTGGCAAGAGAGTTCGCATTCTTCAGAGGATTTTGCTGCAACATCAGAGATGAATCAATTTTTAGAAGAAGTTAATACGAAAACGAGAGATTATATAAGTACAGAAAAAAGAATTGATAGATATAATAAGTTGCTTAACTCGCCATATTTCGGAAGGGTTGATTTTAAGGAAAATGGTTTTGAGGATACTGAAAAAATATATATAGGACTATATAATTTGATGGATTCAAAAACAAATGATATTTATGTGTATGATTGGCGTGCACCAATATCTAGTTTATTTTATAGGAATGAATTAGGAGAAGGGACATATAAATCTCCAGTCAGTTTAATTAGTGGAGATATTTTACTTAAAAGACAATATAAAATTGAGAACTCAGAATTTAAGTATTATTTTGACAGCAGTATAAAAATTAATGACGAAATACTCCAAGAAGTCTTAAGTAGGAATTCGTCTTCAAAAATGAAAAGTATAGTTCGAACTATTCAAAAGGAACAGGATATAATCATAAGAGATACTGAAAATGATTTGCTAATTGTTCAAGGTGTTGCGGGAAGTGGAAAAACATCTATAGCTCTTCATAGGATTGCATTTCTGCTTTATGAGGGATTAAATTCTAAGTTAAATATAAATGATATTATAATAATCTCTCCAAACTCAATTTTTAGTAAATATATATCTGACGTACTTCCAGAGCTAGGGGAAGAAAATGTTGAGCAGTTAACTTTTGATGATTTCGTTGAAGGAGAAAAAAGGGAAAGTCAGATGGAAAATTTATTATATCTACAAGGAAGCAAAGAGTTTGATTTAAAGATTAATAGTATAAAATTTAAAGGGTCTCATAAATTTGTAAAGATAATTGATAAGTTCCTTAGTTACTATGAAAGAAAAATGATTCCTTTTAAGGATGTTTATTATGATGGAAAAATAATTGAAACAGCACAGGAAATAAAAAGTATATTTCTTAATAATAAGATTAATATGCCTATAGCAAAACGGTTAAGTAGAATTGAGAAAATGATACTAAATAAGATTTATCCACTGAGAAAGAAAAGACTCCAAAAAATAGAAAAAGTAGTAGAGAGAACAACGGAGACTCACATTCTTGAGATAAAATCTTTTAGTAGACTTTTGGCTATAAGAGAAGCAAATAAGCTTATGAAGTATATTCATAGCTTTACTGAAGTGGACTATATCGATTTATATAAATTGATATTTAAAGATAAGATATTATTTAAAAAATTATCTAAAGACATTAAATTACCAGATAATATTGATGAAATTATATTAGAGACAAATAAAAATTTTGATACTGGAAAGATTTCTTATGAGGATGCTGGTGCACTTTTATATATTAAAATTAGAATAGAAGGCAATCAAAAGTTTGGTGAGATTAAACAAGTGGTAATAGACGAAGCTCAAGATTATTATCCTATTCATTATCATATTTTTAAGCTATTATTTAAAAACGCAAGATATACTGTTTTAGGAGATTTTAATCAAACACTTGAAAAGTTTGGAGATAAGAATTTATACCAATATGTAGAAAAAATACTTCATAAAAAAAAGAGTGTTAAACTTTCTTTGAATAAAGGGTATAGATCTTCATTTGAAATCAACGCTTTTAATCAAAAACTTCTTAACAATGGAGAGGAGTTTATATCCTTTGAAAGGCATGAGGGAGCTCCCAAAGTTAAATTTATGGATAATTTAAATGAACTTGATAAAAGAATTTGTGAAGACGTATCAAAATTTTATAAAATGAAATATAAGTCTATAGCAATAATATGTAAAAGTGGAACAGAAGCAAAGCGTATAAAAAACAAATTAAGTAACATTATTGATATAGAGGTTTTGAGTGATAAAAGCTATGAAAATAAAAAATCAGTATTGGTAATACCTTCATATTTAGCAAAGGGATTAGAATTTGATGTTGTATTTGTATACGATGTTTCTAATGAGAATTATAAAAGTTCTTTTGATAAGAGGCTACTTTATGTATCTTGTACAAGAGCACTACATCAATTGGTTTTATATTATACTGGAGAGAAAAGCAAGTTTATATAAATATTTAATAATGTATGTAATGAAAATACAATATTTGCGTATTAACATATGAAGTTACTTAGCTAAGTAAAAAAATTATGAAGGAAGGATTATAAATTATGCAACAGATTGCTATTATTGAGGCCTTGGATAATAGAGAAACTGATAAAAATATATGCGAAGAAAATGATATTGCTTATATTTTTGATAGTTACTATAAAAGGGTATTTAATTATATTTATTACAGAGTTAATAAACAAGAGATAACAGAGGATCTCACTAGTGAAGTTTTTGAAAAAATAATACTTAAAATAAGCACGTTTTCGGATAAGAAATCTCCCTTTGAAGTATGGGTATTTGCTATTGCTAGAAATGTAGTAAATGATTATTTCAGAAATCTAAAAAAATATAGGCTCTTCTCTCTTGAGGTAGTTAAGGATTTTGTTTCAAAAGAAAAAACTCCAGAGGAATTTATAATAAGGGAAGAAACTAATGAAGGACTTTTTCAGGCTTTAAAAATACTTAGTACAAAAGAAAGAAATATTGTTGCCCTTAAGTTTGGCGCAAATCTAAAAAATAAGGAAATTGCAGTAATGTTAGATATTACTGAAAGTAATGTAGGAGTAATACTTTATCGTACAATGAAAAAGTTGAGAAAAGAAATTGAAAGAAGGGGAGAAAATGAGTAAAAGAAGTATTGAAGATAAATTTTCTATTGATATTGATGCTTATTTTAAGGGGATAGAAGATAGTAATAATTTAAACTCAAAAGAATATAAAGATATTTTACAACTAGGTAAGAATTTGGTGGATAATGATTTTAGCAAAAATAGCAACAAAGAAGATATATTTAAAAGAGTTTTAAATGATATAGATGAGAATAGAGGAGATAATAGTATGAAGAAATCAAATAAAATCAAACGTTCCGCTATTGCAGCGGCAGTAGTAGGTGTAATGGGTCTTTCACTGATCCAATCATCATATGCACAGGACCTTGTAGAAAAAGTAATAAATATAATTTCTGTAGGACATATTAATGCAATGCAAGTAGAACCCTCTATGGAAGAAACATTTCCTGTTGCAGAAGAATTAAAAGGTAAAATTTTTGATGAAGGTGGAAATCCAATAGAAGTAGCTACAAAAGAAAATGATGGGAAATGTTATACAGCTGATGGTGAACTAATTGTAGAAATCTTAGATGGTGAGATTATAACTGAAGCTGAACAAGAAAAGATGGATAAAGAAGGAAAGCTAATAGTTAATGATTCTAAGAAATTAAATGATTATACATGTTTTAATGTTATAGTTCCTGGCTATCTACCAGAGGGGTATAAATTTGATAGAGCAGAATTTTATAAGGATGATAATGGGATTGTTAATAACACAAAATATATTAATTTATATTTTATGAATAAAAAAACAGAAAAAGAGATTTTTATGCAGCAAAGATTTGCAGATGAAGAAACTGGATTTACAATGTCAACAGATGGAAAAATCCAAAAAGTAAAGGTAAATGGAGAGGATGCAATAATTTCTGATGATAGGAATATTGATTGGGAATTTAATGGTGTAATATATTGTTTATCAGGAAGAGGAGAAATTACAAAAAGTGAATTAAAAAAGATCGCAGAATCGATTAAATAGAAATTAGAATTCTAAAAATTTTACTTGGAAGAAATTATTTGAGCGTAGTAAATAGAGAATCCGAAATTGGATTCTTTATTTTTTGTGGTTTAATACCTCATGGATAATATTGATTTAGTTGATTAAAAAATGTATATTATATATAAGTTAATAGTATTTTATTATAAGTTAAAGGGTGAAAGATTATGAAATTAACATTGAAGAATATAGATAAAAAAGCATTACAATCTGGAGTTTCTGTATTTTTGTGTATTGTACTTTGTCCTATATTTCATATCGAGTCTTCTTTTTATGCAACAATTGCAGCAGTTATTACATCTCAAACAGATGTATTAGAGTCATTTAAAACAGGAAAAAACAGAATATATGGAACTTTTATAGGTGCGTTGATTGGAATTTTTTTTGCTATATATTTTCGTGGTAATCCCTTGTTTTGTGGTTTGGGTGTAAGTATCATAATTTACATATGTCATAAAATATGGGGAACGCCTGCTACAAATGTGGCATGCATTGCTTTTATAGCTATTATGCTAAATATTCGTCCAAATGATACGCCTGTAGAGTATGGAATGTATCGTTTTATTGACACAACCTTTGGTGTAATGATATCAGTTGCTACCTCTTATTTTCTTTTTCATAATCCAATCTTAACAAAATTTTATGAAATAAAAGAGGACAAGTAGGGGTTTATTCTTTTTTATATTAATTGATTAATAACACCTATTAATGTAAAATGAAGTAGTAATATGAAATATAAATAATAATTTAATTTGTGAAGAAAATACGATCAAAGTGTTTATATTGGGTGGGGTGATAAATATGGCAACAATTGTTAAGAATATTAATAATGGTGAAAAGTATTTTTTAGTAGGTACAGGATTTGGGGCTTATAAAGCTACAAGACCAAGTTTTTTTGGAGGTAATTTGTTTCCAGTAGAAGATGAAGATACAATTACTGTAGTTGCAATTTGTGATGGTAATGGAAAAATACATTGGATTCAATCTTCTGAAATTGAAGTTGTATCTATAGATGGAGTTCCTCTTTCTGAAATAGCAGGACAATTAAAATAAAGATAAATATTTAATTAAAATAGTTAACCAAAAGTGTTTGGAAAAAAAGTTAGTCATTATATAGGCTGGCTTTTTTTTATTTAAAATTTTTGTCACTAAACTAAAGAGGCTTAGAAAAAGTTATGTTTGTTTTTTTAGATAAAAAATAGGTAAATACATGGTTTATGACTGTATTAACAGACGATGAAAGTTCTCAATAAATTATTTATAATTAAATTAAATAAAAGAAATGAGGTGAAGGTAATTTGACAATTGAGATTACTACTTTAATTGAAAATAAAAAGGGTGAACATTTAGGATTATTTAATGAGCATGGTATCTCTTTTTATATAAAAAAAGATAATGAAGCTATTTTATTTGATACAGGACAGAGTGATAAATTCTTAAAAAATGCGGAACAATTAGGGGTAGATTTAAGTAATATTAAGCAAATTGTTTTAAGTCATGGGCATTATGACCATACAGGCGGATTCATTCATTTAGTAGAGAAGTTGGGAAATTCATTTTCTTTAAATATTAGTAAATGTTTTTTTGATAAAAAGTATGGCTTTAATGGATTAGCATATGAATATTTAGGGAATAATTTTGATGAAACATATTTAAAAAAGAAAGAAATTAGTGTAAACTATATTGAAAAAGATATGGTAGAAATTACTAATGATATATACTTATTTTCTAATTTTCAACAGATTTGTGATTATGAAGAGATAAATTCACGATTTCGTAAATTAGTTAATAATGAGTTTGTAGTGGATAAATTTCAGGATGAAGTTGTTGTAGGAGTAAAAACAGAAAAGGGATTATTAGTGATTTTAGGGTGTTGTCATTCCGGAGTTGTAAATATTTTAGAAACGATAACAAAACGCTCTGGAGAATCCATTTATGGAATAATTGGAGGAACACACTTGGTAGAAGCTAATAATAAAAGAATAGTGCATACTTTAGAATATTTTGAAGAAAAAGATATAAAAATACTGGGTATTTCACATTGTACTGGTGAAAAAGCTATAAAGGAACTTAAAAAATATAAAGATAAGTTTTTCTACAATTCTACAGGAACTTCACTGATTTTAGAATAATAGTAAAATCGGAGGTAAACTATGAAATTACAAGATATTGCACAAAAGATTGTTGATGCGACTATGGAGATTATTGATAACAGGAATGTAAATATTATGGACAAGAATGGGTTTATTATTGCTTCTGGTGATAGAAATAGAATAACTACTTTCCATAAAGGCGCAGATGATGTTATAAAGTCTAATAAAGATGTTGAAATATATCCAGAGGATGTAAAGAATTACCCTGGTGCAAAAGAAGGGGTGAATATGCCTATAAACATCGAGGGGAAAGTACTTGGAGTAGTAGGAGTTTATGGACATCCTGATAAAGTTAGAATTGTTGCAAATCTTGTAAAAACTTCAGTTGAGTTAGCTTTTGAGCAATATCTTATATCTGAACAAGTTAAACTTGTTGGAGATTTAAAACAACAAATAATAAGAAAAATAATATATCAAGATGTTACAAAAAATGAAGAAGAAATTTTATGCCTTTGCAAAGTTGCAAGTTTAGAAATTTCAACAAAAAGAGTTTCTGTAATAATTGAACTAATTGGTAAGGATAAGATGGATTCTGGAGAAGTTTTTAAGAATAATAGGATTATAGAAAAATACATGATGAATAGTAGGTTTATAGACAATAATGATATTATTGGGATAATAAATGATAATATTGTAGTTTTTAAAAGCCTTTGTTATTACAAGGATGAAATTACAAAAGAATATTTAGAAAAATTGTCAAGAAAGATATATGAGAATTGTGGATTAGAAATAAGAATAGCATGTGGAAGTTTCTATGAAGGAATACATGGATTAAAGGAATCCTATAATGAGTCAAAGTCATTATTTAATAATAGTAATGAATCAGTTCAAGATATTAAGAATTTAAATGTGCAAACTACTTATTTATTAAACCAAATTGAGAATGAAAAACTAGAACATTTTATTAAACCAATTTATGAAAAAGTTTTAAATGATAAAGGGATACCAGAGGTGTGGATAATAAATACACTTGAAGCACTTTTTGAAAACGATTTAAATTTAAGTGAAACCGCAAAATGTTTGTATTTACATAAAAATTCATTAGTGTACAGAGTAAAGAAGATTGAAAAGTTATTAGGATTATCAGTAACAACAAATTTTAATCATTCTGTATTACTTAAGTTGTTACTAGTATATATTCACAAAGTTAACAATAAAAAATGAGGAGGAATTTTAATGAGTTCAGGTTTCGGTTTAATTGCTATTATTATTATTGCTGTTGTAGGTATGGTAGTGCTTATATCAAAATTTAAGTGGCATCCATTCATTGTACTTTTACTTAGTGCGTATTTTGTAGGGTTAGCTTCAGGAATGTCTGTTGATGATTTGTTAAGTACAATTAAATCTGGTTTCGGTGGCATATTGGGTAATATTGGTATCGTTATTATTGCTGGAACAATTATAGGTACTATTTTAGAAAAAACAGGAGCAGCACTTACTATGGCGAACACTATATTAAAATTAGTAGGTAAAGATAAGGCTCCGCTTACTATGAGTTTAACTGGATATGTAACTAGTATACCCGTATTTTGTGATTCTGGGTTTGTAATATTATCACCAATTAATAGAGCACTAGCAGAGAAATCCAAGGTTTCTCTTGCAGTTATGGCTACAGCGTTAAGTTCAGGTTTATATGCTACTCACTGTCTAGTGCCACCGACTCCTGGACCAATAATTATGGCAGATACGTTAAAGGCTAATCTTGGATTGGTTATTATAGTGGGAGCTTTGGTATCAATTCCAGTAATGATTGCAGGATATATATATGCTATAAAAGTTGCATCTAAATATGATGTACCAGCTAATCCTGAAACAACTGTGGAAGAGTTACTTCAAAAATATGGAGAACTACCACCTGCATTTGCATCATTTTCACCAATATTATTACCAATTGTTTTAATTGCTTTAAAGTCAATAGCTGATTTCCCATCAAACCCTGTTGGAACTGGTATGGTAAAACAAGTATTTGATTTTATAGGTAATCCTATTACAGCATTAATATTTGGAGTTTTCTTAGCTTTGAGACTTATACCAAAGAGTGAAGATAAAAATAAATTTGAATGGATATCAAGCGGGATTGTTAATTCAGCTTCAATATTAGCTATAACTGGAGCAGGTGGAGCTTTAGGGGCAGTACTAAGAGCACTTCCAATTGCTGATGTGCTAGGTAGTTCTTTAATAAAATTAAATATAGGAATTTTAGTTCCATTTATTATTGCTGCTATATTAAAAACTGCTATGGGAGCATCAACAGTTGCTATGATTATAACGTCTGCAATGGTAGCACCGCTTATGGTACAAATGGGAATGACATCAGAGTTGGCTAAGGTTTTAGTTGTGCTAGCTATAGGAGCGGGTTCTATGACTGTATCACATGCTAATGATAGTTATTTCTGGGTAGTATCTCAATTTTCAGATCTTGATACGGCTACAGCATATAAATGTCAGACTGGGGTTACTTTAGTTCAAGGTATAACAGCTATTGTTGTTATTGGTGCTATGTCATTGTTCTTATTATAATAATTTAGAGGTGAGTAGATGAATCTTGTACAAAAAATTATAATTAAATATGCAAGTACTTGTATAAGTAAGGGAAAAGTTGAAAAAGCATTAAAATTAGTTAAGAGCATTGAAAGTCTTGAATATGAAAAATTCTTTTATGAGGGAGTTTGTTACTTTGAGATGGGAAGTTTTTATAAAGCAAAGGAAAATTTAGAACATGCTCTATCTTTAAAAGAAGATTATAATTGTGCAAGAGTTTTATTTGAAATATATATACAAATTAAAGAATGGGATAATGCTAATGAAGTTATAAAAAATCATAAGAATAAAAAGGGTGTAAAGACTTTAATAAAGATTATAAAAGATGAAAACAAAAGAGAAAGATATGCTACACATAACAAAAACATTTATTTAGCTTTAAAATGTATAAGAGAGAAAAAATATGATAATAGTATAGCCTATTACCAGCAGGCATTAGGAGATGCTACTGATAAAGCTAATATATATAATCAAATAGGTGGTATATATTTAAATTATATAAAAGATAAACAGAAGGCAGAAGAATATTTTTCAATGGCTTGTAACATGAAACCTGCAAATAAAATTTATAAAATGAATTATGCAAAGGTGAAATTAAGCTAATCTAGGAAAGGAGGCAAAAGGGAATGATGAAAATAATCGTTTCTCCAGATTCATTTAAAGGAACAATGAGCTCGTTAGAAGTATGTGACATAATTGAAAAAGGTATAAATAATATTATGCAAAATGTAGAAGTTATAAAAATACCAATAGCTGACGGAGGAGAAGGAACTGTGGATGCTTTTCTTGAAGCTATTGGGGGAGAAAAGGTTTATGTAAGGGTAAAAGGACCACTTTGGGATGAAGTTGAAGCCTATTATGGTATTTTACCTGATGGCAATACTGCAATAATTGAGATGGCATCTGCCTCCGGTATTACTTTAGTTGAGGGTAGGAAAAATCCTTTATTAACGACTACTTATGGTACTGGAGAATTGATAATTGATGCGTTAGATAAAGGATGTAAAAAAATTATTGTAGGCATTGGAGGAAGTGCCACTAATGATGGTGGAATTGGAATGGCTGCAGCATTAGGTGTTAAATTTTTAGATATTAATGAAGATGGAATTGATTTAAATGGTGGCGGATTACAGCACTTAGATAAAATAGATAATTCATGTTTAATAGATGGACTAAATGATTGTGAAGTAATTGCTGCTTGTGATGTGAATAATTCTTTATATGGAGTTAATGGTGCTGCTTATGTATTTGCTCCGCAAAAGGGTGCCGATGAAGAAATGGTAAAATTATTAGATCATAATCTTAAAAATTATGCAGGTATTTTAGCTAGAGATTTAGAGATAGATATACAAAATGTACCAGGTGCTGGCGCGGCTGGTGGCTTAGGAGCTGGATTAGTTGCTTTCACCGGTGCAAAATTACAATCAGGAATAGATATTGTTTTGGATACAGTAAAATTTGATGAAGTAGTATCTAATGCTGATTTGGTAATTACCGGAGAAGGAAAGATTGATGGTCAAAGTTTAAGAGGAAAGGTTCCTATTGGTATTTCACAAAAGGCTTCAAGATATAATGTTCCAGTGATAGCTGTAGTTGGAGCAATTGGTGATGAAATTGAAGAAGTTTATAAGAAAGGAATAACAACAGTTTTTACAACTAACTTAAAGCCAGAACCTTTTGAAAAAGCTAAAATTAATTGCAAAGAAAATTTGCTTAAAACAACTGAATCTATAATGAGATTAATTAAAATATTTAAGAAATAATAACAATTTACTGTAGAAATAAAATATATGTTTCTTATAATTTCTAAACAAATTACAAGAAATATATATTTTATTATATCTAATATTCACAAATAGTGTATAATATTGTAGAAACATTAAACATGTTAGGGAAAATTTAATAAAACTGTTTAAGTGCTTTGACTATTGGTCAAAGGTAATAGGGAATCAGGTGAAAATCCTGAGCGGTCCGGCCACTGTAAATGGAGAGCGATTTTTCAATAATGCCACTGGAATTTTCTGGGAAGGTGAGAAAAAGCTAAGATCCATAAGTCAGGAAACCTGCTTATACAGAGTAAGTATTGATCTTCCGATGAAAGATTGAAATACAAAGTGGAGAAAATTTATTTTTTTATGTAAAAAAGTTTTATTATACATAGAAATTTCTTGTTAAGCTTTGACTTTCATACGGAAGTCAAAGCTTTTTCTATATACACAAATAATAATTAGGAGGAAATTTATTATGAAAATTATCAACAAAATCGTTTCAGTATTTTTAATTTTAATGTTAGCAATAGGAATTGTTGGGTGTTCTAGCAATAGTAATAGCAATAACAATGTGGCAGAAGAAAACAAAAAAGAGAATACAGAAGAGATTGTCATTGCAGGCACAAGAAACATAGCACCTGGAGAGAAGGATGCTTATTATTGCAGTTCAGTACTTATGGTTTGGGAACCTCTTTTGACAAAGGCAGAGGATGGTAGCCCAGTTCTAAAGTTAGCTGAATCATATTCTGCTAATGAGGATTATACAGTTTGGACATTTAAATTAAATAAAGGTGTAACTTTTCATGATGGAGAAGTGTTAAATGCGGATGCAGTAATAGCTAATTTTGACAGAATGAAACTTGGCAAAAAGCCATCAAGTTTTTACTCTATGGATATAAACAAAACTTACCCGGGTTTATTAGAAGTTAATAAGACTAACGATTATACCGTTGAGTTAGTTTTTGAAAAAGCATTACCAACGCTTGATTTCGCTATGACTGATTTTGGTAGTGCAATGTTTAGTCCAAAAAACTTTGATGATGAAGGAAACTTTAATGGATTACCTATGGGGACAGGGCCTTTTAAATTAAAAGAGAATGTACTAGATGAGTATACAATAATTGAAAGAAATGACGAGTACTATGGTGAAAAAGCACTTGCAAAAAATATTAAAATAAAAGTAATATCTGATCCAGATACAAGATATTCTGCACTTAAATCAGGTGAAGTAATGGGTGTTATAGACCTGGGTGCAATTCAGCCTGTTATGGCAAAAGAGCTTATAAAAGATGAAAACTTTGCCATATCTTACAAACCAAATACAATTACTCATTATATTCTAGTTAATGGTAATAGATTTCCTTTTAATGATGTGAGAATGAGACAAGCAGTTAGTTTATTGATTGATAGAGATTTAATATTAGATAGTTTCTATGGAGGGCTTGGTTATCCAACTGTTAATGTACTTAATCAATCTACACCTTTTTATAAAGAATTCAAGATTGAGCATGATGTGGAAAAGGCTAAGTCTTTAGCAAAAGAGGTATTAGGGGACAAAAGAGCATCTATAGAGTTGATTCTAAAAAGTGGAGAACTAAATAGATACCCAAACAAAGAGGAAGCAGAACTTTTACAAAGCCAATTAGCTGAAATTGGAATTGATGCTAATATCACTATCCTTGATAGTGCAGCTTGGTCAGATGCGACAAAGTCAGGTAACTATAATATGTCTTTAAAAATTAAAGGATTATCTAGTTCTGAACCAAACAGTTTATTTAAGAGTATGATGCAAACAGATAGTGGACTTAATAAATCATGGAGTTTTGGTTACAGTAATACAGAGGTTGATGAACTTATAGCTAACGTATCTGGGGAATTGGATATGGAAAAAAGAAAAGAAATGTATAATAGACTACAAGAGATATCAGTTGAAGAGTTGCCAGCTATACCTTATTTTAATGATGTAAATCTTATAGCATATAACAAGAAAATAGAAGGTTATGAAGCTTTAAATTATGGAGTATCTTTAGATAAAACTAAGTGGGCTGAGTAATGATAATATATTTACTTAAAAGGCTTATAAGTATAGTTCCTGTACTTATTGGAATAACTATTTTTGCATTTTTTATTGGAATAATTTCTCCAGGTGACCCTGCATATATGTCACTTACTAGGGATAATATAACAGAACCAACAGAAGAAGAAATAATAGAAAAAAGACATGAATTAGGTCTTGATTTACCTATGCACACCCAGTATTTTAACTGGGTGTCAAAGGTGGCAAAAGGGGATTTAGGAGAGTCCATTTATACTGGTGAAGATATATTAGGAGAGCTCTTACGACGTTTACCTATGACGGTTAAATTATCTCTTAGCTCCCTTTTAATCACAGTGATTTTTGGACTTGGGTTAGGTGGTATTATGGCAATGACAAGAGGTACTGCTATTGATAAGATATTGAGGAGCATATGTACATTTATAGTATCTGTACCTGGTTTTTGGATGGCTATTATACTTATAACTATTTTTGCAGAGTTCTTGCACCTTCTGCCTACTAGTGGGTATGAGGGTGTTAAATCTCTTATATTGCCGTCTATAGTTCTATCTTTAAGCACTATAGGGACATCTGCTAGGCTTGCAAGGGCCAAGTTTATAGGAGAACTTTCTAAACAGTATGTTTTAGTTGCTGATGCTAAAGGGCTTAGCAATAAGACAATTGGATGTGTCCATGTTTTTAGAAACTCTCTAATTCCTATTGTTACTTTTTTTGGAATGTATTTTGCAGGAATATTAGGTGGCTCAAGTGTAATAGAAACAATTTTTTCGCTACCAGGATTGGGCAGTTATGCTATTGAGGGGATTTTTAGTAGAGATTATTTTGTTATTCAAGCATATGTTCTTATAACTGGAACGATTTATGTTTTATGTAACCTATTTATTGATATTTTATATTTTATTATTAATCCTAAGATCAAACAAGGGGAGGGATTGTAATGAAAAATAAAGATATGATAATACCCATAGTAATTCTAAGTGTTATTGTTATTATTAGCATTCTTGCTCCATTTATTTCCCCGTATGACCCTGAAAAAATAGATATGGCAAATAGGCTTACATCATATAGTAAAGAGCATTTTTTAGGTACTGATTCTTTAGGAAGAGATACTTTTAGCAGGGTAATACATGGAGGAAGAAAATCTATTTTGCTTGCTTTTCTAGCTACAATAATATCTATGATGATTGGTACAACTATTGGATTTTTTTCTGGTTATTATGGTGGCAAAGTAGATATGGTAGTTACTACAGTTTCAAATGTATTTTTAGGGATTCCAGGCATTAGTATTATGATTGCATTTGCTGGTGCGTTAGGACCTAGTATGAAGAGTTTGCTTATAGGAATTGTAGTTAACTCATGGGTTGGGTTCTCACGTATTATTAGAGGAGAAATTATGAATGTTAAGAATGAGTATTTTATTGATGGATTAAAGAGTTTAGGGGCTAGTGATTTTTGGATTTTTATAAGACATATCATTCCTAATTTATCTGACAGTCTTATTATTTTATTTGCTTCCCGTATAGGTTCTGTAATATTAAGTGTAGCAGCATTGAGTTATCTTGGTCTTGGCTTACAACCCCCTGAGCCTGATTGGGCTATTATGATAAGCGATGCTAGACCATATTTTAGGAGTAATCCAATGTTAGCTTTAGCACCTGGGACCTGTATTGTTATTTTTGTTTGGTGTGTTCATATTATTGGAGATAATATAAGGGATAAACTAGATGTTAATGGAGGCATAAATGACAACCTATAATATTAATATAAAGAATCTTAACGTTAAGTTTGCAACTAGATTTTCTGGTATTGAAGTGATAGAAAATATTAATGTAGATTTTGCATTTGGACAAATAACAGGGATAGTAGGGGAGAGTGGTAGTGGAAAATCTGTGCTAGGTATGTCTATTTTAAAGCTTCTTCCTAGCACTGCGACTGTTACAGGAACTTGTATGTATGGAGGTAAAGATTTATATAAATTAGACAGAAAAGAAATAAAAAAGATAAAATGTAAAGATATCGGATTAATTGCTCAAAACCCCATACAAGCTCTAAATCCTGTATTAACAATAGGAAAACAACTTAAAGAGCCCCTTATAAAACATCTTAAAATGAGTGGTAAAGAGGCTTACGGTATTTGTATAAAACACTTAAAAGAATTTGGTTTTGATAATGCTAATGAGATTATGAAAAAATACTCTTTTCAATTAAGTGGAGGTATGAATCAGAGGATAATATCTATTATGGGACTTATCTGTAAACCTAACTGGATTATTGCTGATGAGCCTACAAAAGGACTTGATTCCATATTAAGAAAAAGTGTATATGAAGTTCTATTAAACATCAAAGAACATTATACAAAGAGTATGATTATTATTACACACGACTTATACTTTGCTAAAAAAATCTGTGATAATATCGTTGTGATGCATAAAGGTGAGATTGTGGAAGCAGGAAAAATTCAGGATGTTTTTAACAGTCCTAAGCATCCTTATACAAAAGGGTTGATAAATGCTACTCCACAAAATGGTATGATACCCATACCAGAAGGTATTAATAAGAAAGAAAAATCTGGTTGTAAATTTTATGATAGATGCACTAGCAGCAATATAAAATGCGTAACTGATAGAATAGATATGAAAAGATTAAATGATGGTAGACTCGTGAGGTGCAAATTATATGATTAAGATAAAAAATGTATCTAAGAGTTTTAAACAAGGGATTTTTAATAATTTTCTTGCAGTTGATGATGTAACGATAGAGGTAAAAGAGGGAACTGTCTTTGGCATAGCTGGAAATAGCGGCTGTGGAAAATCTAGTTTAGCAAGAATAATAGTAGGACTTTTAGACAGCTCAAAAGGCAGCATAGAAATAGATAGTAGAAAAATTCAAGGGTTAAAAAGAAAAGAAATCAGCAGACAGATTCAGATTATTTTTCAGCATCCGGAAAGTTCTCTTGACCCTAAAATGAAGATAAAAGATTCCCTTTTAGAACCTATGAGAATTAATGGTCTATATACAAAAGAAGAGTCTGAAAGAAGGATAAGAGAGTTAATAGCACTACTGAGTTTAAAAGATACTCTTTTTGATAGATATCCACATCAGATAAGTGGGGGAGAAGCTCAAAGGGTTGCAATTGCAAGAGCATTATCTCTTGAACCAAAAATAATTGTCTTTGATGAGCCTACTTCAATGCTTGATGTTTCTACTCAAGCTAGTATTCTTAAGCTACTGAAGGAATTACAAAATAAATTAAACCTTACATATATAATCATTTCTCATGATTTAGAAGTATTAAGCAAGGTATGTGACCATATAGCTATAATGAATAAAGGGAGAATTGTTGATAAGGGCAGGATAGATGATATTATGAAAAATCCAAAATCATCATATACAAAAAAACTCATAGAAAATTTTGAGTTTTTTAATTAGGGGTGAATAATGAATTATAGTAACTTTATAGAGATTTTAAAAAATGATTATGGTGTAGATTTTAATGAAGTTTGGAAAAAGGCTATACATTGTAAGGGTGAAAGAAATAGAAGCAGAGGCTTTTTTGATGAAGTTGAGGCAGAATTTTGGAAGGATTATAGTGAAAAATATGATAAAAATCCTTCTCTTTATGACTATGCCCCTCATACATTTGATAAGCTCCTTAGTATTGTAGGGGAGAATAAAACTTTACTGGAGTTTGGATGTGGTACGGGTAAGTTTACTTTACCTATGTCGCATAAAAGTGAGAAGATAATTGCAGTGGATTTTTCAGAGCATATGTTAGAAAAGATATCAAATAAATTGAAAGCTAATAAAATTGATAATGTGGTATTATTACATAGTAAATTTGAGGACATTGATATAGATAAAGTGGATAGTATATACTGCATCAACGCTAATTATAGGATTATTAATATAGAAAGTGCCCTTAAAAAGATGAATAATATGGCTAAAGAAAATGTAGTCATAGTCTGGACAATGCAACGGAATATATACGATGATATCCTTAATAAAACGGTGAAAAAGGGGATCGAAAGGTGTCAAGAATATATTCATCTTGTGAATATTTTATATGAAATAGGCATAGACCCAAATGTAGAGATACTAGATGTTAATAAGCCTATAGAAATTCAGGATATTCATGAGAACTATAAAGAAATTAAAACCCTTTGTGAGCAGTATCAACTACCTTATGATTTTGTAAAGAAGGAGTTTGATAATTGTATATACTATAAAGATAACCAGGCAATATATAATTGTAAATTAAAGGTTGTTTATATTCATTTTGAGCCTTGTTTTTTATACTAATTTAATTAAAATGGAATATTTAAAAATATAAAAAAGATTATTCCAGTTGAGTATATGTCCATGCTAAATATATTTGCAATAAATACAGATGGCTATGCTAATACAATGGCTTTTGTGTCACCAGAAAATGATGATTTAAGTCAGTGGAGATTAGTGATAGATTTAAAAGATGCTCTAAATACTGATGGTACTTTTAATGAAGAATTTACTAAAACGGTAGTACATGAATTTGCACATGTAATTACTCTTAATAAGACTCAAATGCAAGATTTAAATAAAGTTTCTGAAGAAGGTTCTTTTCAAACCCAAGAGGGGACAACTTCAAAAGAATCTTATATTAATCAATTCTTCCAAAAATTCTGGGAAGATATTTATCAGAAGGAAATGCAATAAAAGATCAAAAAGTTTTATTTATGTATCAATTTGATGAGTTTGTTAAGATTCGTAAAGAAATTAGAAAAAAACTTGGGGTTAATATAATTTTACAGCAAACGTACGGATTTCATATTAATTTCACAGAGATTACACATGGAAAGGTTATACTAAAGTTAATCAAAAAAAGGAGTGGTTTTATGAAAAAAAAATTAATATTAATTTGTATGGTGGCAACATTAGCATTAACAACTGCAACAACAGCTTTTGGTTCAACATCTGGAAAAAAAGTGAAAGATGTAAATAATATAAGACGTTTTCAAAAAATGAACATAGAAGAAATTGCAAAATTAAAGGGCATGACAGTAGAAGAATACAAAGCTGTAATAGCAGAAAAAAAGGCTGAATGGAGTAAAATGACTGATGAACAGAAAGCAGAAATGAGAGAGAAGAAAATTGAAGAGATAGCTAAGAAAAAAAATATGACAGTGGATGAGTATAAAGCAGAACTGGCAAAAGCTAGAGTGGAAAAAGCACAGTGGTTTAAGATGACTATTGAAGAAAAAGCAGAATTAAAAGGAATGACAGTGGAAGAATTCAAAGCAGAAATGGCAAAATATAAAAAA
Organism: Clostridium sediminicola; assembly: GCF_050402865.1. Classification (NCBI taxonomy): domain Bacteria; kingdom Bacillati; phylum Bacillota; class Clostridia; order Eubacteriales; family Clostridiaceae; genus Clostridium; species Clostridium sediminicola. The sequence goes on from NZ_BAABMF010000009.1 coordinate 104,655, forward strand.
GAAAGAAAAGAAAAATGGGATAGTATGACTATTGAGGAAAAAGCTAAACTAAAAGGTATGACAGTCGAGGAGTTTAAAGCTGCTATTGAAAAGAAGTAATAAAATGATAAAATATTGAATATAAGCAATATATAATAAACTGCTGTACTAACGGCAGTTTATTGCGCTTTATATAGATTAGGGGGAAAGTTATAGCTGACAGTAAAGGAGTAAGAATTATGAAGAACATTTTAGTGATTGAAGACGATAAAAGAACAAATGAAATTGTATGTGATTATCTTGAAACGGAGAATTATAATGTTTTTAAGGCTTATGATGGATTAGAAGCTCTTGAGCTATTTGAAAAAGAAGATATAAATCTTGTTATTTTAGATATTATGATGCCTAAAATAGATGGATTTTCAGTATGCCGAAAAATTCGCCAAAAATCCGATGTACTTATTATTATACTAAGTGCTAGAATAGGTGAAGATGATAAATTAATGGGTTTTGAATTTGGGGCTGATGAATATGTAACAAAGCCTTTTAGTCCAAAGGTGTTGGTTGCGCGTGTTAATGCGCTTTTAAAGAGGAACATAAAGACTGTTCAAACAAATGATTTAATTGCTATTGGAGACTTGTGTGTTGATAAATCAGGTTATAGGGTAACAATAGAAAAAAAAGAAATACACATGACTATAAAGGAATTTTCATTATTACAAAAATTGATAGACAATAAAGGAACAGTTTTGACAAGGGATAGACTTATAAAAGATATATGGGGATATGATTATTTTGGTGATGGAAGGATTGTAGATACAAATATTAAAACATTGCGTAAAAAGCTTGGAAAATACGCAAAATATATTTACACCGTAATAGGTGTGGGGTATAAATTTGAGGTGAAGAATGAAAAAGACACTAGCTCTTAAAATGTTTTTAATGATATTCTCTTTAATTATACTTACAATAACAGTAATTATAACAGCGCAATGGTTTTATTTTAATAAATACTATGAAACACATAAAATTAATAGTGTTATTAGCAATATTAACAGTTTTACTACAAAATTTGAAGATAATAAATGGGATTATGAGACTGTAATGATTGAAGGAGAAAAATTCTCAGCTGATAATACATGCAATTTTAAAATAAAATATTTTGATAGAAATGACCAAGTTGAAAATAGGTATATAGTGGTTGTATATGATGAGGAAAGAAATTTAAAACAATTTTTTATATCTGAAGAAAACTACAATAAAACTCTTAAGGGAATAGAAAAAGGTGATTTATTCAATTTAAAGGGCTATACTAATGATACCAATACTTTAAGAGTGATGAAAATAAATGACAAGGATATAGGAAAAATTAATACAAATAATTTATTACAGGAAAATTATTTTGAAGGTAAAGTTGTTTTTGCAAAAGCAGCTTTATATTCTAATTCATCTTATGAGTATAAAACAAGAAAGGAACTATCCATCCCAACTAAAATTTCTAAAATTAAAGATGGGGTTAGATATGTAATTACAAGTATTCCTTATTCAAATTATAAGGAAGTCAATTTTATAAAACAAGTGAGTATAGGGAATAAAAAGATTGCTCAAATATATGTTAATACATCCCTTCAATCAATAGAAGAAGCATCTTCAGCTTTGATGAGCTTTTCACCGTATTTATTAATATTTGCTATTGTTATTTCTGCAATCATGTCATTTTTTTATTCCAAAACTGTATCAAAACCTATAATAGAGGTTGCTAATGTAGCTAATGAAATGGCTAATATGAACTTTAGTATCAAAACAGATATTATTAGGAATGATGAACTGGGTATACTTGCAGGGAGTATTAATACATTATCTGAAAAATTGCTTAGCTCAATAAATCAACTTAAAACAGCAAATAAACAGCTAGAGAAAAATTATGCTGAAAAACTTAAACAGGAAAAAGTGAGAAAAGAGTTTATAGCTAATGCATCACATGAACTTAAAACTCCATTAGGAGTAATAAAAAGCTTTTCTGAAGCTGTACGAGATAATATAAAAAAAGAAAAACGTGAGTATTATATTAGTGTAATCCTTGATGAAGCTGAAAAAATGGATGAGTTAATTATTGAAATGCTTCAACTCTCAAAGCTAGATGAGGAAAAAATAATATATATTAAAGAAAAGACGGATTTAGAAGAAATGATAAAGGGAAATATTTCAATATTTAAAGAGGATTTATTGGAATATAAAAACGTAAAAATTAAAAGCATAGGCAAATTTCCTAAAGTAAATATTGATAAATCTAAATTTGAGAAAGTTATAACTAACCTTTTGAGTAATGCAGTGAAATATTGTAATAATGATTCTGAAATTATTATAAAAGGAACTTCAATAAATCATAAAACTAAAGTTGAATTTTTTAATGAATGTACATCTTTTACAGAAGAACAGTTACAACGTGTTTGGGATAGATTTTATAAAATAGATATTTCTCATAGCAGAGAAACTGGAGGAACTGGGTTAGGACTTTCTATTGTAAAAACAATTTTGGAAGGTCATGGTTGTGAATACGGAGTAGAAAATACAGATTATGGAGTTGTTTTTTGGTTTGTGGTTTAAATCAATTAGAATATGAACCAGTAGAGATTTGAATCTACTGGTTCAGTTTTTGTTGTTATTTAGGAACTTAAAGGTTTATAGGTACATCCACAAAACTTAAGAAGAGCTTCATTGAAAAGATGTATATGGACTTTTTCATCGAGTATAATTCTTTCAAGTATTTCTTTTACGTATGGGTCTTCAATAATGTTTATATGCTTTTTGTATTCTTTAATAGCTTTGTATTCTGAATCAATATCTGCTTTCAATCTTTCACATAATGTTGTACCATAATAGACGAAACTTCCATTCCAAGGCATCATACATGTGCTATAAGAGCCTCTTATTACAGGGTTACCACCCAGTTTTTTTATCACATCTGCCAATATTTCCATATGCAGCATTTCAGTAATAGCTGTATTTTCTAAAAGTTCTCCAAGTTCTTCATCAGTGTCTTTAAAGAAAAAATAATGATAAAGGTATTGACTTATTGCAGTAAATTCACTTACTAAACCTGCATAATCATCCATCAAGATTTCTGCATAGTTTATATTTGATTCAAGAACTTTTACTTCCGGGTAAGGGGAAGGATCTGAATACTTATCTCTTTTATGCATTTCATAATTAATTTTGCTAATAATAATTTCCTCCAATATAAAATACTACTATATAATATATGATTATTTACAAATTTATTACTAAATATTTTGATTTTTTATTAGTATATTAATGTGAATTTAAATGATATATAATATATATAGAAGGGATGATTTGAAATAATAGGTAAATATCCTTTAATAATGATCACTACAATTGTAAGTATAGTTATATTACTAATTGTAGAAGTGTATGTTTTAATAATTAGGAAGAAAAGGGGAAAATATTACTTATGATAAAGGTACTTGCGATAAATTCAAGCAATAGAAAGATGAATACATATGGTCTTATTGTACAATTGAAGGAGATTTTACAAAGAGACAATATTGATGTAGAAATAATAAATTTATTTAATTACGATATAAAAACCTGTATTGGGTGTGAACATTGTTTAGTTAAAGGAGGGTGTGTGTTTAAGGATCAGGCTTTTGAGATTATGGAGAAAATAAAGTCAATGGATGGCATAATTTTAACTTCACCAGTTTATTTAGAAAATGTATCTGGTAAACTAAAGACATTTATTGATAGAACTTGTAGTTGGTTTCATCGCCCGGATATCTATGGTAAGCCGGTTCTGGTTGTATCAACAACAAAGGGCTCAGGCTTAAAACCAACTTTAAAGTACTTAAAAAGAGTGGTTATTCAGTGGGGTGGTTTTTATACAGGTAGTATAGGAAGAACTATTAGGAATATAGATAATGAGATAGAAAATAGTGAATGTGAAAATTTTGTAAAACATCTTCGTAAAAATAAGGAAAATTATAAACCTTCATTTAGTGCTCTTATAAATTTTCAAGTTCAAAAAGTTCTTGCATATAAATTGATAGGTTTAGATAGCCAGTACTGGATAGAAAAAGGGTGGAATGATGCTCCATATTATTTTAAATGTAAAATAAATATTTTTAAAAGATTTGTAACAACAAGTTTTGGTAAATTTCTAAATAAAGTTGTAAATAGTTGAATATATTAAAGCAAACAACACAAATATAAAAAATAGCTGTATCATAAAAAGTATCTACAGCTATTTTTATTATTTATACTATTCGAAGATTATGGATTGCAGATTGTAGGTGGCTCACTGTTATTACAGCAATTTTTAATAAAATATGTCATTAAAAAAATATTGGTGATAATATTGTATATTTTCGTAATTAAAAAACACAACCTAGTAGATAGGTGAATCTACTAGGTTTATAAGATAGTTTATTACTATTAATTATTGTTTAAATACCCCTCTTTTTCTGCAATTTTTAAAGCATCAGCTTTTTTTGATACATAAAATTTAGAGTAAATTTTTTTCATATGAGTTTTTATAGTATTTGGGCTTAAAGATAAAATGGTTGCAACTTGAGTATAAGTATTTCCTTTAGAAACAAGTCTTATCACTTCTATTTCTCTTGAGGTAAGTTTTTCAAAAGTATTTATTGTTGAATTATTTATATTAGTACAGCTAGGTTCAAATTTAATGCAGCTTAAAACTTGTCTAAATATATTTTTAATTAAGTATATGTTTTGTGGTTTGTATCCGCCTGTTTTTTCAATATATAAAATAGATACAAGACCATTATTTTTGATAATAGGCAAACAAATTAATGTCTTATCTTTATTTAAGTAGTTATTGAAATTTAAAAACAAATTGTTATTTTTACTATTATCAAAACTTATAAAGTCTTCATTTGTTCTACAACAGAATCTTATAATTTTAGCAGGAATTTCTCCAATATTATCAATACTTTTCCCAACAACAGCAGATGGAATATTTTTATCGAAATATTCAGCAATAATAAAATCATCATCTTCTTCATGAATTAGATATATTTTATCAGTGATTAAATCACTTTTAAGAAATTTAACAAAAAATTCAATTATATTTTGATTTGAACTTCTATTTGTATCTTCCATAAGACCATATAACTTTAGAAGATTTCCTGATGTATCAAATATGGTTTTATTAAAATAAGTTTCCATTTTTTCACTATAAGACTGATTTTCAAAATTATCATTCATTAATAAAACCTCATTTTTTTGCATATGAAATAGCTTACCATAAGCACCGATTTTATTAAATAATTTAGTAGAAGATAAATAATAATCTGTTGCTTTTGACTTTAATTTGTTTTCCATAAGATATGAAGAAGCAAATTCATTTGCCATAGCTTCAATTAAAGTAAATTTATTTTTTTTGGCACTTTCAATTGATTTATTATAATTAAGCAAAGCACCATCACTTACTTTAAATACTCTATCATATTCTGCCAATAGCAGAATATACCTACACTCATAATTGGAAGGATTATGATAGGCTGCTTTTTTTATTATTTTAAGGTGCTTCTTTAGTCTTGATCTATATTTGACTTTCTCAAATCCACTAAATTTATTAAAATTCTTTAAAATTAGAATACAGTCGTAGAATAAAGTTCTTATATATTCGATATATGTTTTTTGCTCACCAATCTTTTTTATTAGGATATTAGAAAGGTGAAGCCCTGTAGTGTATTCACCATAAATTGTAAAAATTATAACTATTAGCATGTTCAAATTAAAAGTCTGTTCAATATGCTCTATTTCATTAATATTATATGCAAATAAACCTTTTGTTTTTTTTGTATCAAATGGATAATTTTGCAACAGTTTTACATACAATTGATAATTTGAAATAGCACTAATTTGCATAGATAAATTATTCTTAATTGTAAAGTTTTTGTGATCTTCACAAGTATTATATAAAATCTCTAGATTATTACCTGAAAAGGATAAAATTTCATATATCCCTATCATACTATAACTTACAAAAATAATATTATTACATTTTTCACCATCTATAATTGCAGTTTCACAGTGATCTTTACTTTTTAAGTAATGAAAATGTTTATGAGAAACAAAAACACCTAATGTATAATTAGAAAAACTTGAAACCATGCAATCGTTATTGTTATCTAAAAGACTTTTTGATACATTGTATATTTTCAATCCTTTTTCATAATTATTAAATATATAATAATAAATAACACTAAGTCCTGCGTAATAAATAGAAGCTAGTTTAGAATTACCATTTTTTATAGAATGAATAATAGATTTTATAGTAATATAAGCAAATAAATTTTGATTTACTAAGAAAGTACATGGAATAACATAAAGAATAATATTCATTTGTTTTTCGAAAATAGAGTCTTCTGGAACATTTAGGTTTAATAAATCATCCTTAGTTTTATTTCTGAGAACCCATTTTAAATTTATTAATTCCTTTAGTAAAAAAAGTAAGAGAAGCTTATTTCTTGGGAAATAAAATTTTAGTTTTGATAATGCTTTCTTACCATAATCAATAGATAACGAGTAATTTTCGTAATTTAAAGATATCTGTAACTTAAGTGTATACAAATCTGATAGTTGAAAATCAGTTAATTTAGTGAAAAATAATGAATCTATAATTTTTTCGGATTCACCTAAATTACCCAATAGATAATGCATGTTTGCTTTTTCAAATAAAATCGTAAAAGATAATTCATTCTCTTGTAAATCTATATCTTTATAAATAGAATAGGCAAGATTTAAGTAATTTAGAGCTTGGCTAAAATAAGCTATCATTTTAGACTGTTCTGCAGCTAAGATATTAAAATTACAAATTCTTTTTAATAGTTTTAAATCTTTTATATCTTTAGTTGTCTTATTAATAAAATAGATATATTTTAAAATATTTTTATCAGTTATTTCTTGGTGGTGTAAATGGTAAAAACCAACTTTTACATCTATTTCTTCTAAGATATTTTCCTCAAACATATTTAATGCAGCAGTATATACTTTGTCGTGAAAAAATCCATATGAATTGCTACCTTTATTTATTATAATTCCTTTATTAATAAGTATGTTTAGACTTGATTTTAGTTCAAATTCATCAAAGTGAGTTAATTCTTTTAGATATTCTAAAGTGAAATTAGTTTTAATACAAGTAATATATTTTAATATATTTTTATCATCTTCACTAAGAGTATGAAGTTTATTGAGAATTAATTGGATAAGTTCATTGTTTATTGTTATTTCGTGAATAAATAAATCTTCAGTTATACTAAGATATTGATTATTTTCGTCCAAAATTATCAATCCATTGTCATATAGAAGTTTTATAAGTTCAGTTAAAAAATAGGGATTTCCTAAAGTCTTTTCTTTGAGATATTTAGCTAATAGTTCCAAATCGTTTTCTTTAAAAGTAAAATTTTGGAGTAAAAATTTTTGGATTTCCTCTATAGAAAAATTTTTAAGTTCTAATTCTTCTATATCATATAAAGTATTTATACCATTAATAAAATTATTAGCAGCTTTATTATCTTCAAGCTCATTACATCTATGGCTTAAAATAAAAAGTATATTTAAATCCATAATTTGATCATAATAGGCATCTAAAAAGGAAATAGTTTCCTTATCTGCCCATTGCAAATCATCAATAAATAGTACTAACGGTTTTCCGTTTCTTGAAAAGATTTTTAGAATATCCATAAAACTATTTTGGAGATTAGTGGATAGGTTTGAAAAGTCTAAATTTTTAACAGAACTATTTATACCATAAATTTTTCTATAATTAATTGATACATTGGCTAAATATTTGCTATTAGATGATAGACCTTTTGAAATTTTTTCTTTCCAAAAAGAAAATGATTTGTTATTTTCGCAAAGAATTTTGGCAAAAAGGATATCTAATATTGAAATAATACCGTAGTAAGGAGTATTTTGGATATTTAAATATTTAACGTATCCAAAAAAAGCTTTTTCTGTAATTTCTTTGTACAATCCTTTGGTAACTAAACTAGTTTTACCTATTCCACTTTCACCTTTTATAATAATAACTTTACTATTTTGGTTTTTTATATATTCAAAAGAGTCCTTTAGTAGTTGAAGTTCAGATTGTCTGTTTATAATATTGTTAGAAATAAATTTGTTATCTTTCATAGCATCACCTTTAATTTTGATACATAATTATATCATAAATTACAATTTTCTTGAAGAAAATTGTATTATAAAAGTTTAAATACTATAAATATGATGGTGTTATTAAAGAATCAATGTAATGCTTGTTAATTTGAATTCAAATTTTATTTAAATTCAAATTAACAAAAAATCACCCATTTTGGGTGATGAAAAACCTTATGATTTGGTGTAATATAGTTATATTCAATACACAATTGTGAGTTATACAGACGAATAAAAAAGAAAAGAGACGCTATTTAATAGCGAGTATTGAAACTGTAAGATTATGACAAAGCATCACTAGATAAACCAAATAGGTTAGTATTTGTTATATGAGAATAATTGAATTTTTGAAATCGTAAGGGGTGTTGTTAAGTGAAAGAGTTAATTTTGAGAGCGAAAAATGGAGATTCTCAAGCTATTCAGCAAATAATAAAAAAATATACTCCGTTAGCAATTAAGGAAGCTTCTAAGTATCATATACCAGATTATGAGTTTAAGGATTTGGTACAGCATTGTTATTTAAGTATTATAAAGGCAATAAAACTTTATAAAGTAGGCACAAATCCTTTTGGTGATTATGTTACTATATCAGTTAGAAATAATATGGAGGAATTTGTAAGGCATAAAGTAAAACATAATAGAGAGAGACCTATGAGTTATGATTTAAGAATGAATTCTACAGAATATTTATTTACTATTGAAGATCAAGTCATAGCATATGAACAGATTAAGACATTAAGAATATAATTGAAAAAAATAATAGAAGTAAAAAATAGAATAAAATTTGGCGCATTTGTGAATTTTTTTAAGAGTTTTTCACATACTAAAGTTGTTAGAAACTTTAATTAAAATTTTACTGAATTTATGGAGGTAATACTATGCAAGGAAAAAATGCAAGACAAAACGTTCAACAAGTATGTGATGAACTTGAAACATGTAAATCTCAATTAAATCAAGCGATTAGCACAGTGGAAAAACCACAAAACAAACAAAAAATTCAACAAACTTTAAATGCTGTGGAAGATGCTTGTCAACAAGCTCAAAATACTATATCAAATTATCAAGAATAAAATATTAAAAGAGACTCCTTTGAGTCTCTTTTAATATTTTAATGATTTAAATTGTTTACAAGTATATCCAGTAATATCTTTAAATACTTTACTAAAATAATAAGGATTAAGAAAACCAACCATTTCAGCTATTTCGTACATTTTATAATTAGTTTCTAACAAAAGTTTTTTGGCTTTTTCAATTCTATATTGTATTAAATAGGTGCTAAAATTAATTCCTGTTTCTTGTTTAAAAAGTACACTAAGATAACTTTTGCTTATTTCTGCATGTTCGGAAATATCGGATAAAGATATATTGTGCTGATAGTTTTTTTTGATAAATTCAATACTCTTATAAACGGCGTATGAATAATTATGGATGTTATTATGTTTTTTAGCATGTAGCATCTCAGAATATAAGTCTAAAACATATTGCCTCATATGATCGAATTTTTTAAATTTGTTTATATTACTATAATTAAATCTATCGATTTTTTTAGAAGTGAAATCACTTAAGTTAAGTTGTTCAGCTAATATTTTTCCATAACTCATAAAGTCTCCTAGTGTATTTTTTACAAGATTAATTTTTTTTATTTTCTTTAAATTATCGAATATAGAGTTTATATAATTAGCTAATTCAGTTTCATCATAAGTGATTAAATATTCATTTAATTGTTGTAATGATACATTATAATCAATTTTGAAATCATTGTTAGTGTTTTTCGTATAAATGGTAATTTTATTGTTATCAAAGAAATTTTTTTCATGAGCAGTTTTAGCTTGTACAAATAATTTAGGAATTGAGTTAATATTAGATTCCATTCCACTAACACCTATATACATATCAACATCAAGAAATTGTATTATATTTCTTTTTAAAGAATCTATTAGATTATATATTTTTCTCGTTGAATCTACTACATTGTTAATTTTGGGGAAATTTAAAAGGTATACTATGTTATCATTAACAAATGTAATATACTTATTAATTTGTAAATTATCAAAAACATTATTTGAAATATTATAAACAGTGTTTCTAAATGTTGAATTCTTACCATAATAGTGATAACCTTTACTTACATCTTTGTAGATAGAACTATAAACAACTATAAAATCAGCATATCTAAACATTTTTTCATTCTTCATATTAGTTTGAGCTACTAAACTATCGTTTCCATAAAACATTTCATATAGATAATTTTCTATGAAGTTTATTGAATCAGAGGATTCATTGGTGGTATTAATTTCTTCACAAACCATGTATATTTTTTCCTTATCTATTTCTTTAGATAACTTGTTCAAAATCTGTAATAAATTTTCACTAGTTAAGTTAGATTTTAGAATATAGTCTGATGCTCCAAGTTTAATAGCTTCTTTAGCATAATTGAAGTCATCATAATGTGTTAAAATTATAGATTTTAGATTTTCTTTTTTCTTTTTTAGTGTTTGAATTAAATCTAAACCATTTACAATGGGCATTTTTATATCTGTAATAAGGATATCTGCATTAAATTTGTCGAAAATCTCAATACATTCTTTACCATTTTTGGCTTCACCAACTACAATGTATCCATTTTCTTTCCAATTTATTGTTGATTTTAGACCTATTCTAACTAACATTTCATCATCAGCAATTAAAACTTTTTTCATAAAAGCACTTCCTTATAGGTTATCCTTAAGTTAAACAACATAGTATAATTATATTATTTTTTCATAATTAAGTAAATCCAATGTTAGTCGAACATAAAGGAAAAAATAAACACATGTCGAAGATAAATATTAATTTAGAATTTCAATTATTTATAAAGAAGGTGTACGTGTTGAATTTTTTTTCAATTAAAAATAAGCTTTTTACATATATAGCAACTATTACAATATTAGCTTTGATAATATCGAGTACAGCTATTTATGTTTTGTTTTTTCAAACATTAAAGAATAATGCTATTGATAATATGATTATTGAATCTAAAAAATCAAAAGAACAATTAGAAACTTTTTTAAAACTTGTAGTCACAACAGGTTCTTTTTTAGCTACAGACAAATTAGTAATTGATGCCTTAGAAAAAGAAAATAGCATTGAAAAAGATACTTATTTTAAGAATGAGATTGATAAAATGCTAAAGGATATGTTAAAAGTACCAGGGTATATAAATAATATTTATATTTTATCACCTAATAGTCAGATCTATACAAATGACTCTGAAGTAAATGAAGAATTATTAAGAAGTTTTTTTAGTTTGGAGAAAAATGATTTTATTGCTAATAAGTTTTCTTATACAAAAATACATAATATGGAGTATTCATCAAAAAGAAGTTTAGATACTATTTCTTATGTTAGGCCCGTTTTTGATTTGAAGACAGATAGTGCTATCGGAACTATTATTATTGATATTAACTATGCTTATTTAAAAAAACTATTTGCAATAGAGTCGGTAAAAAGTGAAGAAAAAACAGTTGTTCTTACCGATAAAGGTGAAAAAATTTATGCTTATCCATATCACAATTTTAAAGGAAAGGAAATCGAAAAGTTAATAGAATTAAATTCTTCTAATAGCAATAAAACAGAAATTTTTGGCGAACAAAGCTATATAATTTCAACTCATATAGGATATACCAAATGGAAAATTTTTAGAATAGTACCAGCTGAAAGAATTTATGATAAAGCAAAACCTGTTCAAACTATAGCTATGATTGTAACGATGATTTTTATAGTATTATCATTTTTTGCATCATATATTCTTTCTACTACTTTTACAAGGCCAATAAAAGAGTTGAATTCAAAAATAAAAATGGTTGAGAACGGAGAATTAGATGTCAATGTCCAATTAAGAAATAAAGATGAATTAGGGGTACTAAGTAATTCATTTAATAAAATGGTTAACCAATTAAGAAATTTGATATCAGATAAAATTAATGAAGAAAAGAAAAAATCCGAAATGGAATTTAAAATACTACAGTCCCAAATTAATCCTCATTTTTTATATAATACTTTAGACTCGGTAAAATGGTTGGCTATTATTCAAAATGTTGATAATATTGCGGATATGATAACGGCACTAATTAACCTACTTAAGTATAATATTTCTAAAAATAATTATTCAGTAAATTTGAGAGATGAACTGAATAATGTTAAGAATTATATAAAAATTCAGAAATATAGATATGGTGATATTTTCAGAGTAATATACTCAATAAATAATGAAACTTTAGATTGTACTGTTCTTAGATTTATGCTTCAACCTATTGTGGAAAATGTGATTATTCATGCGTTTGAGGAAATTGAAAATAATGGGGAGATTGAAATATCATCGTTTTTTGAAAATAATCAATTAGTTTTGACTATTATGGATAATGGTATAGGTATGAATGTAGATGAACCATTAATACTAAAAGAAAAAAAGAATAGGTTTAGTGGGATAGGACTTAAAAATATTGAAGATAGAATCAAATTATATTTTGGATTAGATTATGGTTTGCAAATATTTAGTGAAAAAGGTAAAGGTACAAATGTTAAAATTACTTTGCCAATAATTAAAAATGAAAAGTAATATAGAATCTTCTTTGTGAAAAATTGACTTCTTAGTAGTTTAGGGATTGCATTGTTTGCTTGTGAAAAGAAAACATTTTGTGATGTGAAGTAAATGAGAGTAAGTAAGAAAATTGAAGAATATGGTATAATTAATAGGAAAATAACGATTATATGTAGACTACAATATAAAAATGGGGGGAGTTTCATGAAGAAAGTATTATCCGTATTATTCTTTTTTACGACCATAACCAGTTTATTAGTAGGGTGTAGTAATAAAAATCAAAATAGTGATTTTAGAGAAGAGAAAAAAAAGCTTATTTGTGCTATTGAACTTCATTCATTATCTAATCCCTATTATACTACTTTAAAAGAAGGAGCAGAGATGTTTGTAAATTCATTGCCTAAAGATACTGCAGAATTAAAGGTAATGTTTAGTGAGAATGATGATGAGAGAGAACTTAAAAATATAAAATCTCTCATAGCTGAAGGTGGAGGGGATGTAATACTTTTTATAGATTCAAATCAAGCATCAAATCTTTCTGGAATAGCTGAAATTTGTGAAAAAGAAGGTATTTATTGGAGTTCGGTTTGGAGCACTGCTAAAGGAGTATATCCAACAAATTATAAATATTATACATTATTTCAATCCCAAGATGATGAGCAAGCAGGATATGATATTGCTGTAGAAATGTTTGATTCACTTAAAATACCTGGAAGAGGAAAAATATTAGCCATACAAGGGAGACTTTCTAATACGGCTGCAATAAATAGATATAATGGTTTAAAGAGAGCATTAAATGAATATCCTGAGATAATATTATTGGATAGTCAAAGTGGAGAATGGAATTCTGAAAAAGCTTTTGCAATTACTGAAAATTGGCTTGCTAAATATAGAGAAGTAGATGGGATTTGGTGTGCTAATGATGATATGGCGCTTGCTGTTATTAAAGCACTTAAATCTAAAAATTTGAATGGAAAAGTAAAAGTTGTAGGTATAAATAGTATAGATGGTGCTGTTGAAGCAATAAAAAAAGGAGATTTATTAGCTACAGTATCTAGTAATGGGTGGATGCAAGCTTTTTTTGGGCTAGCTTATCCATATGCAGCCTACACAGGGAAAATTGATACCCAATCTATGCAAGGAGAAGAATCTATGATATACACTCCAGGATATTTAATTACGAATGATACAGTTGATGAATATGAAGAAATGTTTATTAAAAATAAACCAAAATACGATTATACTGAACTAGGAACTTGTGTAGCTAGACCAATGGATATAGAAAAATAGTTATATTTCAGAGAAGATAGCATTATTGCTACTTCTCTTTTCTTTTTATAAATAAAGTTATGAATATGGATAAATTATAAAAATATATTATAAAAAATAATAATAAATTGTAAAACATAATGATATTTTAAGTATTATAAAAAATAGGTAAAAAAATATATAAAAAATATAAAGATTATCCATTTAACGCAATAAGAGTATTTTGTATAATTGAGTAAAAATATAAAACATTTATTATAAGGGGGATTTTTTATGAAGAAATTGTTAGCCTTATTAGTATTTTGTACATTGATATTGGGTTCATTAGCTGGTTGTAGTAACACAAAAGATACGACTACAGGAAGTAAAGAATCAGGCGAAAAGAAAAACAAGCTTATTTGCGCTATTGAACTACATTCACTATCTAATCCATATTATGTGACGTTAAAAGAAGGAGCTGAGATGTTTGTAAATTCTTTACCAGAAGGTACTGCTGAATTACAAGTTATGTTAAGTGAAGATGATGATGAAAAAGAGATTAATAATATCAAATCGCTTATTGCTCGTGGTGGAAAAGATGTAATCCTTTTCATCGACCCTAATCAAGCTCCTAATATTGCAACTATAGCAGAGATATGCGAAGAAGAAGGTATATATTGGAGTTCAGTTTGGAGTACTGCTGAAGGCGTTCTTCCAACTAATCATGAGTATTATTCCTTATTCCAATCTCAAGATGATGAACAGGCAGGATATGATATTGCAAAAAAAATGTTCGATTCTCTAGAAACGCCTGGAAAAGGAAAAATACTTGCAATACAAGGTAGGCTTGCGAATACAGCTGCTATAAATAGATACAATGGTTTAAAAAGAGCTTTAAAAGAATATCCTGATATAGAACTTCTAGACAGTCAAAGTGGAGAATGGAGTTCGCAAAAAGCTTTTACAGTTACTGAAACATGGCTTTCAAAATATCAAGATGTAGATGGTATTTGGTGTGCTAACGATGTTATGGCTCTAGCAGCTATTCAATCTCTAAAAGCTAAAAAAATGAATGGAAAAGTGAAAGTTGTAGGTATAAATGCTATAGATGGTGCTATTCAAGCATTGAAAGATGGCGATATGTTAGCAACAGTATCAAGTAATGGCTGGATGCAAGCTTTTTATGGATTAGCATATCCTTATGCAGCTTATAGTGGAAAATTAGATACAAAAACTATGAAGCCAGAAGAATCTATGATTCATACACCAGGTTATTTAGTTACTGCTGATACAGTTGATGATTATGAAGAGAAATTCATTAAGAATAAACCTAAATATGACTATAATGCATTAGATACATGTATAGCTAGACCGATGGAAATTAAATAATATATTTTCTAGAGAAGATAGTATTATTGATACTTCTCTAGAATTTTAAACTTAACATTATTACAAAATTTAAGAAATTTATATGAGGTGATATAGATATGAAGAGAAACTTAGAATCTGCGACAATTGCAGAAGAATTCTCTCAAAAAATTGCTGAGCAAAATAAGAAAGACAAAATTATTAAGATGGCACCTGTTATCATTTTGGTTTTTTTATTGTTAATATTTAGTTTTACAGTTCAAGGATTTTTTACAGCTTTTAATTTTGTATCTTTACTAAGACAAGCATCTATACTTCTTATTTTAGCTATGGGTATAACTTTTGTTATAGTTATGGGCGGAATTGATCTTTCGGTCGATGGTGTTATGGGACTTACAGCATCCGTTATTTCACTACTTGTATTAAATAATATTACCACTTTTGATTTGGGAATATTTGGTGTGTTGATTGTTATATGTATTGGCGCTTTTATGGGCTTTGTATCTGGGTTAATTCATGTGAAATTAAAATTACCATCATTTATTGTTACATTTGGGATGTCTAGTGTTGCAACAGGGATTGCATTACTTGCATATAAAGGGATTCCAGCAACTATTCAAGATAGGCCAATGCAGGATGTACTAGAAAGTGTATTCTTAGGCATACCAAGTATTACATGGATTTCATTGTTAATTTTTGTAGTTGCATATATAATTCAAGAATTTACTGGTCTTGGTAGATATATTTTTGCTATAGGAGATAATGAAAATACTCTTAAAGTAAGTGGTATAAATATCGATAGAGTAAAGATATTAGCTTTTTCTTGGGCTGGACTATGTACAGGAATAGCAGGTATTATTGGAGCGTTTCGTTACGGTAGAGGAGAAATCCTAGTTGGTAAAGGTATGGTTTTTCCGGTAATAACGGCTGTAGTTGTAGGAGGAACATCTCTTAGTGGTGGAAAAGGAGGAGTTGTAAATTCCTTGGTAGGCGTTCTTATAGTTACAGTATTACAGAACGCATTGATTTTGCTAGGGGTAAATCCCTATATTCAATATGCTATACAAGGAATTATAATTGTTGCAGCGGTATCTTTATCAGTTACAAGAAATAGAAAGATTATAACAAAATAGATATCAGTGTGCTTAAGGAGGGTCGAAATTGGCAAAGCAATTATTTAATATTAAAAACATAACTAAGAAATATCCTGGTACTGTTGCATTACATGATGTTTCTATGGAAATAAATGAAGGAGAAGTAATAGGCCTTGTAGGAGAAAACGGGGCTGGAAAATCTACTTTATTAAAGCTGATTATGGGAGTTGAAATGCCTACTTCAGGCGAAATGGATATTTTTGGCGAAAAGTATGCTCCTCAAACTCCTAAGGAAGCTAATGAATTAGGAATAGGTATGGTATTCCAAGAACAATCAGTTATAACTAATTTATCTGTTGGCCAAAATATATTTTTTGGGAAAGAAAAAAATTATAAAGAATTTGGGTTAGTTAACTGGAGAAGGTTGTACAAGGATACTGAAAACCTTTTTAAAGAATTAGATTTAAAAAATATTGATCCGAAGGTTAAGGTAGGTGAATTAAATTTTGCTACTAGGCAAATGGTGGAAATTGCTAAGGTTTTTAATTTAGTGAAAAGTTCAAAAGTAGAAAATTCATTAATATTATTGGATGAGCCTACATCAGTTCTAAATGATGATGAGGTTAAATATCTGTTTTCTCAAATAGAAAAATTGAAGAAGAAAGGCAATTCAGTTATATTTGTATCTCACAGAATAGATGAAGTTTTAACAATATCCGATAGAATTTATGTATTTAAAGATGGAGAAAATGTTGCTCATGTAAAAAAGGAAGAGGCAAATGAAGCATTGATTTATCAAAAAATGGTTGGTAGAACGAGTGCAGGAGAGTATTATAAAATCTCAAATCAAACTATACCTGATAAGGATATTGTTTTAGAAGCAAAAAATCTTGGGTTGAGAGGTAGCTTTAAGAAGGTATCGTTTAAACTTCATAGAGGCGAAGTTATGGGAATTTGTGGGGTAGTCGGTTCGGGAAAAGAAGACTTATGTTCAGTTATTATTGGAGATGATAAATATACTTCTGGCGAGCTTTGGATTAACAATGTAAAAAAAGAGTTTTCTGCGCCTCATGAAGCATTAAAAAATGGTATATTATTGATTCCAAAAGAGAGAAGGAAAGAGGGAATCTTTGAAACTTTAAGTTTAATAGAAAACATAAGTATGTCAAATTTATCAGATGTGAAAAAGGGAGCATTGATATCTAAAAAGAAACAGATAGATAAAGCTAAATTCTGGATTGATAAATTAAGAATAAAATGTTCCTCATATAAAGAACAAACGATTCAACTTAGTGGTGGAAATGCTCAAAAAGTTGTCTTTGCTAGAATATTAGCAAGTGATTCTAAAATTTTAGTTTTAAACCATCCAACAAGAGGGGTTGACATTGGTGCAAAAGAAGAAATATATAATTTAATTAGAGAAATAACAGCTAAGGGGATTTCGGTTATTTTACTTGGAGATACATTAGATGAATGTATTGGATTAAGCTCTACAATACTTGTCATGAAAGATGGTCTCATTACGAGCAGATTTAATGCATTACCTGAAGATAAACCTCTTGAGGAAGATATAATAAAATATATGATGTAGAAGGGGAGGTTATTATGGAATTATTAAAATCTAAAAATTCAAAATCTAAAAAAGCATCTGTTAATTTTGTTGAATACACAAACATTATTTCAATCATAGTGTTACTAATTATTTTCACGAGTATTAATCAGAATTTTTTAAGTTCTTTCAACATCAAAAATCTATTAGAAGATTTGGCCCCATTATTAGTTTTAGGATGTGGTGTAACTTGCGTTTTATTAATTTGTTCTATTGATTTATCTGTTGGTTCCATTGTTTCGTGTAGTACTGTTTTATTTGTTATTTTGTTACCCAAATTAGGATATGGTGTATATTTTGTGGTTGCTCTATATGGAATAATGGCAGGATTAATTAATGGAGTAGTATATACAAAAGTTAAAATTCCTTCATTTATTGTAACTTTAGGTTTTTCAAGTGTTTGGCAAAGTGCAGCTTACCTTATTTCTGGAGGTGCACCCCTTCAAATTCCTTTTCAACAAGGCAATTATATTGCTTGGGGAAAAATGGATTTTGGTGTTATAACATCATATTTTATTATAGGAATAGTAGTGTTGGCTATTTTCTATGTTATACAGACAAGAACTTACTTTGGAAAAGGATTCTTTGCAGTAGGAGCAAATGAAAGAGCAGCAAAAATTTCAGGTATTAATGTGGATTTTGTTAAAATTTCTGCTTTTGCCTTGTGTGGATTGACCTGTGCTTTAACTGGAATATTCTTATCAGCGAAGTTAAAGAGTGGAATACCAACAGTTGGAGACCCATTTACTTTGAAAGCAATAGCTGCTGTAGCTTTAGGTGGAACTTCATTAGGTGGAGGTAAAGGGAGTGTAATGAATACTTTATTAGGAGTTGCAATTGTAACAGTTATACACAATGGTATGAATGTAGTTGGTGTAAATGCATTTTGGCAGCATATTGTTTTTGGTGCTTTAGTTATTGCAGCTGTAGCAATGACTGTAGATAGAAAAGAAAGAGGATCAATTGTTAAGTAAAGCTAAAAGTAGTAGGTAATGGTTAGTGATACAATATATATTTAAGGATAAAAAGCTTGAATTGAAATGTTTAAAATTTTAATTCAAGTTTTTTGTTTGGGTTGCTTTAAGTCATTAGTGTTGAATTTTTGGAGAAGATGATTTATTTTTATATAAGAATTGATAAGTGAAGCTTAATAATGTAAAATTGAGTAGTGTCATTTGAGATATTTTTTTGACAGTTAGTGATTCAAGGTAAGGAGAGTATATAATGAATGATTTAAAACAATACAAAATGTTTGTTAATATAAGTAAAATCATGGCTTTTTTAATTTTGCTTTTTTACGGAGATAAAGCCATATTTATTTTAGCAGCTATTTTTGTTTTTCTACTTATGATATTTAGAGCTGTAAAAATTAATTCCAGAAAAAGATTTAGAATGTATTTAATGTTTATATATATCATTTTACTAGTTGGGCAATTAATTTTCTTTGCTAGAAACTTATTCAATTATCAGTATATAAGTTTGATTTATTTTATTAATAAAATTATTGGGATATTTTTATTGGCTTTGCCATATTTGTTTGAAAGTCTTATTACAATTAACAAATATACAGAGTTTTATTTTCCGTCAGTTCAAGATATTAATACAATGAGTTTTTCTGAAATCAAAAGTGCTATAAATAAATTGCATGAAAAAGTAAAAGGAATAGATAAAATAAAAAACAGAATTTCTACAGATAAATTAGAAGAAATAGTTAAGGATTTGCCAAGACATAGTTCAATAAAATATATTAATGATGGTACATTAACAAATGATTATTTCAAGACAGCTTATAATAGTTTAAAAGATCCATATATTTATATAGTAATATCGAATACAGGTAGTGCAGCAAGTGAATTGATTTCTGTCTTTACAAAAAAACAATATAATCATGCATCTCTAGCATTCGATTATGACTTAAAAACTATTATTAGCTATAATGGAGGGGAAAAAGTTTATCCGCCAGGGTTAAATCATGAAATGATAGAATTTTTTAATAAAAAAGAAGAGGCTTCAATTATTGTTTATAAAGTTAAAGCTAGTGAAAACCAGAAAAAGCAACTCATTGATAGAATAAAGGAAATCAATGAAGAAGGCAGTGCCTATAATATGATGGGATTGGTTTTTAAATCTTCCCATAAACCTAATATTATGTTTTGTTCTCAGTTTGTATATAAGATGTTGAAATATGCTGATTTAGCTTATTTTGATAAAGAAGATGGAAAAGTTAAACCTACAGATCTTATTGAACTCGATTATTATAGAAAGCTTCAATTTTGTTATGAAATTTTATTTAATGAATAACGATCATTCGTGCAATTAGATTTCCAAATTCTAAAAAGCAAGAAGACGTTGCATTGAAATTTATGATATAATTAAAGATAAATTCAAATTGATAGGGAGTTAATATGGTTAGCGAAAATATGTTATTACAAATTTTTAATGAAGAAACCAGTGGCAAGAATTATGCAAAAGGGCAAAGGGTTCTCAATAATGACCTGATTTCTTCGTTGAATATAACTAGTGAAGATAATTTTATTTGTATAGATGGGAATGTTATTTCAGAAAATCTTTTTAATGAATATCATACAAAAATTGAGATGGATTGGGACAAAAAAAGTATTTTTTCTACTTACTGCAGTTGTTTAGATTATGAAAAGAATGAGTTTAAGAAAAGTAATTATTGTTGCAAGCATTTAGTTGCTACATTTTACAAAGCTTTGAGTGATTTAGTTGAACATCCCCTTTTAAAAAATGAAGATATCTCTGAAAATAGTATATTTCAAAATAGAAATAATGTTTTGTCAATGCTTCTAGGGGAAGGAATAGATAAAAATAAAGATGAAATTAAAATAGAGGTTTATATTAATAAAAGTTTGTGGGATGATAAAATTTCAGCAAATTTCAAAATAGGATTAAAATCTATGAGTGCTAGAAGTCTTTATATTTTGAAGGATATAGAGCATTTTTTAGTATCTTATCATAATAAATTTCCTATTAAATATAGTAAGAACTTCACTTTTAATATCCAGAATCTAAGGCTAAGTTTGAAGGATAGGAGACTTATAGATTTTATTGAGACGCTAAGAGAGATGAGCGGAGGGGAAAAGTCTTTTAATAGACATAAAGAGAAATATTTAAATGGAAAGAATGTTTTTATCCCTAGTTATTTAGTTAGGGAATTTTTTGACGTTATTAATAATCATAGAGTATATTTGAGCGAGGGCTTTTTTTCAAGAGATGTAGATACTGAGATTTTATATGAGTCTCCACCTATAAATTTTAATTTGAAGACTATAAAAGACAATTATATTTTAAAATCTTCTGATGGGATGCCAGAGGTTTTAGGTTCTAAAGAAAATGTTTTTCTATATGGGACATCAATATATTTACCAGAGTATGAGTTTTGTTACAAGATAAGCCCGTACCTTCAAGTGTTTAATGAGAGTAAGGTTGTAACCATAAGCAAAGATAAGGAAGATACTATACTTAGAAAATTAATTCCAGAACTTAATATTTTATCGGATGATGTTACTTTATCTAAAGCTATTAAAAATAAAATTGTGATAGACAAATGTGGATTTAATTTTTATTTTGATGAGAAGGGTAAAGAGATTACACTGATATTGAAAGTTAAATATGGAAGTTACGAGTTTAATATTTTTGAGGATTGCAATGAAAAAGTTATATACAGGGAATCTAAAAAGGAAGCAGAGGTAATGAAACTTCTCAATACTTTTGGTTTTGTTGAGATAAAAGGGGTATTTAATTTCACAAGAGGAGATGACTATATTTTTAGATTCTTTAAAAGTGAAGTAGCTAAACTTCAAGAAATTGGAGAGGTATATTACTCGGAAAACTTTAAAGGTTTAAAGTCTTTGGGTGCAAAAGGAATTAAGGGAAATATTAAATCAGGGAAGTATAACTACTTTGAAATGGACTTTAAAATTGGAGATATCCCGTCTAAGGAAACTACAGAGATACTAAGGGCATTTCGAGATAATCTCAAATTTTATAAGCTTAAAAATGGTGAGTATCTAGATTTACAAGAATTGCAGCTAAATAAGTTTTTAAAACTTCTAAATACTATTGCACCTAATGAGGTAGATGATAATTATATAGAGATTCCTAAAAATAAAGGTGTTTTTTTGCATAGTTATTTAGAAGAAAATAATATAAGATATATAAAAGGCAAAAAAGAACTAAAAGAAATAAAAGATAAATTTAAGAATATTGAAAAATTAAAATTTGAAGAACCTCTTGAGTTAAATGGAAACCTCAGAAATTACCAAAAGTTGGGGTATAATTGGCTTAAAACATTAGATTATTTAGGCTTTGGAGGAATCTTAGGAGATGAGATGGGTCTGGGGAAAACTCTACAGACTATTGCTTTCATATTATCCAATAAAGAAAGTAAATCTTTGATTGTGGCGCCAACTTCATTGATATATAATTGGGTAAGTGAGTTTGAGAAATTTGCGCCTTCTGTAAGAGTAGTAGCTGCAAATGGGTCAAAAGAAGAAAGAAAAGAGATATTAAAGAATATAAAGGATTATGATGTAATTGTAACAACATATAACTTAGCAAAAAGAGATTTAGAGGGTTATAAGGCAGTAAATTTTGATTATTGTATTTTGGATGAAGCTCAGTTTATAAAAAATCCTCACTCTCAAAATGCAAAAGCTATGAAAGAAATTAATGCGAGGCACAGGTTTGCGTTATCAGGAACTCCAATAGAAAACTCACTTATGGAATTATGGTCAATATTTGATTTTATAATGCCTGGATATCTATATGATGAGAAGGTATTTAGTGTAAGATATCATAAAAAGCTAAAAGAGAGTCCAGAAGTGTTAGCTGAGTTGAATAAACTTATAAAACCTTTCATTCTTAGAAGAAGAAAAAAGGAGGTTTTGAAGGAATTGCCTGAGAAGATAGAGAAAACACTTATGGTTAATTTAGACGATGAACAAAAAAAAGTGTATGGAATATATGCAAACCATGCAGTAGAGCTTATTGAAAAAAAGGTGAAAGGCGATGAGTTTAAAAATAGTAAAATAGAAATACTTTCTTATATAACAAAGTTAAGGCAACTATGCTTAGACCCTTCAGTGGTTATGAAGGATTATAGTGGTGGTAGCGGGAAAATACAAGCTCTAATAGAACTGATTAATAAAAGTATAGAACAGGGACATAAAATACTTATTTTTTCCCAATTCACATCTGTTCTTAAAAACATAAATAAAAGATTTACGAAAGAAGGAATATCTTATAGTTATCTAGATGGTTCAGTGCCTTCTTCAAAGCGAATGAAGATGGTAAAGAATTTTAATGAAGGTGAAAACTCTGTATTCTTAATAAGTTTAAAAGCTGGAGGAACAGGTCTAAATCTTACGTCTGCTGATATAGTAGTTCATTTTGACCCTTGGTGGAATCCAGCAGTGGAAGATCAAGCTACTGATAGAGCTCATAGAATAGGGCAAAAGAATGTAGTTGAAGTAATAAAAATAATAGCCAAGGGAACTATTGAGGAGAAAATAATTGCTCTCCAAGAAGAAAAGAAAAAGCTTATATCGGAGTTAATGGGAGATGAATTGTCCTGTGGTGAAAATTTTGGTGCTATGGGTGAAGAAGAAATTCTTGGGTTGTTTGAGATGGAATAAACATAAAAAAACACTTTCAGTTACTTATAAATAAAGGTGATGAATATAAAATCTATCCATCACCTTTAGATACTTTAAGAAGATTTATGTTTTAGTGATATTAATAAAGCTATTAATGTAAAAGATATTAAATTGAAAACAATAAAAATAGGAGTTACAAAATCAAATATTTCTTTTCTCAATATTCTATTTGATAGTTTTATAGATAAGTAAAGAATAATGGGATATATAAATATACAGATTTTCTTTATATCTATTTTTGTCAAATTACTTAAATTGAACGCTGTAGCAAAATAATAATTTGCTGAAATCCTTAAGGATAATAGAATCCAAACAAATGTAAATATATATCTAAAATTATTAATTATTGGTATACTAATGCTTTCAAAAACTAATATCAAAGACCAATAACTTTTAGGTATTATATCTATGCCTATGTAGAAAGTAGTGGCAAAAACCACCCATAAATAAATTACGCCACATATTCCTATTGCTTTTAAAGCAGATTTTTTTATGGTCTTAGTATCTTGAACATAGGGGTAAAATAAAAGGAGTGCTTCCCAACCATAGTAAGCATAAGCAGTTGATTTAGTTGCTTCTAAAATATTAGATAAACCAGAACCGAAAACAGGTTGTAGATTTAATATGCTACCGTATTTCAGAGAACCTATTGATAGTATCATTATTAATATAAAAATATAAGATATTAATGTGCTTACTTTTCCTAATACTTTTAAGCCTTTGTAAGCGCCATAACTGGCTAAAGTTACTGCTATTATCCCAACTTTCAAGGGTGTTAAAAAACCCACTATATAAGTTCTTATTAGAATAATAAAGTCAGATATTATTCCAACAGTTAGAGATAAAAATTGAATCATAATAATAAAGTTTAAAATATTCCCAAATAATCTACCAAAGTATTTTTTGTTCAAACATAGTATATTTTCTCTTGGATGTTTATTTATAATAAAACTGGCAATAAGAACAATAATTACTGGATAAATTAGTGCAATTATAGTACAAATCCATGCATCTTGTGCTGCTGTTTCTACAAGTACATTAGGTAGTTTTATTATTCCAGTTCCGCCAATTACAAAGCTTAACAAAAAGAATGTCAGTTCATTAGAAGTTAGAAGATTATTTTTTTCTTTATTCATAATCACCTCTACCCATCTTATCTACATTAACTTTTACATTAACAATAATCTTAGAATCAGAAACCACTTCATCCCAATCAACTCCTGTATGTCTTCCGTATTTGGCAGCAGCGACTTTGCCTAATGCAAGACAATCAACTTTATAGTCTTTTTGCATTTCTTTTATGAAATCATAACTGATTTTTTCTACTTTTTCTATCATTTGACTTTCAAAATCTTTCATAGTTTCAGCACTCTCATGAATATCAGGAAACAGTTCATTTTCAATAATCTCTCCATTTAAATATAAATCTATAAAAAATGTAAATTCATCTTCTTTTTTTTCACAACGAACTTTTCGTGATGTTTTAACATAATAACTTATGTATTCTTTTTGATTTTTTTGTAAGACTAACATTCCTTTAACCTTATTTTCTCTTAGCATATTCATAACTCTAGATTTATGAATATTTAATTTTCTAACCATCTTATCTTTTTTGAATAATGCCATACCTGTAATTTGTAATTTATCGTCTTTAATTTCAACATAAGGTAATACTATATTTCTTCCTTCAGCATTCATTCTTACAAAAGTATCCATCATTTTATAATTATCTGAAAAAAAATTATATTCGACAGAATGTTCAATTATTCCTTCTAAATAATCAGCAGCGCTAGGATATGTGGGTATTTTATAGCTTAAAATGTCTTCAACTTTTCCTTTGCATACACACAACAGAGCTGTATCATTTATAGAGTGATTTTTAAATTCTATATCTATCAAATTTTTTATTCCAAATCTTGAATAGTCTTCACTAAATATGTATATTCTCTCAAGGCCTAATATAATTTTTTTATTTGACAACAATGACCGTGATCCTCTAGTTCCAGAAATATAATTACTTCTTCCAGTAGTTATTATGCTAAAAATTTCATTATCTCTACTATAATTGTAAAAAGAAATAGGTATACAATACTCGGTATTATTTGATACTAGATCGATTCCTATTCCTGATGGAATATCAAGGTCTTCAACTGGTAAATAATTCACTTCACTACGAAAAAATATGTACATTATTATTGAAAGAATAGGTATAATTAGAAGCTTTTTTTGGTTATTCATCATTCTTTCTCCTAAAGTTAGTCTGCCTTACTGGGTTATTATTTGGGATTGATTCAGGTCTTTTATTCATTTTCCATAAGGGAGCTCTTATAAATATGTCTTTGAGGTTACTGCTATTAAATGATAAATAGGGTACTCCAAAACTCTTTAATGAAAAAAGATGGACTATGATGAAAAATATTCCTGAAACGATACCTAAAAAACCCATAGCATTTGCAAGAATTAGCATAGGGAACCTAAGAAATCTTATACTTAGTGACATTTCATAATTTGGTATTAGAAAAGTAGCTATAGCAGTTATGCCAACAATGAGTAGAGTTGTTGGACTTACAATTTTTGACTCAATTGCAGTATTTCCAATAATAATACCTCCAACAATACTTAGGGTAGGCGCAATTTTTGGGGGTAACCTAAGACCACCTTCTCTTAAAAATTCTACGACAATTTCCATTGCTAGTATTTCAAGAAAAGGCGTTAAAGCTATGCCCTCTCTAGACTGTACAATGGGATTAATGAATTTTACCGGGATAAGTTCGACATTATACTGTATTAATGAAAGATATATAGAAGGCAGAGTTATTACAGTAAAGACTGCAATTATTCGTAAAAATCTAGTAAATGAAGAAATTATCATTCTTTGACTATAATCTTCAATTGCTTGAAAAAATTCTATAAATAGGGAAGGCACTGTGAGAACATAAGGAGCACCATCTAATATAATTGCTACTCGGCCTTCCATTAAATTTGCTTCAACTATATCTGGTCTTTCAGAACCATAGATTTGAGGAAAAACAGTATAAGGTGTTTCTTCAATATATTCTTCAAGGGTCCCAGTACATTCAACAATGTCAACATCAATACGGCTTATTCTACTCCTCACATCATTTAGAATATCTTTATCTACAATATCATCAATATACATTAGGGCTAGATCTGTTTGAGAACGTCTTCCAACTTTAAATTTTTCCAGTGCTAAGTTTTTATCTTTTATACTTCTTCTTAATAAACTTATATTGGTATCTAATTTTTCTACAAAACTTTCTCGAGAGCCTCGGATAGCAGATTCATTTGCTGGGTCAGATATAGAACGATAATTTCCTCCTATAGTATCAGCAATAATAAAATCTTCAATATTATCTATTAACACAACAGTTTTTCCGGATTTTATGGAATCTACCACTTGCAGGATATCTGTTTTTGTTTCTGTATTTGACATTGGAATATATTTTTGACAAATATATTCTGCAGTAGGTTTTCTTAGAAATACTTTTTCATCTACGTGGAGCATTAATGGAGTTAAAATATCCCTATCTATAATATCGCTATTAACTAAACCATTTACATAGATAATAGCTGCATTAATTTCATTCTCTTTACCAATAACAAATTTTTTGGTAAATACAGGACTTCTAATACCTATTTCATTAATAATAAAATCAATATTTTTATCAAGTTGTATACTCATTATATTTCCACCTTTATGCAATGAATAATAATTATACCTTAATATTTAATATTACCCATTGATAGAGGCTTTATTCGTAAATATGGTTATTTGTGGAGTAAATGGTTAGTTTTTAATTAAGAAACGTATTGACATTAAGTATATTTAAGTGATAATATTTCATTGTATGGTAAATTATCCAAACAACTCAAATTTTCAGAGATAATAATTCTTTGAATATTTGTATTAAAAAAATAAGACCTTGTGGAAAAGTTAAATCTAATCTGAAAAGGAATTGTGTAATTAAGTAATTATTAAATTTTACTTTCCTTTTGGAGAGTTTTTCTTTTTTGTATAGGGAAAGGAATGATTTAAATGTTAGATTTTATTGACAAAAAGATTTATGACGGAAAAGAAAGTGATTTTATTGATGATGAACTTATTTGGAACCAAATTAATGAAGGTAAAAATGCTTCAAAAGAGGAAATTAGAGAAATAATCAAAAAATCTCTTTCTAAAAAAAGGCTAGAGCCTGAAGAAACAGCCAAACTAATAAGTGTTGAAGATGAAGGACTACTGAAAGAAATGTATCAGGCAGCTTTACAAATAAAAGAGGAAGTTTATGGTAAGAGAATAGTATTTTTTGCTCCTTTATATATAGGTAATAAGTGTGATAATAATTGTTATTATTGTGGATTTAGAAAAGATAACAGTTCAATTGTAAGGAAAACTTTGACTGAAGAAGAATTAAGAGAAGAAGCTAGAATAATGATGGAAGCAGGTCATAAAAGATCCATTCTTGTTTATGGAGAATGTGATGATTATAATGCTGATTTCATGGCGGATACAATAAAAACTGTATATAGTGTAAAGACTGAACATGATGAAATTAGAAGAGTTAATATAAATGCAGCTCCTCTTAGTGTAGAGGGTTATAAAAAACTACATGAGGTAGGAATAGGTACATTTCAAATATTTCAGGAGACTTATCACCACGAGACATATAGAAAACTTCATCCTAAAGGAGATAGAAAAAGTAATTATAAATGGAGATTATACGGGCTTGATAGAGCCATGGAAGCGGGCATTGATGATTTAGGTATTGGGGCTTTGTTTGGTCTTTATGATTGGAGATTTGAGGTTATGGGTCTTTTATACCATACTATCCACTTTGAAAAGAAGTTTAACGGAATAGGACCACATACAATTTCTTTTCCAAGAATTGAGCCTGCTATAGATACACCTTTTACTCAAAATCCGAAATATAGAGTATCAGATAGAGATTTTAAAAAATTAGTTGCAATATTAAGATTATCGGTGCCATATACAGGATTGATTTTAACAGCAAGAGAAAATCCGGAAGTTCGAGATGATGTATTTAGCGTTGGAGTTACTCAGTTTGATGCTGGTTCTAGAATCGGTGTAGGTGGATACAAACAATACGAAACTGGATATGTGCCAGAAAAAGAACAATTTCAATTAGGTGATATGAGGTCTCTAGATGAAGTTATTGGTAGGGTTTGTGAAAAGGGAGCAATACCATCATTTTGTACTGCTGGGTATAGATGTGCAAGGACTGGTGAAGAATTTATGTCTCTAGCAAAACCAGGTTTTGTTCATAAATTCTGTATGCCAAATGCAATATTAACTTTTAAAGAATATTTGCTCGATTATGCTTCAGAAGAAACAAAAAAATTTGGTGAGATATCAATCAAAAAACATCTTGATGATTTAGAACCAGATAGAAGAAAATTAGTAGAAGAAAGATTGAAATGGATAGAAGAAGGTAAGCGAGATGTGTACTTATAATAAAATGCAAGAACAATGTGAGATTCTTATCAAAAAATTTCCAGATATAAAAATTAGGATGGCTAAAAGATATGGGAAAAGAGTGTCCAACTTGTTTTCATATGGAGTAGAAACTTTTACCCCTGCAGAGAAAATGGAATTAGATGGTAATTATGTGATATTCATTCAAAACTTTGAAGTAGATTCATGGGGAAAAGAAAATATAAAAGATAATATGAATAGTATTATTAATTGTAGACACGAAGAATAGTGAAAAATGATAATTAAAAAATTAGCATGAGAAAATAACTCATGCTAATTTTACTATTCTAGTATTTTATAACTTAAAGATTCTATTTGAGTACCGTCAATTATTTCATCTTGGAAACCAAAGTTTACAAGTACTTTTATAGTTTCTTCTTTATATTTTCTTATAAATCCAATAATTCTATCATTTACATAGGAAAAGTGGATATTACCTGATTGAAGAGCTTTACTTGATTTTCTTAAACAAATAAGATTCTGTATATTTCTATAAATATCTTTTTTCCATTTTGATTTATTCCATACCATTGTACCTCTACAATAAGGATCATTTTGACCTTCAATGCCAACTTCGTCTCCGTAATATACTAAAGGGATACCTGGTAATAAAAAAATTAATCCGAAACACAAATTTACTTTTTTTATGTTACCATTACATAATGTAAATATTCTTTCGGTATCATGTGATCCCATTAAATTTACGTTATTGAAAATATTTTTTTCATAGAGCTTTTCAATGGTCTTCCATTCATCTATAAACATTAAGCCATTAATGCATTGATTTACTACTGATTTAATCAAAAGATCTCTGAATAAATAGTTAGTTACCCCATCAAAATACTGTGGAACATAGTGTGAACCATAACCCCATATTTCACCAACAATATATAAATTAGTTGAATGTCTTATTTTAGAGAGTAATGCTTCATCTATTTCAAAGGGTACATCTAATCTTAGACCATCGATACCTTTCGATTCCCAATATTTAATTACTTCTATTATATAATCTTGAACTTGAGGATTTGAAGTATTTAATTTTGGAATAAATTCTGCACCACCGCATGCTCTATAATTAGGGGGATTACTAACAACTACAGGATAACTATAGATATCATACCAATCTTTATATTTAGATTTTTCATTATTTTTTAGAATATCTTTAAATGCGAAAAACTCTACCCCTGTATGATTAAAAACTCCATCAATTATAATTTTAATATTTCTTTTATGACATTCATCAATTAATTCAGTAAAATCATTTGAATTGCCAAAACTATCATCAATTTCATAATAATCGTTTGTATCGTACTTATGATTAGAAGCTGCCTTGAAAACTGGATTTAAATATATAGCACTAGCGCCTAAATTAGTAATATGATCAAGTTTTTTTATGATTCCTCTTAAATCCCCACCCATAACACAATGTCTATCTACAATATCTCCCCATTGTTTTGTGACCCTAAAATTATTATCTGGATTACCATTAAAAAATCTGTCGGGGAAAATTTGATATATAATTTCTCTATTCATTCCTTAATACCTCCTGTTAAAATTCCTTGAATAAAATATTTTTGACCTGCAAGGAAAACTATGAAAACAGGAAGTATTGATATAACTGTCCCGGCCATTAAATATGGCCACAAAGTACCATATTTACCTGAAAAGTTCGCAATACCTACTTGAATTGTTGTATATTCTGGTCTTGTATTCACTAATAGAGGCCATAAAAAATCATTCCATCCAAAAAGAAATGTGAATATCGCTAATGAAGCTGTAGCTGGTTTAGCTAATGGAAGAATTATTTTTATAAATATTTGAAATTTATTGCATCCATCAATTTCTGCCGCTTCATCTAATTCCTTTGGAATACTCATAAAATATTGTCTAAATAAGAAAATTCCAAATGGGCTAAATAATCTTGGTATAATAAGGGCTCTTTTGGTATCAAGCCAACCTATTTTTTGAACAATTTGATATAAAGGTATTATTTGTGTGTAAAATGGTATCATCATAGTGCCTAAAAACACATAAAATATTATATTTTTGCCTTTGAAATTTAGTCTAGCAAATGAATAGGCAGCCATAGCTGAAATTATAATAGTTCCGATAGTAATACTTATAGAAACAATAATACTATTTTTATAATAATCTATAAAATTTGAAGATGTCCAAGCAACTAAATAATTTTTAAATTCAAAATATTTTGGGAATATATATGGTGGATTATACGTAAGTTTCAGCGGCTTTAATGAAGTAGTTATCATCCAGAGAAAAGGTAACATCATAAGAAGTGCACCTAATATCAAAATAAAGTACATTAATATCTTTTTAACTCTTGTCATGTGATTTATTCTCCTTTATTAGAAAGTTTTGATTGAGCTATTGTTAGAGTGAATATAAAAGCAAAAATTATCCATCCAACTGCAGATGCGTAGCCTAAATGGCCAACTTTAAAGCCTTCTCGATACATAAATAATCCTAAAACATCACTAGCACCCATCGGCCCCCCATTAGTCATAACATAAACTTGGTCAAATATTTGAAAGGAATCAATAAAACTCATTATTATCAAAAGAAATGTTGTAGGTTTTAATAACGGAAGAGTTATCTTTATAAATTTTTTTATTGATGAAGCTCCATCTATGTCTGCTGCTTCGTAATAAACTGGAGAAATACTTTGAAGTGCAGATAAATAGATAATCAGATTAAATCCTATCTTTTTCCAAATACCTACAATAGAAATTGATATAATTACCCAAAAGGGATTATTAAGCCATGGGATAGAAGGTAAATTTACAAAATTAAAGAATTTATTTATAATCCCTTGAGTTGGATCAAACATGTATTTCCAAACAACCCCAGCTGCTGCTGTTGCTGTTATTACAGGAATAAAATAAGCTGTTCTAAAAAATAATTTTCCTTTAATGCTGTTATTTAATAAGCTTGCAAGAATCATACCAATGATTAAACTTATAAAAGTTACGAGTAATGTATAGATAATAGTTACAAATAGAGAATGGTAAAATTCATTGTTTGTAATTATTTGAAAATAGTTTTGAATACCAACAAATTTTTTATCTCTACTAAATCCATCCCATTTGATTGTACTTAAATATGCAGAATATATAATGGGACAAAAATTAAATATAAAAAATAATACTAATGCTGGCAGTAAAAAAATATATGCGATTAAGTTATATTGTTTTTCTCTCATATTGGCACCTCTTATTGTTGATTTCATCTAGTTATTGTACTAGAATATATTAGTGAGGGTAATGGCACTTACCCTCACGCAAAATATTTATTTTTCTAAAGCGCTATTAACTGCTTTTTCTGCATTTGATAGTGCTTCTTTTACAGTGATTTTTCCAAAATATGCTTTTTCAATTTCTTTTGCAAATCCAAGAGAAGCTGCTGGATATTCTTCAAGACAAGGTCTTGCATGAGCATATTTTTGTTGTTCTATAAATGGAAGTAATCTAGGTTCTGTATTATTAACCCAATTTAGGTAATCTTGATTTTCAGCTACTTCTTTTCTAATTGGCATAAAAGTAGTCTTCTCATCCCAAACTATTTGAGTATTTGCATCTACCATATAAGCTATAAATTTAGCAGCTGCGGAATTTATATTTTCATCTTTATTAAAAGCAAAGATTTGTTCTCCACCCATATTAGTTGCATGTTCTCCATCTTCCGGCATAGGAATCATTGCTGTTCCAAAATCAAAATTAAGAGAATCTTTCCAAATACCTACCATCCATGTACCGTCTACTACCATTGCACAATTACCTTTATCAAAATCATTCCAAGAGCCAACTGGTGTTAGTTTATCATTTATCATTCCAGTTAAGAAATTTAATGCTTTTTCTCCACCTTCATTGTTAAATGCTGCTTCACCATCTTTTATGAAATCAGCTTTTGCTTGCCATAAATATGGTTGTAATTGCCAAGTTAATCCTTCACCACTATCTCCAACTTGAGTATAAAATTCAAATCCATAGCTATTAGATATCTTATTTACAATTGTTTCAGAATATTTTCTAAGTTCTTCCCATGTTTTAGGTGGTTTATTAGGATCTATTCCTGCTTTTTTAAACATATCTTTGTTATAAAAAAGAGCTAAATTATTTGTACTAACGGGTAGAGAATATAATTTACCTTCCTTTTTACCATATTCTAATAAAGAAGGATAAAAACTATTAATATCTACATTATTATCTTTAAGATAATTATTAAGGTCCAATAATTTATCTGTAGATTTTAATTTTGCCATTCCTGATATATCTGCGGCAGCTAATGCTGGAGTTGTTTTTGAATTAATAGCTACTTGTAATTTTGTCATTAATTCTCCACCTGGAATAAAAACAGGCTTAACTTCAATATTACTATTTTCCTCATTGAACTTCTCTACAAGTTCGTTAATTACAGTTCCATTATTACCATCCCAATAATGCCAAAATTCCAATGTGATCTTTTCAGAAGCATTTGATTGTGTGGTGGCAGTTTTAGACTTCTTGCTACATGCACTAATAGCGGTTACAATACTTAAACATAATATTGTAACTAAAATTTTCTTAAAACTTTTTTTCATTTAAAATATTCCTCCTAATCTTGATTAATTTTTTTAGTCGACACTATTTAGTCGAGTTCATAATATTTACTGATGCTGGAATCTTAATATTTTTTATATCACCTTCCTTTTTTTTGACTTTTCTAATTATTTCTTGTCCAACATGCTTTCCAAGTTCAAAAAGATTTATATCAATATTTGTAATACTTGGCTCTAAATATTCTGCGAGTGGATAATTGTCAAAAGTTATAATCCCAATTTCATTAGGTACATCTTTATTTAGATTTTTACATATGTTAAGAGCTTTATGAGCATAAATATTATCAAGACATACTAGCGAGTCTATATTCTGTAATGTTTCACTGAAATTTTGTTCTTCTAGTCCAATTTCTTTTAAGAATTTCACATAACCTTTATATCTTTCAGAAGCAAATATTTTGTTTTCATCAATACCTAGAAAAGAAATGTTTTTGTATCCTCTAGAATACAAATATTTTGTTGCTAAATAACCAGCCATTCTATTATCAATATCAACCCAACTTAAGTCAAAATTGTTTTCTAGTTGTCCTAACGATACAATGGGAATATTGAACTTTTTTAATTTCTCATAATATCCAGATATTATTAAATCTGAAGGTAAGATTAATCCATCTACTGATTTTCCTTTCAAGGCTGCTTCCACAGCTAATATACCGTTTTGGTAGGTATCTTTTCCAAATAACAACATATTATATCCATTTTCATAAATTACCTTTTCTATTCCTCTAAATTCCTCATATATAAAGGGGTTAGCATATGCTTTGTCAATAGTATTGTCCATAATAAATCCTATATTATAAGAATTAAAAGTTTTAAGGGATCTTGCGGCATTACTTGGATGATAATCGAGTTCATCAATGGCTTTCAATACTTTTTCCCGAGCTTCTTTAGAAACTGAGTTACTATTATTCAATACTCTTGATACTGTGCTTTTGCCAACTTTTGCTTTTTTAGCAACATCATTTAATGTTATCATTTAATCTCCTCCTTGGGAACGTTCCCATGAATTAATGATAGCATATTTTGGTATTGTTTACAATCTGTTTTTTTAATTTATATAAAATTTATGATATTTTATATAAATTGAGTTTAATTCGTATTAATATAAGAAAGCTTAATTATTATCTTTTAATCTCATTGTCATAGAATGTATACTTATAGATTGAATTGTCTTATAATAAGAGCAAACATATAAAAGTAGAGGATGATTAAATATGAGTAGTTTAATTCAATTAGGGAAATACCGCCATTTCAAAGGGAATGAATATGAGGTAATTGCATTAGCAAAGCATAGCGAGACAGGAGAAGATATGGTTGTCTATCGTGCTTTGTATGGGGAATATGGTATTTGGGTTAGACCAACTAGTATGTGGCAAGATGAGATTACAAGAGAAGGTAAGACTTTTAAAAGATTTGAAAAGATATAATAAAAAGGAGGAGAAAATCTTGGAGATGCATATTTTAAGAATGGAAATAGTAGATGTAAAAGAAAAGGATTATATTATAAATATCTCCAAGGGAGAAGAATTATCGAAAATTTCTTTTAATCCTTACGAAAAAAAACTTCAATTTATATCAGAAAATAGTTTATCTTTATATCTTCTCAAAAATGAATACCAACTTCGAAAAATGCTTCATAATAAAAGAATTGATACTTATTTTCTAGGATTCAACTTAGTTTTTGTACTTAGAAATAATAAAGACATAGCAGGATTTAATGATAGAAATAAAATTATTGTGTTAGATAAACGGAATAATTCAGAGAATAGTTATGTTATAGATAAAGGGGAAAAAATTATTCATGAAATTTATATCGATGGAAGTTATTCAGACAAGAAAAGAAAAGGAGCTTTTACAGTTATAATAAAGAATACTATAGGTGATTATAAAAGTTATGTGGAAGAGTCCTTAGAAACAGGTTCATCTCAAACAGAACTAAGAGCAGCAATTAAAGGAGTAGAACTTCTAAGAAATACGGAAAAAATACGGATTATTACAGATAGTCAATATGTAAGAAAAGGATTAACAGAATGGATAATGTGTTGGAAGCTTAATGGTTGGAAAACTGCAAATGGAGAAAAGGTTAAGAATATTGATAATTGGAAAAGATTTGATGAATTAACAAATGGCAAATACATAGAATTTCAATGGGTTAAGGCTCATTCAAATCATTTCGAAAACACATTATGTGATTTATATGCAAAGAAAAAATTAGAGGAATTATTATAATTTTGTAGCGATAATATACTCAGTTTAAAAAAAGCTAGGGGGATCTCTTTGGATGATGGATAAGAAAATAGGTGTAATATCAGATACACATGGATTTTTGAGAACAGAGGTAAAAGAGTGGTTCAATGATGTTGATTTGATAATACACGCTGGTGATGTTGGTAATATACAGGTTTTAGAAGAATTAAAAGCTATAGCTCCTGTAGTTGCTGTCAGAGGAAATGTTGATAGAGACGACTTGACGAAAAAATTAGCAAGTTGGGAGCTTATAGAAATAGGTAACAAAAGTATATATATAATTCATAATATAGATATGATAGATATTGAACCTAAGGATGTAAATATTGATATGGTAGTTTTTGGACATTCACATGTAGCAGAAGAAAAAACAATTGAAGGGGTTTTATATTTAAACCCTGGAAGTGCTGGACCTAAAAGATTTTTACTTCCAAGTACGGCTGCAATATTACAAATAGAAGATAACAATATAACAATAAAATTTATTAATTTATAGGGGGAATAGTATGTCTATATTAGGAAATTTAATTTGGATTATTTTTGGAGGATTAATAGCTTCCATAGGATGGTTTTTAGCAGGTGTTTTGTGTTGTTTGACTATCATTGGGATACCTTTTGGTAAACAATGTTTTAAATTAGCATTATTGCAGTTAGCACCCTTTGGAAAAGAAGTTAGGTCTACTAATTTTGGAGCAATGGGTCTTATAGGGAATATTATATGGATAGTATTTTTTGGGTGGGAATTATGCTTGGCAAATTTAGGTTCTGCGATTATTTTTGCAATAACAATTGTGGGTATACCTTTTTCATTGCAAAGCTTAAAACTTGCAAAGCTATCATTAATTCCTTTTGGTAGTGAGATTGTTTATAAATAAGGAATAATTTTTATTAAAAAAAACAAAAGAGTAAATATGATTCACAGTGGAGGGAGAATTGTAATGGAATTAACACCAACAATATTTAATATGTTTATGAAACCATTGGAAAAGAGTGCTTTGCATGAACGTAGATGCAAGCTAATCTCTAAAGTTAATGGGAAGGTACTTGAAATAGGCGCTGGGACAGGAGTCAATTTTAATTATTATAAAAATGAAAAAATATCAGATTTAACAGTAATAGATTTAAAGTTTAACAATATTATCAAAAATCATCCATTGAACAAAATTAGGAAGGTTAATTTCCTAGAAGGCAATGTAGAGAAAATTCCATTCCAGGATAATACATTTGATTCAGTTGTATCTACTTTAATATATTGTTCAGTAGATAATCCAGAGATGGTGTTAAATGAAGTATATAGAGTTTTAAAGCCTGGAGGTCGCGTATATTTTATTGAACATGTTTTACCGGAGAAGAAGCATTACAGAAATCTTCTCAACACATTAAATGGAGCATGGAAAATGATAGGTAAATGTAATGTAAATCGAGAAACATTAAAACTTATAAAAAAGTCAAATTTTAAAGTTATAGATTTTGAAAGGTTTGGGAAAGCATGCTTTATATTTATTAAAGGAATAGGTGTTAAAGAATAGATTTGAAAGGATAGATTTGAAAGGATAGAACAATGGATGGAACTAAAAGAAGTAATATTAAAATTGGAGCTGCTGTAATGGTTGTGAAAAAACAAGAGCAAAAAAGTGGGAAGCTAACAGAAGGTATAAGTCAAGTCCTCGTTCAAGGATAACTTATACCTTTTACTATTTTTTCAATAGAATTATTTATTAAGAAAATACAAAGTTTGAATCATATCATAAAATAATTGAAAAGTCAAAACGGAAAAACTGTGATTTAATGTTTAATTATATATCACAATATTTGCCGCTTTTCATTATGGGTTGAAATGATAAAATAAAAGTATCAGATTTAGTTATTCAACAAAATAAAAAATATAATACATATGGAGGTTTTGTTATGGAAAAGATTGTTGTTTCAACAAAAAAAGCACCGGGAGCAATAGGTCCTTATTCACAGGCTATAAAGCAAGGGGATTTTATTTTTACTTCAGGGCAGTTACCAATTGATTATAAAACAGGGGAGATGGCTAATAGTATTGAAGAGCAGACTAAACAATCTCTAGAAAATGTGAAAGCTATTATAGAAGAAGCTGGGACTAGTCTTGATAAAGTAATAAAAACAGTAGTTTTCTTGAGTGACATGAACAATTTTGCAAAAATGAATGAAGTATATAGTCAATATTTTACTGAAAATTATCCGGCAAGAAGTGCAATAGAAGTAGCTAGATTACCTAAAGATGCTCTTGTTGAAATTGAAGTTGTAGCAGTTATATAAAATTATTTTGAAATTGTAAACGTATTGATGTTTTTGTATTTCACTAACCAGTACTTTTCCCATATTATCAGCTGAAAGTATTATTTATTTTATGATTATTTGACAAAAGGAGGTACTATGGGTTTAAGTGTAATTATTTTTTTAATGTTTATTGTTTTTGCAGGATATTTAATACAGAGCGTAGCGGGATTTGGGGCAGTTATATTCAGTTTGCCTTTTGCATTGTTGGTAATAGGTCGTCATGAGTACGTGCCGGTTACTTTAGTGTTATCAATATTACAATGTGTATATATTGCTTTCAAAGACAGAGAATATATTGTTTGGAAAGAATTTTTAAAAATGATTTTATTAGCTTTTTTAGGAGTACCTATTGGGCTTTTCGCTTCGAAAAAATATTCAGAAGATTCTCTAAAAATATTACTGGCTATATTTATTATTCTGAACTCATCTTTAAGTTTGTATAAGATATATAGGAAAAAATCAGCTATAAAAGAAGTGGGGAAGTTAAGTTATATTCTTCCTGTAATAAGCGGTAGTTTGCAGGCGGCATTTGCAGTAGGTGGTCCTATGATTAGTGCATATATATCAAAAATTTGCAGTGAAAAGAGGCAGTTTAGAGTTATGCTTTGTTTGTTTTGGTGTGTACTAAACACTGTTATTTTATTGCAACTAGCATTTTCGAGATCGTTAAATTTAGGACATGTTAAATTACTTGCTATATTATTTCCAGCGGCAGCTTTTGTTATTTTTGTAGGAAATGTTTTTATTAATAAAATTAGCCAATCTAGATTCGAGATTTTAGTTCATTGTGGGTTAATAGCCTCGGCATTAATGCTTTTATAAAATGTAAACGATTAGTAGCAATAATTTGTAGATTATATTTATAATAAAAAAGAAAAATGGAGGAATTATAATGAAATCACAAAAACCTAATTTTATGGCGCTTATGCCTATCTTGATTTTCTTAGCATTGACATTCAGTTTTGGTATAGCACTTGGTAGTTCAAAAATAGTTGATGCCCTAGTATTTTTCATGATTGCAACATTTGTGGCAATTTTCATGAATAGAAGCAGAACAACAATGGAA
This sequence comes from Clostridium sediminicola, assembly GCF_050402865.1. Lineage (NCBI taxonomy): Bacteria > Bacillati > Bacillota > Clostridia > Eubacteriales > Clostridiaceae > Clostridium > Clostridium sediminicola. Next base: position 144,162 of record NZ_BAABMF010000009.1, read on the forward strand.
AAAGTGGAAACTTTCGCAAGAGGTGCAGCTAATGAAAATACAATCATTATGATTATGATTTTCTTGCTTGCAGGCGCATTTGCAAAGGTAGCAAGAGATGGTGGTGCGGTTGACAGTGTTGTTAATTTATTCTTAACATATATACCTGACTTTATGTTAGTGCCTGGGCTGTTTTTTGTTGCATGTCTAGTTGCATTAGCCCTTGGTACATCAGTAGGGACAGTTACAGCTCTAGCACCAGTTGCTGTTGGACTTGCAGAAACTACGGGTATTCCAGTTGCGCTTGTTGTAGGAGCTGTGCTGGGTGGAGCAGCATTTGGTGATAATATGTCTGTTATTTCAGATACAACAATCGCTGCAACAAGGCTATGTGGTGTAGAGATGAGAGATAAATTTAGAGTCAATTTTCTTATTGTATTACCAGCAGGGATTTTGACCATGATAATCTTTGCATTTTTAACAATGGGTAATAATTATTCTTTCTCAGCCGGGGAGTTTAATTTGCTTCAAGTATTGCCATTTGCAGTTGTTTTAGTATCGGCGCTAATGGGTATGAACGTATTTTATGTATTACTATCTGGAATTATTTTAGCTGGTGGTGTTGGTATTTATTATAATGCTTTTGAACACGAGTTTGGACAACTTGTTGGTTTATTGACTACTGCACAACAAGGGATGATGGGTATGGCTAAAATTTCTATTATTGTACTGGTTGTGGGTGGTATTATAGGGATTATCAAGTATAATGGTGGTATAGACTGGATTGTTGAAAAGCTAGAAGCAAAAGCCAACGATGCTAAGAGTGGAATGATGAGTATTATTTTCTTAACTATTCTAGTTACAATTTTTGTTGCAAACTCAACAGTAGCAATTGTAACTGCGGCGCCAATAGCAATGGTTACAACTAAAAAGTTTGGCATTGACCCTAGAAAAACAGCAGCATATCTTGATATGTTTGGAACAGCGACAATGGCAAATGTACCTTGGGGTGGCATGATGTTAGCTGCGGCATCCACTGCAACAGCTTCAATGCAAGCAGGAGAACTTGTGGCAGTAGAAATAATTAAATATTCTACATACTCACATTTAGTAATGATATCTGCTATTGTTTGTTTATTTATTGGTTTTCCAAAATTAAAGCCTTTTAAGACAAAAGAAATTAATAATAATACCATATAAAATACAAATGGAAATCAAAAAGGGGTAGGTTCTTTTAAATTAAGAACCTATCCCTTTTTAGTTATTAATCTTATTTTGTCTAGATATTTGTCGTTTCCATAATCATATCGATTTGTCCATTAATGAGAGATAAAAGAACTAAAGTTTGAATTGCATAGTGTTAATGTGAGAATTTAAATATCTGTTAAATAGTTGAATGTTTTTTTCAGCTGCAGTTGATGGTGAAATGTGCGTTAGCTTATAGACTATTCTATTCGGTGGAGCAGGATCTAGTTGAAGAATTTTTACATTATTTTCTTTTGAAAAGCCCTTCGCCGTGGATATGGGCATTATTGTCCAGAAATCACCTTGACACAAAAAGTGAGATAATAAAGAAATGCTTGTAGCAGTAACGAGAGGGCATATTGAAATATCAAACCATTTGTCATGCCACATTTTATAAATAGGTCCCCAGCCAATATTTAAATTGTCTTTTAAGCCTACATATAGCTCGTAATTAGGGTCAAGGGTTTCGGGGTGAACATATGGACCTGTTATTTGGCTGTGTTCAGGTACTACAAGCACCATTTCATCCGTCATAATTTGTTCTACCACCACATCCGCATATTTCATTTCATACAAAGCAAAGCCCACATCAACTATCTTTTTACTAACTAAAGAGTAAATCATGTCGGCAGGATATAACTTTAGATCAAGATTAAATCCCGGCTCCTCATAGACGAGTTTACGGTACAGGGGAACAAACCCATGCTCAAGTATGCTGTCAACAGTTGCGATTGACAGGTATGGTTTGGCATTTGTATTCTTTAGTCTGGCACAGTCGTTCCATAGAGACATCCAATTTTCGGCTATAGCTAAAAATTCCTCACCTTTTGGAGTTAGGGAGATTTCTTTAATGCCTTTTTTTCTCTCAATAAGGTTAACACCCAGCTCCTTTTCAAGCATTTTTAACCTTGTACCCACAGTAGAAGGCGACATATAAAGCAGGTTTGATGCTTTAAGAATACTTTTCTCTTTTATTATGGCTAGAAAGACTTGTATGTCCATTTTGTCCATAAATATCCCTCCAAATTTATTATATTTTAACATAATATAGAGTTGTTTCTTGAAAACATAATATTTCTAACATATCATAAAACAAATAAAAAGTCAAAACAAAAAAACTGTGATTTAATGCATAATTATTATATCACAACAATTGCCGCTTTTCATTAAGAGTAGAAATGATAAAATGAATGTATGAAAGATGTGTAATTGAAATCGGTTTTAGTAGTTGATTTTTAAACCCAAATATATAATTATATTAAATAGGAGGAGAAATATAATGAAAATGACACCTGCAGAAATTGAAGAACGTTTTGTAGACATTCCTAGAAAAAGGTTGGTATACACACCAACACCTTTTAACAAGTTGGAGAACATGTCCAATGATTATGGTGTAGACATTTATATGAAGCGTGAGGACCTGAGTGGTCCAAGTACCTTTGGAGGCAACAAAACAAGAAAGTTGGAGTTTATTCTTGGGAAAGCTTTAGAGGAAAGGGTTGATTATCTTATAACTTACGGAGCATACCAGTCAAATGCTTGTATGCAGATGACAACTTTTTGTAATAGTTGTGATATTAAACCTATTTTATTCCTTGGCGATACAAAAAATAAGGGCATACCTGAAAACCTTACAGGAAACCTACTTTTAAGTAATATACTGGGAGCTGAAATTCACTATGTTAGTAAACCTGAGACGGAGGATCCTACTGACCTTAATCCCCTATGGATAAAGGTTATGGACCAGGCTAATAAGAAAAAAGAAGAGCTGGAGAAGCAGGGATATAGAGTTGAACTTGTTCCAGTAGGATGCACACATGAATATGGCTGGGTTGCTTATACACTTCTCTTTACTGAGTTACTTGCGCAAACAAAAGCTAGTGGATTTGAAATGGATTATATATTCCATACAAATGGTTCTGGTGGTTCTTTGCCGGCAATGATTGCTGCAAATTTGATGACTGACTCTAAGGTGAAAATTGTTTCTGTTAACGTACGTTCTTGGGAAGAGGGAAACCTTATTACAAAGAAAACATGTCTTGACAGAGTTAAGTATGTATTTGATAGATTGAATGTTCCATGTCCTTCTGATGAGGAAATTTATGCTGAGATGAACATAGATGAAAATTATATTAAACCAGGGTATGGTATTCCAAATCCGGATGTTCAAAAAAGCATTAAAGAGGTGGCACGTCGAGAAGGTATGTTTGTGGATCCTACTTATTCTGGAAGAGGTTTCCATGGGATGATGGAGTATATTAGAAAAGGTATTGTTCCGGAGGGTAGCAAGGTTGTGTTTATTCACACAGGAGGATCAGGCTCATTCTTCTCCAATCCAGATCTTGTTAAGGATCTTTACTAATTAATAAGCAAAGATAACAAAACCTTATCATCAGATGTGATAATAAGATGAATAGGCTTCTTCTGCACAGATACAATATGGCTGAAGAAGCCCTTGTTATCAAAACAGAAACGGTAAATATAGAATAGAAAGGGTCAATTTAAATGTATATTGCAATTTTCATAGCAAACATTATTATAGGATTATTGATAGGAATATCGGGTATAGCAGGCTTTTTGCTTCCTATGTTTTATACAGGAGTATATGGGATCATGGTTGCGGATAGTATGGCAATGAGCTTTTCAGCCTTTTTCGTATCGGGAGTAATAGGAGCATATTCCTATCGTAAATCTGGTGACATAGATATGCCTATAGCATTGAAAATGGGAATAGGAAGTATTGTGGGAGCTTTATTGGGAGTTTGGTGTAATAATATGGTTCCTGTTATTTTAGCAAAACGATTTTTATTTTTAATGGTATTTTTATCAGGATTATCACTTTTTAAAAACAGAACTGACAAAAGTGGAGAACAAATTGTATCTCCGTTGATAGGTAACAATGCTTTTTTAGTAATTACTGGAGCTATGATAGCTTTAATAAGCTCTTTTACAGGAGCAGGCGGCCCAATAATTACTGTTCCATTACTTATAACACTTGGTATAAATGTAAGAAAAGCAGTAGGTATAAGCTTGTTTAATTCAATATTTATAGCATTACCTGCATTTATAGGATATCAAAGCAATGCGACTCTCCCAAATATAAACATCCTTCTAGTCCTTTGCATGGTCTCTCATGGAATTGGAGTTACCTTTGGGGCTAAAATTTCAGGAAAAATCGACCATAAATTATTAAAAAAATTTGTGGCTGTTGTATCAGTTGTTGTTTCTTGCTATATGTTCTATAATACTCTTTGAAATCAGCATTAATATATTGGAAGATGTCGAGATAATTCTCACAAAGAAAACCCACTCGCTTAATACCGTTTTTCGGTATCAGCTGAGTGGATTTTGTACATTATCCATCGTAAATTACGATTTTTTTGTAATGGCGACAGCATAGGCTTTGGCACCATCAAAATGATTTAAAAGTTACTATTTTAAATTAATTATTTTAATTATTTCATCAATCAAGTTTTTTTGTTGTTCCGTATGTTCCATTATATAGCTTAAAATACCATGTGGTGAATTTTTTACAGTTATGATTTTTCTTAATTTGGCGTTTAATGCTGATTCATAATAATCATTTATTACTTCATCAGGTATAACCGTGTCATTTTCAGCTTTTATGATTAACAAATTCCCTTTATATTCATTTAATATTTTCCATGCATCACTTTGTTTATAACTTCTTTCCTTTCTAATACAATTTGTAAACTTATGGTTAAAAGGAAGTGTGTAAGCGTCTTTATCATAAGCTGCAGGAACAAATAAAATGATATTATCAATATTATATCTTTCTAGTAATTTGATGGAGGTATATCCACTCATGCTTGTGCCAATAATAGTTAAAGGTTCATCGGTTTTAATATGATCTATTATTGTAGATGCTTGTTTAGTCCTCTCGGATAAGCTAGATTCTGAAAGAGAGCCGCCAGTTTCTCCGTGTCCTATAAAATCAAAAGCACAAGAAGAGAACCCCTTTTCATAAAATAACTGTCTTAATGGTTCAAATCTTTTTCTATCAGATTTACCTGCTCCGTGAAGAAAAAATATATTCATATGATTCGTGTCTCCCATTGAATCACCTATTATTTTATGATTTTTATAGTCAATATAAAATTTATTAATATAATTCATTTTAAATACCTCCTATCAAGATAAATAAATTTTTATAGACATTATTTGTTTAATAATTATACCATTTTTGAGATATTTTTGATAGTGAGATTGTTTATAAGTAAGACTAATTGTATTAGTTGAAGATATAGGTATTAAAGAATAGATTTTAAAATATAGAATGATAAAAAAATCTGAGGAGAGAACAAAATACATACAAAAATTATTGTAATTGATTATCAAATACTAATAATGTAAAATAAAGTAGTAATATGAAATATGTAATAGTATTTTATTACTACTTTTTTTGCATAAATCTATAAAATAGCATAATCAAGTTCATATAATAGTAGTTGATAATAGTAATTTTTGGGGTGAGAATATGGAATATAAATTATCGGAAGTACTTGATATAGAAAATTTTGAAAACTTGATGAGTAATTTTTACAATATTACAAAGGTACCTTATGGACTTTTTGATAGTAAATGCAATGTAATTTCATGCATTGCATGGCAAGATATTTGTGTTAACTTTCATAAAAAGTGTGAAAGTAGTTTAAAAGAATGCAGGAAAAGTGATTATGAAGGAATTCGAAATGCTAAGTCTGGGAAGTGTTATATGCATAGTTGTAAAAATGGATTAATTGATTCTTTTATTCCTATTAGTGTAAAAGGTGAAATTATTGCATATTTAGCTTTAGGTCAGTTCCTTTTTCAAGAACCTGACGTAGAGGAATTTATTAATAGAGGCAAAAAATATAAATATGACATTCCAAGTTACATAGAAGCGCTTAAAAAAGTACCAATAATTAAAGAAAAGGATTTTAAAAAATCCTTAGATTATTTTCTTAGTGTTGTGAAAATGATGGAAAGTCATGGAGAAAGATATATAAATCATAAAAATGCTGAGAAATTACTTTTGGAAGAAAAACTGAAAAAAGTCCAAAAATTAAATAATGAAGTTATAAAAAAAGATGAGTTATTAAGAGAAGCTAGAGAATATGATAGACTTAGAACAGAGTTTTTTTCGAATCTTTCTCATGAACTTAAAACACCTATAAATGTAATTTATAGCGCTCTTCAAACATCTAATTCATTTGTAAATAATAACGAAATTCAGTTGTCAGATAAAAAAGAAAAACTAAAAAAATATAGTAATATAATGAAACAAAATTGTTTTCGTCTAATTAGATTGACTAATAATATATTAGATATTACTAAATTCGATTCTGGATTTCTGAAGTTGGAACTTAAACAATGCAATTTAGTTGAAATAGTTGAAGATATAACTCTTTCAGTGGTGGAGTATATTGAAAGTACAGGTATTGAAGTTATTTTTGATACTGAAGTTGAAGAAAAATATATTATTTGCGATCCAGTAAATATAGAAAGGGTCTTATTAAATTTGTTATCTAATGCTGTCAAATTTACTGGAAAAGGTGGACAAGTATTAGTTAATATTTATGATAAAGGGGAAAATGTTATTATATCAGTGTCGGATACAGGGGAAGGAATACCAATTGAAAATCAGGAAAACATTTTTGAAAGATTTATTAGAGTAGATAAATCTTTGTCTAGACACCATGAAGGAAGCGGAATTGGTCTCTCTTTAGTGAAGGCTATAGTAGAATTACATAATGGAAAAATATCGGTGAAATCAAAAATTGGATGTGGAACTAAATTTATTATAACTCTACCAAGTAACCAAAATAATGAAGAAAAGGTAGTAAATAAAATTGACTCGTATAAAGAAAACTCACTTGTAGAAAAAGTTAAAATAGAGTTTTCTGATATTTATTTTTAGTTAATTAAAAACTTAAAAATTTTTGTATGTGAAGTAATCTGCAGAAAGATGTATTCTTATTAAGCATTATACTAATAATATTTTTAATAGATTTTTTTATCTTGGAATTTGGAATGTGGAGGAATTAATTTGAATTCTATTAGAAATATTATACCTCAAATTATACTTATAGTTATTTTAACAATTATAAATGCTTTTTTTGCTTCAGCAGAAATGGCAATTGTATCATTAAACAAAAACAAACTAAAACTAATGGCAGATGAAGGTAATAAGAAAGCAGAACTTTTAATAAAATTGTTAAAGGAGCCGAGTAAATTTTTGGCAACTATACAAGTTGGTATAACTTTAGCTGGATTTTTTTCAAGCGCTTCAGCTGCAACAGGGATCTCAGATGATTTTTCGAGATATTTAATCCAGTTTAACATTCCATATAGCAAGCAAATTTCTATTGTGCTGATAACAATTATACTGTCATATATTACTCTTGTCTTTGGAGAATTGTTTCCAAAACGTTTAGCAATGCAAAAATCCCAAGAAATAGCTATGTTTTCAATAAAGCCAATTTATTTTATAGCCAAAATAATGGTACCCTTTGTAAAGTTACTTTCTGTATCAACAAATTTTTTAGTTAGGATATCAGGGATTAATAGATATAAATTAGAAGAAAAGATTACTGAAGAAGAGTTGAAATTATTTGTAGAAGTAGGTCAAGAACATGGTGTTATCAATCAAACTGAAAAAAAGATGATTAATAGTATATTTGAGTTTGACGATAAATTAGCCCAAGAAGTTATGACACCAAGGACGGAAGCATTCATAATTAATATAAAGATACCTGCAAGGGAAATTTTAGAGCAATTAATAAATGAAAAATTTTCACGTATTCCAGTGTATGAATTTCATAAAGATAATATTATAGGAATATTATTTTTAAGAGATCTTTTCGCCATGTTATATAAGAATGGATTTGAAGATATAGATATAAGAACAATTCTTCATCCACCATATTTTGTCCCTGAAACTAAACATATTGATGAATTATTTAAAGAGCTTCAAAGTCACAATAAACATATGGCAATATTAATAGATGAATATGGAGGGTTTTCAGGAATTGTTACTATAGAAGACCTTATAGAGGAAGTAATGGGGGAAATATATGATGAATTTGATGATGGTGAAGAAGAAATAATAAAAATTGATAGTAATTCTTATCTCGTTAGCGGGCTAGTAACAATTCATGAGTTGAATACTTATCTTGATTTAAGCTTAGATTCTGAAAACTCGGATACTATAGGAGGATTTGTTGTAAATATTTTGGGCAGTATACCTACGAGTAAAGAAGAATTAACTGTTGAATATGATGATATTATATTTATTATAAAAGAAGTTAAAAGGAAAAGAATTAGCAGAATAAAAATAATATTACAAGGAAAGCTAATGAAAAACAAAGATGAGTAACGGAAATAGAAATGTAATATCTATGATTTAATAGCAAACATGGCATAATTTGATTTAAAACAAAAAATGTGCCATGTTTTTTATATATAGTTTTATAATCATATTAAGAATGTTATTCATTTACTATGTGATTAAAATAATCAGAGTAATTCTACTCTATTTCGTCCATTGTTTTTTGCTCTATATAATGCTGTGTCAGCTTTCAAGAAAAGCTGTTCGAAAGATTTTTCTTCTCTTTCGGATGTTTCAGATATCCCAATACTAACAGTAGAAGAAATTTTTAGGTCTTTGTAGCTAAATTTATACTCTTCAATACTTTTTCTAATACGTTCTGCTATTTCTATCGCACTATCTTTATTACAGTTAGCTAGAAAAATCCCAAACTCCTCTCCACCTAACCGTCCAATTAAGTCACCATCACGAATACATTGATCTATTACGGTAACTATAGTTTCTAGTACATAATCACCTACAATATGTCCATAACTATCATTAACTTTTTTGAAATAATCAATGTCTAATACCAACAAAAACATATGGCAATTAGTTTTTCTAACATTATTAAGGGAACAATTAACATTTTCAATAAAGGAAACTCTATTTAGTACATTTGTTAAGCCATCTCTCTCAGCTTTAATTTTTAATAATTTGTTTTTTATTTTCTCTTCAGTAATATCTCTAATAATTGAAATAGTTCCTACCTCAGAATGGTTTACAGTATTTAATGTATGGACAGCAATATTATAATAATATTGCTGTCCATCTAAAAAAATTGTAATTTCAAAATTATCACTACACATTTCTATAATAGCTTTATTCCACTGCTTATGATGCTGGGATAACAATTCTTTTGCTTTTTCCTTACTTTGTAGAGTACAAGGTTCTTTTGTTCTATAAGAATTAAAAATATTGTTTTTAATGACAGTATTTAATTCATGTTGTTTAAAAAAGTGGCATGCAGATGGATTAATATCCACAACTGTTCCTTGTGGGGAACAAACTATAATTCCTTCATCAATAACGTCAAAGACCTTGTCCATTGCAATGGGAGAAATGGATAATAAATTATATTTAAAGACTCCCCAGAGTAAGCATAAGCACCCGGGAGTAAATAAAGCTGATATTGGTATGATGACACCGATTTTTTCCAACCAAGCCACCTTGAGAATTCCAAATACTAATGGCAAAACAATGCCTAGCATTACAAGAAAAACTTGAGGCTTTAAAGTTTTAGAGGTTTTTTTCATAAAAAATCCTAATTTAATTTCAGCTGTAATCATTATAATATAATTAAGAGATACCATAAACTTACCAAGTAAGGTTTGTTTAACATAAAGTGCAGATTCGCTACCTTGTATTTTAAGCTCAACGCCTGTCCTCATCAAATGATGATAAGAGTCAGTTAGTATTAGTACAATAGCCATACACTGAATAAAAGTTAAAGTTATAATAAATCTCTTACTAAGAAGGCTTCTATCCCCTGAATAAGAGTAGGCAAATGCTAAAGAAGCAATAGGTGTAATAAAAACACCTATTTGTGTAATATTGCGCCATAATAGTTTAGTTTCAAAGTTAGTAGAGCTTATTTCTAAAAATGAGCCAGTTGCCCATATTATCAAAAAAGATAATAGGAAAACCAATTGTAGTGCACCTGGTTTTTCTTTATTTTTAATAGAAAAAATTACTACAGTACTAAGTATAATAATTGACGATAAATTTATAAATAAGTTTGCAAAACTAATTTCCAAAAGAACACACTCCTTTTATAGCAAAAAAAGCAATATCAAATTTATACTGTAGTAACAGTTTACTATAAATTTACCTAAAAAATCAAATTTATAAATGTTTAAAAGGTTGCAAATAGAAACTAAATAAAGTATAATAGTTTCAAACAGAAACTATTTTTAACCAATAAGTAATTTCAATATAAAGAGAGGTCAAGTATTATGAAAAGTATAATTGTAGAAGAATTAAAAAGTAAATTGAATGCAGTAGCTCTTTTAAGGAGCAATGAAAAGCCAGAAGAATGCATACAACCATTACCTGGGAAACATGTATGTATTATGTCTTTCTATGCACAGGTTGCAACAAAAGGTAAAGTTGCTGCGTTTAGTAGAGAAACGTATGGTTGTTCTGGGGCAAGAGCTGGACTTGGATTTGGGAGTGCATATGGAGAAGAAATGGGAGGATATGATACATTTGCAGCATTCTTTTCAAAGGGTATTAAAGATGCTAAGGATAAGGACAAGTATCAAGAGATTGCTGATGGGACAAATCCGTTTGTAAGAAGGAAACTTATACTAGGAGAAAGGTTTCATACTTCAAGGGAGAAAGCATATAAATGGATTACAAAAGATCTTCCTATATATGACTTTCCTGAGAAATATGTAATATTGAAACCTTTGAAGGATGTAAAGGATGATGAAACACCTCAGTGTGTAATCTTTAATGTAAATCCTATACAGCTTACAGCCCTTATGACTCTATCAGGTTCAATAAGAGAGGGCATAAATGATACGGTAACACCACAAGGAGCAGCTTGCCAGATGATTGGAGCATATGTTTTTAAAGAGTCAGAATCAAAATATCCTAGAGCAGTACTTGGACTGATAGACCTAGCAGCAAGAAAAAATGTAAGAAGTATTCTATCTGATGATATATTAACCTATGCTGTTCCATGGAGATTATTTCTTGATCTTGAAGAAGAAGCAAAAGAAGGTATATTTAAATCTCCATTATGGTTAGATATTTTTGAATAGAAGTAATTTAACTATTCTTTAAGGTGCTAGAAGCAAGAAATATATTTTCAGCCATTTGGCTCATAACTTTGGTTGCTATTTCTATTTCTTCTTCGGAGATATTATTTGAAAGTATACTACTCGTTTCTTCTAGTATAGATATAATTTCTTTTTTAATGGAAAGACTTTTTTTTGTTAGATAAAGATGGTGGATACGTTTATCAACTTTGTCTTTTTCTTTGCGTATATATCCTAAAGATACAAGCTTTTTAACTGATTTAGCAATATCTGCTTTACTAAGTTTTAACAAAGAAACTAGGTCTTCTTGACAGAGATCTTCATGTTGATAAAGTTCAATTAGAATTTTGTATTGATGTTTATGCAAATTATAGGGTTCGATTTGTTTTTGAATATAGTAAAACAGATATCTTGAAATTATATCAATGTATTTACCAACTGATTTATCTTTTGTAATAAATTTTATTTCCATTAAAATACCACCTTTTTATTATTCTTTAGTATTTATTATAGTACAAATCTAAATTCTTGCAAAATATAAAAATTACAAACCATGAAAGGACATTTACTATGAAAAAACCGCTTAAATTAGCTATTTTATCTATTTCTCTTTTAACTGTTATGTCAGGAGCAGCAGTATCACCAGCTCTTGGAAATATTCACGAGGATTTTCAGGGGGCAAACTTATTATTCATAAAAATGATTTTAACTATACCTGCTATATTAATTATTCCTTGCAGTTTAATAACAGGAAAATTAGTTGGAAAAATTAAGAAGAAGAAACTTTTACTCATTGGACTTTTGATTTATTTACTAGGAGGTGTAGGTGGTGGGTTTTGTACAAACATATATGAACTTCTGACCTTTAGGGCTTTATTAGGTATAGGAGTCGGAATAATTATGCCTCTTTCAACAGGGTTAATAGCAGATTTTTTTGAAAAAGATGAGAGAGCAAAAATGATGGGGTACTCAAGTGCAGTTAATCAACTAGGTGGAATGATTGCTATCATCTTATCGGGGATACTTGCAGTAGTTAATTGGCGTTTTTCATTTGGAGTGTATGGTATCGGAATAATCACGTTAATATTAGTGATTTTTGTATTACCAGAACCTGTGAAAAAAGAAGCTGTAAGTAAAAATCAATCTAATTTTAATAAAAATTTATTTAAATTAATGATAGCAATGGCTGTTGTAAATATAGTTTTTTATACAGTTCCAACAACTATGTCAATATTTATTCAAAGCGAAAATTTAGGAGGTGCTAGTATGTCAGGGTATGCATTATCTATTATTAATATAGTTGCTTTTGTGGTAGGATTATTCTTTATAAAAATCACAAAGGTTTTAAAAAATAATGCAGCTGTTATTTCATCCAGTTTTATGTTTGTTGGGTTCCTTTTTTTAAGCAATGGAGATAGTATCATAGCTCTAATGATTTCTATGATATTCATTGGGTTAGGACTTGGAATACTACTGCCTTTAATCTTCTTTACAACTTCTAAAAGTGCAACATCACAAAATAGTACCTTTGCATTAGCTTGTATTAGTAGTAGTATGTTTTTAGGACAGTTTTTATCACCAGTTTTAGTAGATTTTTTTAGTAAAATACTCGGGGGTAAATCTATAAGATTTGCTTTTCGATTTTCTGCAGGCATTTGTTTAGCTGCAACTATAATCGTTTATTTTGTTACTAAAAGGAAAAATAAATCATTTGAGTATCAATATTAATATTCTGAAAAGCCAATTTTGGCTTTTCATGATTTAATAGAGAGAAGAATTCTCTAAAACATCTAATTCTATAACTATGCTTAGAAATGGTTTATTGAACTTTGCATAAATAATTCCACCTTGAAGTTTGATAATTTCAGCTACAATGGATAAACCTATTCCTGAAGATTGATTGTGTCTGTTCTCATCTGAAACATATAGTCTATCAAAAAGTAATTTTACTGAGCTGGTTAAATCTAAATTTGTTTCATTTGTTATTTTTATGATTGCTTTTTTGTTAGATTCATAAATAGAAACAAGAACAGATGTATTTTCCTTTGCATATTTTGAAATATTATCAAATAAATTTTCAAATACACGTAACATTTGGTTAATATCAGTCAATACAAGTAGGTCTTCATTAGGCAATACTACATCAGTTTCAATATTTATTTTATTTAGATTAGGTTTTATTTCTTCAATAAATTGTCCTACTAATGTGCCGATATCTACTTTTTCAAAATCAAAGTTAATATCATTATTTACAAGCTTTGTATAGGTAAATAAATCTTCAATAAGCCGTTGTATTCGTTTGCTTTTTTTTAGCGCTATATTGATATATTCGTCTGCTGTAGAAGCATCTTTATATTTATGTTGTGACAATAGATCAAGATAACCAATAAGAGATGTCAAAGGTGTTCTTAAATCATGCATATATTTGAAATCAGTTTTCGTTGTTTGCTATCAAGTTCTTTTTCTAAATCAAGTTTTGAGCGAAGCGAAAAAGCCATATTGTTGATTGAAACTGCTAAGCTTGTAAGCTCGTTATTTCCTTCTATAGGGAGTTTATTTAAAAGCTGTCCTCCAGCCATAATTTCTATTCCATCATTAATTTTTTTAATATATTTAATTTGTTTTTTTGATAAAAGGAATAAGAGACTTAAAAAAAGACAGATTGCAAAGATACCAATTAATAATTCGTTGGTATCTGAAACCAATGCCTCCATATTAGGTTCTATCATAATAAAACCAACACAATCTTTATACTGTATATTGAAAATATAGAGGGATTCAGATTTCAAATTAAGGTTATTAAAATGGTTTCCAGAATCTCCGGTTTTATCATAATTTTTATCTTTATTATAAAATTCGTCTATTTCATGGAACGTGCCATCTGAATTTGTTAGAAATATGTTATACATATCATATTTTTTAAAAATATCGCTTTTCAACACATCTTCAAAGGTCATATCATTTTTATCAATAGTAAACTTTATTTGGGGAATGTCATTGATTATAGTTTGGCTTTGTTCCTTTAAAAAAGCTTGTTGACGTTTGATACTTAAGTCCTCATTTAGTTCAGAAAATCCAGAATAGACACCAATACTAATTCCTAAGGACAGAATGATTATAAAAGTAATCTGAACATGAATTTTATTTATGAAATTCTTAATCAATTTTATAACCAACCCCCCATATAGTTTTAATATATTTAGGATTTTAATGAATATAAAAGTTTATTAGCCTTATTAATAAGAGCCATTGATTCTTTTAAGTTTTTAATATTTAATTTTTTCCTAGTTATTTTTTCAAGCTTAGCAATGGTAATTGCCATTTCATTTTCCCATTGAGAAGTTTTTGTTTCGTAAATCAAATGACAAACATCAAAAGGATGAATAGTCATATTTTTAGGAAAAAGTGGTATTGATTTTTTTATACTGTCAGATAGCATAGGAACTATAAAAAGAACGCAGTCTCTCATATTTTTCATGTTCTCAATGTTTAGATAACCTACTGAAGAACGAACAACTGGATCAACATCACGAGGTAGAAAATCATCAATAGCATCTCCACTAGAGATGTTTCCTCCTAAAATCCAAAGCGGTTGTGCATCAAGTGCGTATATGAATACTTCAGGAATATAAATACTAGTCATACCAATTTTAGGTTTGTTACTAATACTGACTTCAGAAAAATAGTTATGTGCTTCTTCAATAAAAAAAGCTATATTTTTTGGAGCTGTAATGTCAATTTGCATTTTAGTCAGATAGTTTTCTACTTCTCTAAGCTGAGAACTATACACATCGTTTTTAAAATTTGTATTACTTTTCATTTGTTCTCCTTTCACTATTTATTTAATTTAATTGTATTATTGACTTTTTAAATTGGAATGATTTAAATCTTAAATAATTCTTAATATTTTGAGTTCTATTACTTATATGAAAAAAATGGAAAACAAAATTATATTATTGTAAATTATAATGTATAATAGGGTTAAACCACAAAAAGTAAGTTGAACTAAAATCAACCATAATATCTACCGCAGATTGATTCGTTCTGACGCTATATATTGTGATTGAAGTTCAACTAAATTACTTTTTGTGGAATAACCATAATAGAATTATTAAAAATAATAGAGATTACATTTTTGAATAAATAGGGGTGAAAGTGATGATTCAAGAATTATTACTTATGCAAAAAGAGTATTTTAAAAAAGGATATACTAAGGAATTGGCCTTTAGGATTGATCAATTAAAACTATTGAAAAAGACAATTCAAAAGAACGAAGAGGAAATACTTAAAGCATTAAACAAAGATTTAGGAAAGCCTCATTTTGAAGGATATGCAACAGAGGTTGGTTTCATTCTTGAATCTATAGATTACTTTGTGAAGAATCTGAGGAAATGGGCTAAAGATAAGAAGGAGAGGGCACCTTTCCATCAAGGAATTTCCAAAAGCTTTATAATATCAGAGCCTTATGGTCAAGTGTTGATTATCGGACCGTTCAATTATCCTTTCCAGTTATTGATAGAACCAATGATTGGAGCTTTGGCTGCAGGAAATACAGTCATATTGAAACCTTCTGAAAATGCCTCTCATATTGAAGAATTAATTGTGAAATTAATTAAGGATACTTTTCCAAATGATTATGTTGCTGTTATCACAGGGGATAGGCATGTTACAAGTGAATTAATAAAAGCAAAGTTTGATTATATATTCTTTACGGGTAGTGTTGGAGTAGGAAAAATTGTAATGGCAGAAGCTGCTAAGAATTTAACTCCAGTTACTTTAGAGCTAGGAGGTAAGAGTCCTGTAATTGTTCATAAGGATGCTAATATAGAAGTTGCTGCAAAAAGAATTGCTTGGGGGAAATTTCTAAATACAGGCCAGACTTGTGTAGCACCTGATTATATCTATGTTCATTCAGATATTGAAGAAGAATTCAAGAAATCTTTACAAAGAGTTATAAATGAATTTTATGGGAAAGATCCTAAGGAAAGCATAGATTATGGAAGGATTATTAATAAAAGAAATTTTGATAGGCTTGTAAAGTTAATTAATAAAGATAAAGTATACTTTGGTGGTGATTATGATATAAAGAATTTATATATATCACCAACGATTTTAGAAAATGTTACATGGGAAGATAAGGTTATGGAAGATGAAATTTTTGGACCAATACTTCCTGTTATGAAATATGAATCTTTAGATGAGATAATTGGAGTGATAAATTCAAGGCATAAGCCCCTAGCACTATACCTTTTTAGTGAAAACAAAGAAATACAGGAAAAAGTTTTAAATCAAACTTCATTTGGGGGAGGTTGCATTAATGATACAATATCTCACCTTATTAGCCCAAAAGTACCTTTTGGTGGAGTAGGAAATTCAGGCATAGGTACTTATCATGGTAAATATAGTTTTGATACATTTTCACACAAGAAAAGTATTTTAAAGAAATCAACTAGATTTGATATAAAGTTAATTTATCCGCCCTATAAAAATAGACTAAATATCATAAAAAAAGTATTAAAGTAGTAGTTGACCAATATTTTATATTAGCAAAATTAATATTAAGTTATGAAGTAAATAACAAAACACCTAAATTATGAGTAGAATAAATTTAGGTGTTTATTGTAATAGTAAATTTTTGTTGAGTTTAATGAGGAGAAATAGTATTTCCTTTGGTATCCTTAATAGGAGGTATTGGATTTTTTTCTATTACATAAATAGGGTATCTATTATTTGATGCATATCTAAATTTACCACTATTAGGACCATCACTATTATCAAGTTTTTCATCCATATAATTAATAATATCTTCATCATAGTTAGGTAAAGAAAGTTCTATACATAAGCTATTTACTCCGTCGATTTTTCGATAATCAACTTGGTAATCCTCATTGCTACTGCTAGTACCATTACTTTTTTTATTAAATGGATTTAAAGGCCATTGTTCTAAATATGGACCGCTCCATCCACTAGGTTTAAAGCTATCAGAACCTTTTCCAGTTAATCCTTCTTGATTTGTTGAATTTGTGTCTTTAAATATAAGCCACTGTTCTGTGTCATGATAATGTAAAGTTATAGCCTTTTCAATATGATAACAATCAACTGTAGCTTTACGAGCTTTGGCTAATTTTCTATAATTATTGAATTTAGGAATAGCTATAACAGCCAGTATTGATAAAATTGTAATAACTATTATTAGTTCTATAAGTGTAAATCCATTGTTTTTATCATGTTTTGTTTTCATATAGAATTCCCCCTTAGTGATAATAAATTAGAATACTGCAATAGTTCGAATTAGGTTTTAAGTGCATCTTATTTTTTACATTTTGTAGATAGAAAAATATAAATGAACATAAATTCATTATTATGTAATACTATATAATATGATTAAAGCATATTATATTACTTAAAGCAAGTTAGAGTGGTGCTTTTATACTATTATTTTAATAAAATGTTTTTAAGTATAAATAATGAAAAACTGGATAAAAAATATTGGAATTCAAATTCTTATTTGAATTCCAATATAAGCTGTGTTATAATGAACACGAAAAAGCTAAAATAAAAAATTTAATATGTTAGTTATGGTACGATGATTGTTTTAAATCGTTTAAAAGGGAAAGAGGTTAAAATCCTCTACAGCCCCCGCTACTGTAAATAGTTATGAAATCTTTAATATGCCACTGGTGAAAGCTGGGAAGGCGAAGAGAGTAAGATAAAGCTATGAGTCAGGAGACCTGCCATTAACGATACTTGTTGCTTCGGAGGGAAGTGTGAACATTTTACTTTGTATATCTAAGGATACGTGTATGTTCTCTTCGCGTATCCTTTTTGTTATATTCATTGTTTAAAAATACTCAAATGAAGAAGTGAGGGACTATTATGAAAAAAGGTAAATTATTTGGAATTGGAGTTGGACCAGGAGACCCAGATTTATTAACAATTAAAGCTGTTAAAACACTAAATGAAGTTGATATTATTATTTGTCCTGAAAAGAAAGAAGCAGCAGGTAGTTTTGCTTATGATATTGCAAAGAAACATATAAAAGAAGATGCGATTCTACTGCATTTAACTTTTCCAATGATTTATAATGAGGATGAGCTAAAAATTAAGTGGAAAGAAAACGCAGAAAAGATTGCAGAAAAAATAAAAAAAGGTAAAACATTAGCATTTATTACATTAGGAGATCCTACTGTATATAGTACATATATGTACCTATTACCATATTTAAAAGAATTAGAAGTTGAAGTCGAGACTATACCAGGGATTACATCATTTTGTTTATTAGCTGGTAGTATGAATCTTCCAATTGCAGAATGGGAGGAAAGTTTTTGTATAGTACCTCTTAGAAAGGGTGAAGATGATAAGCTTTCTAAAGCATTGGATGACTTTGATAATGTTATTGTTATGAAACCATCTAATAATTGTAGAATGGTAGCAGATGAATTAATAAAGAGGGGTCTACAAAATAACTTTGTTTTGATTTCAAAAGTTGGAACTGAAAATCAAAACGTGGTTACTGATATTGATGTAATAAAAAATGAAAAGATACCTTATCTATCTACTATAATAATTAAGAAAAAAGGAATTAAGTTATAGAAAAGTATTACGAAAACAAAAACTTTATCAGTTTACAGTAAACCATTAACTGTCAACTGTATTTTGAAATGGTGATAAAATGGCTGAAGGGTATATAGATATTAAACATTCTATTGAAAAAAAGGAAAGAAAAAACTTTATAATTATGATAGTTCTATTTGTTCTGTTAGTATTTGTTATTTTATTTAGTATATCATTAGGAAGAGCAAAATTGGACATACTTACAGTAGCAAAAATAGTCATTGGAAAACTAATTGGTTCAAATAGTTTTTTAAAAGGAGTAGAAGAATATAGTTCAGCAATAGTTTGGGATATCAGGGTGCCTAGGGTATTAGTAGGAGCATTAGTAGGTGCAGGCCTTGCTGTTGCAGGAACCATATTTCAATCTATACTTAGAAATCCTTTAGCAGATCCTTATACAGTAGGTGTATCTACAGGTGCAGCTTTTGGAGCTGTAATTGCAATATTCCTTAATCTATTTATAGTTGCTGTACCTATCCCAATTATGCCATGTGCATTTTTGGGTGCAATAATTACTTTGTTTGTTGTTATAAGAATTGCATCAAAGGATGGTTATATTGTTTCATCAAACCTAGTTTTAGCAGGGATTATAGTCAGTTCTATACTATCATCGGGAATAAGTCTTTTGAAAAGTTTATCAGGTGAAGAAGTTTCTGCCATAGTTTTCTGGCTAATGGGAAGTTTGTCATCAAGAACTTGGACACATTTAATGATTAGTTTTCCAATAATACTTATTTGTATAATTCTAAGCAATTATTATGCAGATGATTTAGATATAATGACTTTAGGAGAAAAAGAGGCAAGATCGTTAGGTGTTGACTCAAAAAGAATTACTAAAATATATCTTGTATTGGCATCATTAATAACAGCTGTATGTGTTTCAGTTAGCGGAATAATTGGTTTCGTTGGTTTAATTGTACCACATATTCTTAGGTTTTCGGTATCAACTAAGAATAGTGTAATTATACCACTATCATCTGTGTGTGGTGCACTTTTGTTGGTTTTATCTGATAATCTTTCAAGACTTTTATTAAATGTAGAAATTCCAGTGGGGGTTATTACGACTCTATTGGGTGGACCATTTTTTATATATATTTTTATGAAAAAAAGAAAATAGAGACAAACCACTTCAACTATAAATTTATACAAGTCCAAAACTTATTGAAGTCTAAGCTTTTGTACATGTAGATTAAGTTTACGTAGGGTTTGTCTATAAGGAATAGGTATAGATGCTTAGTGTAAAAAATATAACTTTTGGATATGATAAAAAAAATATATTTCAGGGTTTATCATTTCAATTTCCAACGGAGGATAGAGGTAAATTTATATCCATCATTGGGCCTAATGGATGTGGAAAAACTACATTATTAAATTTATTGACAGGTGAATTTAGTCCTGTAAAAGGAGAAATTTTGTATGACGATAAGAACATAAAGGATTTCTCAGTTAAAGAATTAGCAAAGTTTTTTGCAGTTACAAGGCAAAGATCAAATATAAGTTTTCCATTCAGTTGCTTGGATATTGTTTTGATGGGAAGAAATCCATATAAAGAAAAATTAAGCAAATCTAGTGACGAAGATTTAGAGATAGTTTATGATGTAATGAAAAAAACAGATACTTACAAATTTATTCCTTCATTGATTACTGAAATCAGTGGTGGAGAATATCAAAGAGTGATGCTTGCAAGAGCCTTGTCTCAAACTCCGGAGATACTATTTTTGGACGAGGCCTTTTCAGCTATGGACATAGCGTATAAAGTAAAATTATTGAAGCTTCTAAAAGAAATAATTAAAGAAAAGAAAATTACAGTAATATCAATTATGCATGATTTAAATCTAGCTTTTAAGTTTAGTGATAAGGTTTGTGTAATGTCACAAGGAAATATCTTGAGCTATGGTATACCACAGGATGTTTTAAATGAAGAGCTTATAAAAAGTGTATTTGATATTGATGTAGAAATGGTAAAAAATAAGGGATTTTTAATAACCTAGATAAACAAAATATTTATCTAGAATAGGGGGATATTTATGAAAAAATTAAGTTTATTTTTAGTATTCATTTTAAGTTTTGCACTTATGACTGGATGTGCTCAAAAAGCTAGTACAGATCCAGCAAAAAAAGCAATATTAGTGGTGAGTTTTGGTACATCATATGCCGATACTAGAGAATTAAGTATTGAAGCTACAGAAAATAGATTCAAGGAAGAGTTTCCTGATTATGATATTGTAAGAGCTTTCACTGCTCAAATTATCATTGATGTTTTAAAAGATAGAGATAATATTGAGGTATTTAACGTTGACGAAGCATTAAACGATTTAAAAGATAAAAAATATTCATCTGTAATCATTCAGCCATTACATGTTATGAATGGAGCTGAATATGATGAACTAGTTGAAGGAACAAAAAAATTCGTTGAAGAAAAAGCTTTTGATGAATTAAAGATTTCTAAACCATTACTTACATCTGTAGAGGATTATAAAGAAACAGTAGCTTCTTTAGAATCTCAATTACCAGAATTACAAGATAATGAAGCAGTAGTATTTATGGGACATGGAACACATCATTTTGCAAATTCTACATATGCAGCTATGGAGTATACACTTCAAGATTTAGGACATAAGAATGTATTTGTTGGTACTGTTGAAGGATATCCTGGACTTGATGAAGTTTTGAGTAGACTTAAAGAAAATAACATTGAAAAGGTTACTTTAATGCCATTTATGTTAGTTGCTGGAGACCATGCTAATAACGACATGGGTGGAGATGAAGATGACTCATGGAAAACAGTTCTTAAAAAAGCTGGTTATGAAGTAGATGTATATATGCATGGATTAGGAGAAGTTAAAGGAGTTCAAGATATATACTTAAAACATGCTCATGAAACAATTGAAGGTCAAGAAGAAGAATAACACTATATAAGGGCAGTTGACAGTTGACAGTGATCAGGTGACAGTTATGGTTGATTTTCTTGCAGAGAATCTTTAAGTGAAATTAAAGATTTTGCTAGCGAAAGATATCCATTATTGTCAACTGAAAACTGTCAACTGTTAATTAAAAAAAGGGGGTGCCAATGTGAAAAATGTTAAATTCAAAACAATAATAAAAATAGCTTTAGTAGTATTATTAACTTTATTCTTAGGAAGAGGATATCTTGAAAAAGCATTTAGTAATATAGATATATTTGACAATAAAGAGTATGCAATTGATATAGTTGATGATTCGGGATATAGAGTGAAATTAGAAAAGCCAGCAAAAAGAATAATATCATTATATTCAGCTCATACTGAGAATTTGTTTTCATTAGGTTTGGAAAATGAAATTATTGGTGTTGGTACTTCAGATATTTACCCTGTACAGACTTTAGAAAAAAAAGTTTTTGACTATAAATCTGACCCTGAGAAGGTAATAGCAGCTAATCCAGATTTGGTTATAATAAGACCTTTTATCCAAAGAAAGAATCCTAATTTTGTTAATACGTTGAAGAGAGCTGGGATAAATGTTGTTTCATTTTATCCAGAGAAATATGATGATTTTGATGAATATATAAATAAATTAGCTTTACTTACAGGTAAAGAAAATACTGCTAAAAAATTATTAAAGGATTTTCACAAAGAACTAGATTCAATTAAAGAAGCAACATCTAAGATTGAAAATAAAGTGGGAGTATATTTTGAGTCTTCTGATAGAGAATATAAAACTGTTACTACTGACTCTATGGCAGCTGTAGCTATAGATATTGCAGGTGGAAAGAATGTTGCAGCTGATGCTGTACCTATAACTGAAAACAGTTCCATTGCTGCTTATGGTTTAGAAAGAATTATAGAAAAAGCAAAGGAAATAGATGTTTTTGTATCCCAAAGAGGAGTAATGGGTGCAGGTGGTAACTATCATTCTATATCCATAAGACCAGGATTTAAAGCAATAAATGCAGTTAAAAACAAACGAATCTTTGAAATAAATCAGAAGATAGTATCAAGCCCTACTTTTAGATATATTAAGGGAGTTAAAGAACTTTGTAGAATGTTTTATCCTGAAGTTTATGATGATTTAAGTACATATAGTTCAGATGAAGAAATAACCAGGGAAGAAATAGCTGAAATATATCTGAAAAAGACTCATAAACAAATATTTGCACCAACATCAAAGTATTATAGGAAAGAGTATAAGGGTCACACTTATGCGTTCTTCCAAGACATAAGTACAGAACATCCTAGATTTGATATTATTGAAACAGCAGTATTATCAGGTTATTTGGATGGATATAAAGAGGATGGCTTAGAGTATTTTTACCCTGAGGAAAAAGTCACTAGTGATGAATTTGCAAAAACTGTTTACTTGATTAGTGATCTGTCTAGTAAAGATGAAAATAAAGAAATAAAAGATATAGAAGAAGTTGAAAATAAAAAAATAGTACAGATACTTGTAGATAATGATGTGATGAAGCTTTATGATGGAGAATTCAGACCTGAAGAATATGTAACAGTTAATGAAGTAATAGAAGTCTTAAACAGTTTTAAAATAAAAGGTGAATAATATGATAGAAATCAAATCAGTATCAAAAAAATATGATGATGTGAAGGCAGTGAATGAACTAAGTATAAACATTAAAAAGGGTAATTTTTTCGGACTTCTTGGACCAAACGGAGCAGGTAAAACTACATTAATTAAAATGATAATAGGTTTACTTGATGTAACAGATGGTGAGATTTTAATAGAGGGTAGAAATTTAACTCGGGATACTTTGGATATTAAACGAAAAATTGGAGTTGTGTCACAACATGTAAATCTAGATAAAGAAATATCTGTATATGAAAACATGTATTTCTCTGGCTTGTTATATAAGCTAGAAAAGAAAGTAATAAAACAAAGAATATCTGAAATACTTAGATTTTTAAATTTAGACAAAGTAAAAGATAGAGAATGTAAGAAACTATCTGGAGGAATGAAACGTAAACTTATGATAGGAAGGGCACTTATTCACAACCCTGATTATATATTTTTAGATGAACCTACTGTTGGAATAGATTTAAATTCAAGAAAAGAAATTTGGGACTTTCTTAAGCTTATGAAAAGCAAGGGTAAAACTATAATATTAACTACTCATTACATAGAAGAAGCAGAAAGTCTTTGTGATAGAGTAGCTCTTATGGATGAGGGAATGATTTTTTATGATGACACTCCCGAAAATTTAACAAAAGCTTTGGGAATATTTACTGTAGAGTATTTTGCAGAAGATAGAAAGACGATGTACAGTTATTTTAATACTTTAGAAGAAGCTAAAAAGTTTTCTTATAATCTGGTCGGAAATTATACTTTAAGAGATACGACTCTAGAAGATGTTTTCTATAGCTTTGCTAATAAGAAGGTAAACAAATGGAAGTAATGACAATACTTTGGAGAGAGTGGATATTCTTTAAACGAAGGTTTTGGAAAATAACAAGTGCTTTAATTGTATCACCTATTCTTTATCTAGTTACATTTGGATGGGGAATTGGAAATGGTATTGCTATGGAAGGAAAGCCATATCTATATTATATTCTACCGGGTGTTATTTCTCTTACAGTTATGAGAGCAAGTTATAGTGCAATTTCAATGAGAATTAGTGTTGCTAGATTACATGAAAAAAGTTTTGAGAACTATATAATAGCTCCAACAAATATGTATATGCTTACAATAGGGCATATTTTAGCTGGTGCATTTAGAGGATTATATGCTGGTTTTCTCATTATATTAATTGTAGCTATATTTGGGATTTTCATAAACATAAATTTTTTATTTATACTAACACTTTTTATAAATAGTATAATGTTTTCATCACTAGGATTTATTGCAGCTATGATGATAGATACTCATTATGATATGAATAGATTTACTAGTTTTGTAATAACACCAATGACATTTTTGTGTGGAACATTTTTCTCAGTAGGGCGTATGCCATATGTTTTAAGGAATTTGATAGAACTTCTACCACTTACTCATACAACTAGATTGATAAGAGGTATATCTTATGGACATAGAGTTGATGAATTTTCATTATTAATAATGATTGTGTATACTGTATTATTCTTTATTTTGAGTGTAAGAATATCTTATGAAGAAGATAGAGCATAATATTGTATAAAAAACAGTAGATTAATTCTACTGTTTTTTATATTTTGAAAGTAATTTCAAATATTGTTTTGTAATCATTGTTAGTATTTAAGGAAATATGTCCACCATGCTTTTCAATTATTTGTTTTACTACATAAAGACCTAGTCCACTTTGACCAGAGGTACGTGAAGAGTCTTCCTGGTAAAAAGCTTCAAATATCATATCTTTTGCATTTTCTGATATTCCTTTGCCATTATCCATAATGCAAATTATATATTCATCATATGATGTTTTACTAGAGACGCAAACATCAGTAGGAATTGTATTATGGCTAAGACAATTCTCCAAAATATTCACAAAAGCTCTTTTCAAATTAACATTATCAAAATTCATTATATGTGGCTTTTCTTCGATAGCTATTTCCATATTAAAGCCTCGTTTATCAAAAATCATATAATAATTAGCACAAATATCTCTTAAAAAAGTATTAATATCACCTTCAGTTAAATTTAATTTATAATCACTATTTTGGAATTTTACCTGTTCAAAAAGTATGGAAATCATTTCATTTAAATCTGAAGCACTATTGTTTATGAATTTTGCATACTCTTTTCTTTCTTCAGCACTTACGTCATCATTAAGAAGTATTTCAGAATATCCTTTAAGAGTGGTAATAGGAGATTTTAAATCATGAGAAAGATCAGAAATTAAACGAGTATTTTTATTTGTAATAGCATCTTTTTCAAGTTTTATTCTTTCCATTTCGTTTAGCATTTCATTATAGCTTTCTGCAACATCTCTTGTTTCTAATAGTTTAGCCTCAATAATATTTATTTTTGTGCGATCATAAGGGGTTTTTGCAATATTATTCTGAATAAACAAAAAATCTTTTTTTATGCTTTTATAAATGTTTTTTACACAAAGAATGAATAGAGCTAAAAAAATTAAAATTGTACCTACTATTAAAACAATAACATACCCATAAGTCATTTGTTTTAATTTATTTAGTACTTTGCCAGTAAGATATTGAAATAGAATTATCGTATTTTCATTACCATCATCATCGATGAAAGTTTTATATATAATATTCATTTCGAAGGAATCAAAATTGAATAAACTAGCAATTTCCTCAGGAGTATATTTATTATTTGAATTTTCATTAACACCTTTTGAATAAATAACATTTAGATTGCTGTCCACAACTTCAATCTTTAGATGATTTTCATTTAAAAAATCAGTAGAGATTTCTTTATAATTCAAAAGGTCCACATCTAAATCATCATATATATTCTTATCTACTTGCATCCAATAAGCAAAACTTGTTGTAAAGTAGAACAATGCAAGTGTAATAATTATTAATAAAAAGAGTATTAGTAGTCGTTTCGTTATGTAGACCCATAGACTATTTGCTTTCTTAAATTTTTTCAATTTTATACCCAAGCCCCCTTACTGTTTTTATATAAAGAGGTTCTTTGGGATTTTCTTCGATTTTTTCCCTTAACCTACTTATATGTACTGTTATTGTGTTTTCATCTCCTTCTCCTTCGATATTAGTAGAATTAATATCATTATATAATTGGCTTTTAGTAAAAACTCTTTCAGGAGAGCTTATTAGTTTTATTAATAACTTATATTCAGTTGCTGTTAAATTACAATTTTCATTTCTAACACTAACTTGACATTTTTCTTTATCTATGAGCAAATCACCATATTTAATTACTCCTGACTCATTGTTATATCCATAATTTCTTCTAATATGGGCATTGACTCTTGATACAAGTTCCAGAGAACTAAAGGGTTTAGTTATATAATCATCAGCACCAAGATCTAGACCTAAAATTTTGTCCTGTTCTAGTGTTTTTGCACTTAACACTAAAATTGGTATACTTGAAAAATCTCTTACTTTTTGAATGAGCGAAAAGCCATCTAGCTTTGGCATCATAATATCAAAAATACAAAGATCTATTTGTTCAGCTTGAATTATATCAAAAGCTTTTAAGCCATCTTCAGCTAGAATTACATCATAACCTTCTTTTTGTAAATATATCTTAACTAAATTAGCAATATCATATTTATCTTCTGCAACTAAAATTCTCATATTTTCTCTCCAATCTTTTTTATATAACAATATTGTATCATATTTTTGGGACAATAATTAAAGCACATAAATATTAAGAAATCTTAAGATTATATAAATTTAATCTTAAAAATTTATTTTTATAATAGAGATATAAAAATAAAAGGAGAGAAAAAAATGAACGTATTAATTTTAACAGGAAGTTTTGGTATGGGACACAACTCTGCCTCTACCGCAATAAAACAAGATATTGAAGAAGAATTTCCACATGCTAGTGTGGAGATAATTGATATATGTAGATACTTATTTCCTAAGTTATATAAAATAATTTATAAATGTTTTGACATTATTGCTGGTAAATGCCGTAATTTATATAATTTTTCTTATAAAATCTCTGGAAATAGTGCTACTATTCCTTTTGAAAAACACATCATAAGTAAAATTAATAGATTAGTGGCATTAAAAAAACCTAATATTATAATTTCAACATTACCTCATAGTTCAAAAATAGTATCCACGTATAAAAAAATATATAATTCGAATATTCCTCTGATTACTTGTATTACTGATATCAGTACTTATAGTGAATGGGTTAATCCAAATACAGATATTTATTTCGTAGCTACAGAAGATATTAAAAATACCTTAATCCAAAAAGGGGTTACAGCAGACGACATTTTCATTAGTGGAATACCTGTAAAAAATAAGTTCAAGAATTGTAGTAATACAATTAAAGAATTTGAAGAAACAAAAGATAAAAAACTTTTAATTATGGGTGGAGGATTGGGTCTTTTACCTGTAGATGATAATTTTTACGCAGATTTGGATCAAATGAAAAATACCAAAACTACTATTATTACAGGAAATAATAAGACAGCATATAATAACCTATTAGGAAAATATAAAAATATTGAAATAGTAGGTTATAGCAATCGGGTAGATAAGTATATGCAAGAAGCTGATTTAATTGTTTCTAAAGCTGGTGGAATTACTTTGTTTGAAACAATACATTCAAGTTTGCCAATTTTTGTTATAGAACCATTCTTTAAGCAAGAAGTTAACAATGCAAATTTTATTGAAGAACAAGGTATTGGTAAAGTGATTTGGGACAAGGATAAAAAGATAGTAGAAGAAATTAATGCTTTGCTTAATAATGATCAAGAACTCTCTAATATGAGATATAAAATGGTGACTATAAAAAATAATTTAAGAAAAAATCCACTGAGAGATACAATAAGACATTTACAAGTTTTGGGGGCAGTGTAATGATTTATTTAACAGTAATAGTAGCTATATTTATTATGTATAGTATAATTCCAACGTATTACTTCAAGTTTCTAGATAAAAATGTGATCAAGAGCTTTAATGATACAAATAATATTGCATTAACATTTGATGATGGGCCAGATAAAGTCTATACTGAAAAATTATTGGATACTTTAAAAGAGTTTAATGTAAAAGCTACTTTTTTTATTGTAGCAAAAAGCGCAGCTGAAAATCATCATATTATAGAAAGAATGATTACAGAAGGACATTCTTTAGGGCTCCATTCTCTTGAACACAAAAATGCACTTTTCAAAGGATATTTCTATATGAAAAAAGATTTTGAGGAATCAATAGCAATAATGAAAAAATATGGATGGAATATTGTATATTATCGACCACCATGGGGGCATTTTAATTTATTTAGTGTATACTTTATCAAAAAGTACAATTTAAAATTAGTTCTATGGAATGTTATGGTTGGAGATTGGGCAAAATCGGTTTCAGCTTCCGAAATAGAGAATCGACTTATAAAGAAAACAAATAAAGGGTCTATTATTTGTTTACATGATGGAAGGGGTGCTAACAATGCACCTAAAAGAACAATTTCTGCACTTGAAAATGTTATACCAAAACTGAAAAAAGATGGATTTCATTTTACATTATTGGAGGATAGTGATGAATAATATAAAAAATAAGAGCAGTTTAATAAAAAACATTATTGTGTTTATTGTTCTTATGTCTATTACCTTTACACTATTACTAAAAGGTGAAAACTTATCAAATATTTTAAAAACCATAAAAACTGTTAAAACATTTTATTTTGGGATAGGGGTACTATCAGTTTTTATTTTTATTATTTGTGAAGGATTGAATATACGCCGTATATTTAAGATACTAAATAATCAAATTCCTTTTATTCGTTCGTTAAAATATGCATTTGTTGGCTTTTTCTTTAGCTCAATAACTCCATCAGCATCAGGAGGTCAACCAATGCAACTTTACTATATGAAAAAAGATAATATAAATATTCCTAATGCTTCACTTACATTACTTGTGGAAGTGGCTATATTTCAAATTGTTACAATAGGTATTGGTATTACATCCTTTATCTTTAATTATAACTTTATTATAAAAAAAATAAGTTCTATTTGGATTTTGTTAATGTATGGTGTTACTGTAAATATATTGATTGTATCGTTTATTATAGCAGCTATCTTTTCAGATAAATTAGTTTTCAGTTTATCAAGTTTACTAATTAAATTACTTCATAAGATTAAAATTGTTAAAGACATAAAAAAAGCAAAAGATTATGTAGAAAATCAGATTGTAGAATACAAAGAAGGTGCTAATCTTATTAAAAAAAATCCAAAAGTAATTTTAAAGGTTTTTGCAACTAGCGTAATCCAAATATCAGCAATGTACAGTGTAGTATTTTGGGTGTATAAGGCTTTTGGGTTAAATGAATTTTCATTTTTAAGTATAATTTCTCTACAATCGATCTTAGCAATAGCGGTATCATCTTTACCTTTGCCAGGTGCAGTTGGTGCTAGTGAGGGTAGCTTTTTGATACTGTTTAAAACCCTTTTTCCTACTAATGTTTTAACATCTGCAATGCTTTTAAATAGAGGAATTAGTTTTTACATTTTTCTAATAATCAGCGGTATTGTTTCGTTATATGCACATTTTATTTCTCTAAAACAAAAAGAGATTTAATGAAAAGATGATTAAAGAGATGAATGTTTTTAATCATCTTTTTTTGTGAAAAACTCATAAATTATTTCCAATATGTAATAAAGTATTATATAATTTTAGTGGATATAATTTGGAGGTTTTAAACTTATGAGACAAATACATATAAAAAATGCTTACATTGTTACTATGAATCAGCAATACCAAGTTTATAAATCTGGAGAAATTCTACTTAATGGTGATAGAATAATTGCTGTAGGTAGTAGAGTTAACCCTATTTTAGTGAATTTAAATGCAGAGATTATTGATGCAAAGGGTAAGATAGTAATGCCAGGTCTTATTAATACTCATGTACACACATCACAGCAGTTGGGAAGAGGCCTTGGGGATGATGTAAACCTACTCACGTGGTTACATAAAAGAATTTGGCCCTATGAAAGTAATCTTACAGAAGAAGACTCATACATATCTACGTTATTATGTAATTTGGAACTTATAAAATCTGGGGTTACTGCTTTTGCCGAACCTGGAGGTCAATTTGTATCAAGTATGGCAAAGGCTGTATCTGAATCAGGGATTAGAGGGATGTTAGCTAAATCCGCTATGGATAATGGGAAAGGATTGCCTGCTTCTTGGCAAAGGACTCTTCAACAGGAGATTGAGACTCAAGAAGAGAATATCAAGAAATTCCATAATACCGCTGATGAACGTATAAAGGTATGGCTTGGAATAAGAACTATTTTTAATGCAAGCGATAACTTCATCATTAGAAGTAAAGAGTTGGCAGATAAATATGATGTTGGTGTTCATATGCATGTGGCAGAAATAAAGGAAGAAGTTGAATTTGTAAGAGAAACAAGAGGATCAACAACAGTAAAACATCTTGAGAACTTAGGTGTATTGGATAAAAATTTTCTTGCAGTTCATTCGGTTTGGTTGACAAATGAAGAAGTGGAAATTTTCAAAAACAGACAAGTTAAGGTATCTCATAATCCTGCGGCAGCTATGAAGGTTCTGGGGTTTGCAAAAGTACCTCGTATGTTAAGAGAAGGAGTATGTGTTACAATAGGTACAGATGGGGCACCGTGTAATAATAGAATGAATATGATTGATGAAATGTGGCTTACATCATTAATTCATAAGGGGTGGAGGTTAGATCCTACTATTGTAAAAGCTGAAGAAATTCTTAAGATGGGTACAATAAACGGTGCGCGGGCTATACTTGATGAGGAAAATTTAGGTAGCTTAGAAGCTGGTAAAAAGGCGGACCTTATAATAATTAATCCAAATTCTGTTGATATGTTACCGATGCACGATGGTGTAGCAAATTTAATATCATCAATGCATAGCACAAATGTTGAGAGCATGATTTGTAATGGTAAATGGATAATGAAGAACAGAAAAGTGCTTACTATAGATGAAGAGGCAATAATTGAAGAAGCAAAAGAAAGAGCAGAATCAATATGTAAACGAGCAGGTATTGTTTTACCTGAAAGATTTCCAATAGCGTAATAAAAGTTTAATCGTAGTGCTAATATTAACATGAGAGATCTTTAATAGTTTCTCTTAAAGCTTTAGCACTACTATTATTCATTTTAATTACATCAATGTTTCTTTTGCTACATGCTTTTGTAGCAAGTATAGCAGCTTTGTGAGATATTGTGTTAGATAAAATTACTATATAGTCTGGACTTCCTATTCTTTCGTAAAGGTTTGTTTTATAATGAGAAAACATTTTAACTTTATACCCATATTCTTTACAAATTTTTTTATAATCATTTTTCATTCGTTCATGACCTCCTAATAAAACAATACTCATAATCAATAATACCTCCTACTAACTAAATTTTTTTCTAAAGACACTCCATAAACTTTTGATAGCGTCTACAACTTTGGGATCAAATTGTGTACCTTTATTTTTTTCAATTTCTTCTCTGCATATTTCCCAAGAAATGGGTTCTCTGTAAGGCCTTTTACTAGTCATTGCATCTATAGTATCACAAACGGCAATTATTCTAGATTCAAAGGGTATATCTTTTGCTTTTATCATGTTAGGATAACCATTACCATCCCATCTTTCATGATGGCATAAAACAATTTTAGCTATTGTAAGTAATTTACTTGAACGTGTTAATATATCATATCCTATTTGAGGATGTTTCTTTATAGTTAGCCATTCTTTTTCATTTAGTTTTCCGTTTTTATTTAGAATGTAATCAGGAATACCGATTTTACCTATGTCATGTAAATGAGCTGCCATGTGTAATCTTTCAAGTTTACTTTTTGTAAAACCAAATTTTTCACCTAACATTTCTGCCATGTCAGCCACTCTTTCTGAATGTCCATTTGTATATATATCTTTTGCTTCTATAGTTCCAACTAAGCATTCAATAATATCATGGTATACACTATAATCTACGTTATTAGTCACAATTATCACCTTTTATTTGTTAAACTGAAATTAACATTTTTTTTTCGATTATATCTTTGGGCTCTACGCCGTCTATCATCAAATCAATTACATTATTTTTAGCAACATCATATTTATTAAAAATTCTCTTTGCATTATCAATATTAAAATATACTTTCCAATAACCTACCGCTAAACATTTTTTGTTAGGGCAGTTAGTAAATACAGCTACATCAGCAACTGGATACCCTAGAAATATGCCTATTTCATGCGGGCATATCTTATTATAGCGATTACTTAAATGCTCTAAGTATTGGTTAGTATTCATTTCTGCATTATATCCAAATCTTCTTAAAAAATTAATACTTTGTTTTTCTTGGAGTATTCTTTCTAACATTCTTTTATTATAAAATAATACTGCAGTAGAATTTTCAATACAATTTAATTCAAAATACTCAATATTGAAATTACTTTTAATTTCTTTTTTGCACTCTATCCAACTATTATTTAATTTTCTATTGCTATTTTTAAAAATTAAAAGAGAGGATGGCTTATTTTGTGCAAGGGTAGGTGCGGCATTATAAGCAATTGTATAATAAAGATATTCTTTATCAGTGAAATACTTTAGTTGATCTAAATAGTCTAAAAAATTTTTCTTTAACACGAAGACATCCTCCTTATTACTTTAATTACTGATTTTCTTACCTAGTTCTCTACACATTTCAAGTCCATCTTTATCAGGTGTCTCATTAATTATCAAACCATCATCTACTAAGTTTGCGCCATATTGCTCCATTCGCTCTTGCCAATCTTCCATCCATTCACCATTTCCCCAACCATATGATCCGAATAGAGCAAGTTTTTTACCACTAATAACTTGAGCAATAGATTCAACAAAAGGTTCCATTTCAGCTTCTTCTAAAATTTCTACTCCCATTGATGGACAACCAAGTGCAACTGCATCAGCATTTTTTACATCTTCAATAGTTGCACAATTAACTGTTTTTAATAATACTTTAATCCCATCATTTTGTGCTCCTTCCAAAACCGCATTTGCCATTGATTCAGTATTTCCTGTACCACTCCAATAAATAACAGCTATATTTTTCATTATAAAGCACCCTTTCTTTAATTAAAATAATGATATTGATAATCATTCTCAATAATTAGTATATACTTTTTCTAGCTTTTGTCAATAGGAAAATAAATATTTTATCATCTATTTATGAAAATAATCTATCCAGTCATTTAAAAATATCAGTAACTTTAAAAGGGATATCCACTAATATCCTATAAAAAAGGACATAAAAAAACTCTTTTTATGCAAATAAACATAAAAAGAGTTTTTTATTAAATTAAAAGAATACTCCAATTAAATAGTTATACACAGTAGATACTGGCGGTACAATAATATAATCAATTAAATTTGTTATTATTAAAACAGGAAGTAAAAATTTGCTCATAGTATACAAATTAGGATGAAAATTTTTTTCATTTAATTTAAATATATCACTGAAAATATGAGAACCATCTAATGGGGGTATTGGTAATAGATTAAATATAAATAGAACTACATTAATCCAAACGGCATTTTTGAAAATATTCATAAGTACATAATAAAGATTATCGTTTAAAATACTTGTAGGTATAAAATAGCATATCTTCATTATTATTAAGAAAACAAAAGCGATAAAAAGGTTCATAATTGGTCCAGCTAATGATACAAGAATGTCATCTCTTCTTTTGTTTTTAAAGTTGTTTGGATTGATTTGAACAGGTTTAGCCCAACCAAATCCAGCCACAATAATTAGAAGCAAGCCCCAAATATCAATATGAACGAAAGGATTTGCAGAAAGCCTTCCTTGGTATCTAGGGGTATCATCACCAAGCCATACGGCTGTTTGAGCATGTGCCAATTCGTGAAATGTAAAACCTAATAAAATTCCTGGTAGCAAATATATAATATCTAAAAGTTCCATTAAAATTCTCCTTTTCCACATTTATTTTATAATAATATCATGGATAAGCAGAACATGTCTATTGTATAAATATACCAAGTGCGAATTATGACTATAAAATACTAATTATTTCATCATAGTATGATAGTCTTACAGTTCTATTTAGAGGAATTATAAGGAATTGTCTTCTATCCTAATGTCCGGTCAATAACTTTATTAACAGGTTAGTACTTCCAGTTAATTCTTTATAACTCCATTTTTTTTAATTGCCTCTTTCTCTGTTGGTTTTTACAATGATTAAAGAATTTTTATCTATTAAATCTAAATAATTCAGCATTTGTTGACTCTTTTTTTAAATATAAGTCTCTTATTATTTGTCCACCAAGGATTGCATATATGATTCCATTTGAACCATAACCTAAAGAAAAATAACAATTTGGCATCTCGTTATACTCCCCTATAAAAGGAAGACCATCTTTTGTATCTCCAAATAATCCGCTAAACCGATACTCAATTTCTAGATTATTTATTTGTGGGAAGTATGACTTTAGTTTTTTATATAAAATATTATATTTATTGATAGATGCTTTATCCTCATTTATTAGGCAAGACATTTTGCTGTTATCTCCTCCAATTTTCTCATCTTCACCGCCAATAATAATTCTGTTATCGCCAGTAGTTCTAAAATAAATATAAGGATTATCATTATCTCTTACTATGCATTTATTATACCAATTTGATATATCTTCAAGGGGTTTAGTAACTATTGTAAAAGTCCTAGACAAGTTCACAATTTTTTCTTTAACATATTTTTTACTTTCATATCCAGCAGCAATAATAATTTTCTTAGCATTTATTATAAAGTTATTAGTAGTTTTTAAAGATACAGAATTCGATGAAGGACATATTTCATCAATTTCAGTATTTTCATAAACACTAAGTCCTTTTGTTACAGATTTTGATATGAGTGCATGTGTAAATCGAAATGGATCTATTTGTGCTGCTCCAGAGTTAGAGAGAATTCCTCCCTCAACGGGAAAAGAGAACTTTTTTCTTGCCATATCTTTATTGATGTATGTAACATCAAATCCGTTTTGTTTTCTCAAATTATATTCTTTTTCTAAAGAAGATACCTTTGAAGAATTTGATGTATAATAGAAGCATTCTTTTAAGGAAAAATCACAATTATCATCTAAGGATTCTATAATATTTTCTATATCATAAACAGCTTTTTCGCAAAGTTTAAAGCATTTCAAAGCCTTTTCTGCACCAATCATAGATTTAAGTCCGATTAAATCAGTATCTATTTCATACTGAAGTATTGAAGTAGATGCCCTTGTACTTCCAAAGCCTATTATATTTTTGTCAATGATTGCAGTGTTTATTCCCTCTTCAGTAAGATAGTAAGCTGCAATTGCACCTGTAATACCAGCTCCAATAATTGCAACATCACATTCTATATCTTCACTTAAGTATTGATACTTGTTTTTTATTTTATTTATACTTGTCCAAAGCATATCCCCTGTTACAAAATTCATTTTGGTTTCCTCACTTTTAATTATGATTTTAGACTTCATTTAGTTTATCTTATAAAAGTATTATCATATAAGAATTATTTTATACATAAATCGTATACAATAAATAAGTTTTCTATAAATATAGATATGAGGTGATATTTAATGAAAAATAATATTAAAAAATGGTACATAGTAGGAACTTTATTTATAATTGTTTTTGGTGTACTACTTCATTTTCTTTATGAATGGTCAGGAAATAATTCTTTTGTTGGATTGTTTAGTGCAGTAAACGAAAGCACATGGGAGCATCTAAAGTTATTGTTTTGGCCATCATTTTTCTTTTCAATAATAGAATACATATTTATTGGAAAAGACTATAATAACTATATCACTGCAAAAGCTGTTTCGTTTTATTCAGGTATATTGCTAATAATTATATTGTTTTACACATATACAGGGATAGTAGGAGATAATTTTATTGTGATGGACATATTAATATTTATTGTAAGTGTAGTTATAAGCCAGTTTATCGGTTATAAAATTACAGTATGCAATGGAAATGTAAATGAAATCATAAATATTATATCTTTTGTAGCAATAGTTTTACTTGCTTTGGCTTTTATATTTTTTACAGTTAATCCACCACAGATACCGCTTTTTAAAGATCCTGTTACTGGAGGGTATGGTATAGTGAGTTAATAATGGGATTAAATAAAAATCATTTATTTAAATTGTAATTGAAATAGATTACGAACTAGTTGACAGTAAAGGACATCTTTCACTAAAATGAAAGGTTTTAATTAACTAAAAAGTAAATTAATTCCTTTTGAATAGGCAAAAGATCATTATTCTAATTTGCAAAGCAGATAAAGGCTTAGTTAAAGATTTTCTGAAAGAAAATCAACCTTTACTGTAGACTGTCAACCGTCAACTATAAATTGCGAAGCGTTTTTCTTCGCAATTTATAGTTATTATGAAAAGGTAATTGATTTAACAAATTCCAAATAGCCTAGCAGTATTAGCAACTACAAAACAAACAATTATACCGGTAATAGTAGGTACTAAAAAAGAAATAATAGTCCATTTTAAACTTTGAGTTTCTTTTTTTATTGTCATGCAGGTTGTAGCACAAGGCCAATGCATTAAGGAGAATAACATTACACATATTGCGGTTAAAGAAGTCCAGCCATTAGATATTAGAAGAGTTCTTAACTCGCTTAAACTATCCAATTCAAGCATACTTCCTTTTGACATATAGCTCATAATTATAATTGGAACAACTATTTCATTTGCAGGAAAACCTAAGATGAAAGCCATTAGAATATAGCCATCTAATCCAATCATTATTGCAAATGGATTTAGAAAATTAGCACAATGGGATAAAATACTTAGATTTCCAATATGAATATTTGCCATTATCCATATAACTAACCCAGCAGGTGCTGCTACAATAATTGCACGACCAAGGACAAATAGAGTTCTATCAAAAATAGATCTAACAATAACTTTGCCTACTTGCGGCTTTCTGTAGGGTGGTAGCTCCAAAGTGAAATTTGAAGGAATTCCTTTCAATATAGTCTTTGATAGTATTTTTGAAATTATTAGTGTCATTAAAACTCCAAGAATAATTACTCCAGTGAGAATAAATGTGGACACTATAGATTGAAAAGGTCCGTCTATAATACCAGTAAAGAACATTACTATAATGGCAATAAGGGTTGGAAATCTTCCATTACAAGGAACAAAGTTATTGGTGATAATAGCGATTAGCCGTTCTCTAGGTGAATTGATTATTCTACAGCCTATTATACCAGCAGCATTACAACCAAAACCCATACACATTGTTAAAGCTTGTTTTCCACAGGCGCATGCTTTCTTAAAGTAGTTGTCAAGGTTAAAAGCCACTCTAGGTAAATACCCTAAGTCTTCAAGCAATGTGAATAGAGGAAAGAAGATGGCCATAGGTGGCAGCATAACAGATACTACCCAAGCAAGTGTTTTATAAATCCCCTTAACTAATAATCCATGTACCCATGTAGGAGTCCCCAACCATATAAAAAATTCAGTAAGTCTATCTTCAATCCAAAACAGTCCATTAGCTAGAAGTTGAGAAGGCACATTAGCCCCAGTAATAGTAATCCAAAAAACTATACTTAAAAGAGCAATCATAATTGGAATTCCAAATTTTTTTGAGGTAAGATACTTATCAACTTTTCTGTCAAAACTATTATAATTTTCGATTTTAATAGAAACAGCATTACTGGTAATTTTTTCTGAAACTCTTACTAAATGAGAAACAATTGAATCACGGAACAAATCTGAATCTATACCGCTTTCTTTCAAATACGCTTTTGACTCGGCAACTTCGTTCATAATATCTATTTGATCTGTTAAATTAAAATTTAGATATTTATTAATAGAGCTTAAAATAGTTTTATCTCCATCTAAAAGTTTTAGTGATACCCACCTAGAATTGAGCTTTTCACCAAGGTGTAATTTGACTACTTTTTCAATTTTCTCTATAGCAGTTTCTATTAATTTGTCATATATAATTTCTATACTATTAGGATCAACATTGTTTGATGTAATATCGTAAACTGCTGCCATTAACTTTTTCAAACCTTTTCCTTTAATAGCACTTGTTCCTATAACAGGTACTCCAAGCTGAGTAGATAATTTGTGTAAATCTATTGAAATACCTTTTCTTTTTGCTTCATCAAGTAAATTAACACATACAACTACTTTAGAAGTTATCTCAAGGGTTTGTAGAACAAGATTTAAATTTCTTTCTAAACAAGTAGCATCAACAATAATTACTGTTGCATCTGGATTTCCAAATAAGATAAAATCTCTTGCAACTTCTTCCTCTACTGAATTTGCCATTAGTGAATAGGTTCCTGGAATATCAACTAATACAAAGTTAGTGCCATTAAAAGAATAGTTTCCATGTGCATTTGTAACAGTTTTACCAGGCCAGTTACCGGTGTGTTGATTAAGACCAGTTAAGTTATTGAAAATTGTACTTTTGCCAACGTTAGGATTTCCACCTAGAGCAATTACTTTATCATATGAATTAGTTTTTTCGATTTTAAGTTCTTCCTCAAGAATTTTTTTACCAGTGGATTTAGTGGTAAGTCCCATTAATTTTCCTCCATACATAATAATTTTTTATATTAATATAAATTAATAGTAATGATTAAAGTTACTGATTTGTATATTCTACTAGTATAGTAGAAGCTACTTCAGAGCGTAGAGCAATTACCGCACCTCTAATAAGATAAGCAACAGGGTCTCCAGATGGGCTTTTTTGCAAAGATTCTACTACTGTTTCACTAATTAAACCTAAATCCAGCAATCTTCTTCTCAACAAACCTTTAGCTATAAGTTTTTTTACTTTACATTTTTTCCCGAGTGGTAATAAGTTTAGCGGAATATAATTAGTGTTCATATTAAAACTACCTCGTCATATACAATTTTATAATATTAGTTTTAAATAAAAAGAATTGCCTTAGAGAAAAAAGTTTTCTCTACACTAAGATATGATAAATACTTTTAATATGTTATTAATATATATTCTATATGGAGAGATTTTTGTAAAGAAGTTTTCGCAATTTATAGTAGTTGTGAATTATTAATCTAAAAATGTAATAAAATAATTAGTGGAAAAATGGTGGTGGTTTAATGGATGATAAATTTTATACAGTTAGAGGTTATGAATTACAAAGGTATAATAAAAATATGTTAACTCCTGCACTTGAAGATTATTTAGAAATGATTTATAGAAATAGTTTAAATGAACCCTATATTAGAATAAATACACTTGCTCAATTACTAAATGTTAAGGATTCTTCAGCTTCTAAAATGGTAAAGAAACTAGGTGAGTTAGGATTTGTGAACTATAAAAAGTATGGGATAGTAACTTTAACGTATAAAGGAGAAAAAATTGGAGGATCTTTATTAAAAAGACATAATATAATAGAGGGATTCTTGTCTTTTATAGGTTGTAAAGAAGATGCTTTACTTGAGACTGAATTAATAGAACATATAATTACAGACAAAACTGTGAAGAATTTAAAAATTATATGCGAATTTTTTAGTAACAACAAAGAAATTTCAGAAAAATATATCGAATATAGAAAAGAATTTCATGATTGATTTGAGTTTTGTTTAGAAATAATATTATATAGAAGCCAAATTGACAATTTTATTTACCTTGCATATAATATTAGTTAAAGTGAATATTGTAGATATAGGTGCCATAAAATTATTATGGATAATAGGGAATTAGGTTAGAAGCCTAGACGGTCCCGCCGCTGTATAAGTCGAGCTGTTTATTTTTTATCCACTGCCTTTAATTAGGTGGGAAGGTATAAACAGCGTTGAAACTTGAGTCAGAAGACCTGCCTATATTGAGTTGCTATTAACTCTACGGATGGTAGGGGGCAAAATCAGACTATATATACTATATTGGTCTTTTTGTGCATATATAAACCGCTTATCATTGATAAGTGGTTTTATGATTTCTATCCTTTTTAAAAGAAGGAGATAGGATTATTGTAAGCGAAGCAGAGCATCATTCAAATTTTGTTGTGTGGCAGCAATTATGATCTAGGGATAGTTTTAGATAAATTTAATATAGCTATTAGATTTGGGAATCATTGTGCTCAGCCACTGATGAATGCTTTGAAAACTGATGGGACATTAAGAAATTCATTTGAAATATTATAAAAAAGATTAAATGCCAAATAAAAAAATGGAAAATCAACATATTTTACAATAAAGACTCAGATGAATCATAATCTCATCTGAGTCTTTATTATAGAATATTAATTAGTTTATGTGTATAAATATTTAAAAATATTGTGGAGAAATGTGTATAAATGTGTCGCGATATTAATTTATGTTGATTAAAGTTGTGATATGTGGTAAAATGTTGTTAACAAATAAAAATAAGAATGTAGAGGGATTAGAAGCAATGTTAGCAGTTGACAGGTTGAAAAAAATAGAAGAATTATTAATAGAAAATGGTAGTGTATTAATTAGTAATTTAAGTGAATTATTTGATGTATCCGAAGAGACCGTTCGAAGAGATTTGGATAAACTTGAAAAAGAAAACAAATTAAAACGAGTTCGACGTGGTGCATATTTACCTGAAACCGCAGATAATGAAGTTCCAATTGGAATAAGGGAAAAAATTTATTTAGAAGAGAAACAACTGATAGGTGAAAAGTGTATTGAAATGATTGAAGAGGGTGACTGTATCATGCTTGATAGTAGCACAACAGCACTGTATATTGCTAAAAATTTAAATACAAGCAAGAAAAAAGTTACTGTTATTACGAATTCTTTGATGATTACACATGAATTTGATAAAAGTAAGACTGTTAAAGTAATTTGTTTAGGTGGAATACTTCGAAAAAGTACTAGCTCTTTTGTTGGATATATGACAACTGAGAACTTAGAAAAATTATCTGCTGATAAAGCATTTATAAGCTGTTCTTCAATAAGTACAGACATGGGTGTAACAGATAATCATGAATTAGAAGCAATGGTAAGGAAAAATATGTTGACAAATTCAATGAAAAAGTATTTGGTAGTAGACTATACAAAATTTGATTCACCTTCTGTCAATAAAATTTGTAAATTGAATGAATTAGACGTGATTATAACAGATAGAGAAATATCGAAAAAATATAAAGAGGTTTTAATTAAAAATGAAGTGGAAATAGTTATTGCGAGTGAAGAATAGGAGGGTGAAGTTGTAATGGAAAATTTTACATTTAAGAGTGCTACTAAAATTATTTTCGGAAAAGATGCTGAAAATACAGTAGGTGAACATGTTATAAAACATAGTCGAAAGGTATTGATTCACTACGGTGGAGATTACCTAAAAGAGTTTGGGATTCTTGATAGGATTATTAAATCATTAGAAAAAAATGGTGTGGAATGTGTTGTTTTAGACGGTGTAGTTCCTAATCCAAGGTTGTCGCTTGTGTATAAAGGTATTGAGATTTGTAAGAAAGAAAATATTGATTTTGTATTAGCTATTGGTGGAGGAAGTGCTATTGATTCTTCAAAAGCCATTGCTTTAGGAACAAAGTATGATGGTGATGTTTGGGATTTCTATTCAGGTAAAGCAACACCTAAAGAGGCCTTAAAAGTTGGTACAATCCTTACAATTCCAGGTTCAGGTTCAGAAATGTCAGAGAGTAGTATTATTACCAATGAAGAGAAGAATTTAAAATGTGGAATAGATTGTGAATTGATTGTTCCAGAGTTTTCTATTTTGA
Organism: Clostridium sediminicola; assembly: GCF_050402865.1. Lineage (NCBI taxonomy): Bacteria > Bacillati > Bacillota > Clostridia > Eubacteriales > Clostridiaceae > Clostridium > Clostridium sediminicola. Next base: position 186,432 of record NZ_BAABMF010000009.1, read on the forward strand.
ATCCTGAAATGTGTTATACGATACCACCATATTTTATGTCTTGTGGAATAGCTGATATTTTATCACATTTATTTGAAAGGTACTTCACGCCTACAAAAAGTTCAGTACTTAGTGATTATTTATTGGAAGGTGCAATGAAAGCTATTTTAGAGGTTGGTCCTAAGATGAAGAAAGAACCGAAAAATTATGATAATTGTGCAGAAATTATGTGGTTAGCGACAGTTTCACATAATGGCATGTTAGATGCAGGAAGAATTACAGACTGGGCTTCTCATAGAATTGAGCATGAGATAAGCGCTCTTTATGATATAACTCATGGTGCAGGAATGGCAATAATTTTTCCTGCATGGATGAAATATGTTAAGAATGTAAATATAGATCGATTTGTACAATTAGCCACAAGAGTATTTGGAGTTGAAAATGAAAATAATAAAGAAATAGTAGTAGAAAAAGGAATAGCTTGTTTAGAAGAGTTCTTTAAGTCATTAGGGTTAAAAATTACTTTAACTGAAGCAGGGATTCCTGTAGATAGGTTTGAAGAAATGGAAATCAAAGCCATTGGTAATTCAGATCATATTGGTAACTTTAAACAACTAAAAAAAGGTGACATAGTAGAAATTTTAAAACTAGCAATTTAAAAAAATATAGGAGAGTTAGATATGAATTTAAAGGAATTAAAATATGAATTATTAGAAGCTGCAAAATCATCATATAATTTAGGGCTTGTAGCTGGAACTAGTGGAAACGTAAGTGTTTATGATAGTAAAACAGATAAGATGGTTATAACTCCATCAAGTATACCATATGATACAATGACTTCAGAAGATTTGGTTGTTCTAAAGTTAGATGGAACTATTATTGAGGGATATAATAAACCTTCTTCAGAATGGAAAATGCATGCTCAAGTTTACAAGGAGCGAAAGGATATCAAATGTGTTTTGCACACACATTCACCTTATGCTACTGCATTTGCAGTTTGTCAAGAAAAAATCCCGGTAATTTTAATTGAAATGGTACCATTTATTGGAGGAGATGTTCCAGTTGCAAAGTTTGGAATGCCAGGAACAGAGAGTATTGGTATTGAGGCATTAAGTGTTTTAGAAGAGCGAAAAGCTTGTCTTTTAAGTAATCATGGAACTTTAGCAATTGGAGAATCAATAGATAAAGCATTAACGTCTTCAATTTATCTTGAAGATGCAGCAAAAATATATCACCTTGCTAAAAGTGCTGGAAATGTAAAAGTGCTTTCAGAAAAAGAAATAGATGCTATGAAAAACTCTTAGATTAAAATTATAAATTTATAAAAGAGGTGTAAAAATGTTTAGAGCAGATAAAGGACTAGCATTCATATTACAATATGAGAATGTGGCATGGTATGAGAATGGAAAGGTTCGTATTTTAGATAGAAGAATTTATCCTTTAGAAACAAAATTTGTAGAGTGTAAAACTCATGGTGAAGTTTCTCAGGCATTGAAGGATATGGTAACTCAAAGTGGTGGACCTTATATTGCGGTAAACATGGGAATGGTTTTAGCTGTTCATGAGGCAAAGAATTTACCGAATGATGAGTATATCCAATTTATTAATAAAGCGGCCCATACATTGTGCTATTCTAGACCGACTACTGTAGCAAATATGCTTAAGGCTGTAGATAGGTGTCATAAAACTGCACTTGAGGTAGTAGAAAATCGTGAAAATGCAGTTCAAATTGTTTTAGAAGTTGCAATTGATGAAGCTAACAAAAAATATCAAAGATATGAAAAAGTAGCTGAATATTTATATGATAAAATTCCTAAAGATGGAACAATTATGACTCAATGCTTCGGTGAGACAGTTGTTGGAATGTTAATGAGACTTTGTATTGAAAACAATAATAATATTAAAGTTATTTGTGCAGAGACTAGACCATATTTTCAAGGAGCTCGGTTAACAGCAAGCGTCGTTAGAGATATGGGGATTGATGTAACTGTAATAACTGATAATATGCCAGGCTATGTAATGAAACTAAAGAATGTAGATTTATTTACTTCTGCCGCAGATGCGATAACAATGGATGGTCATGTTGTAAATAAAATAGGAACATTCCAAATGGCTTTAGCAGCTCATTATTGGGGAATACCATATTTCACTACAGGTATTCCGAACTATAAACATCCAGATACTAGTTCTATTAAAATTGAGGAAAGAGATTCTGAATTTGTTACACAAGCCATGGGAGTTAAAACTACTATGGAGGGAGTTAAAGGTTTTTACCCTGCCTTTGATATAACTCCACCTAAATTGATTTCAGGAATTGTTACGGATAAGGGAATTTATTCTCCTTATAATTTGAATAAGTACTATGAATAAGGACATTCAGTGAACAATGCACAGTTGACAGTATACAGTAAATGATACCTTTTACTGTATACTGTACACCGTAAACAGTCAACTAGAAAAAGAATGGAGGTAGTAATATGAGTGATGTTCATGAAGGATCAGGACGTTTTAATAAATATTTTCTAATGGAAGAAAATGATGTAGTTGAGTATGCAAAAGAAAAACTAAATTTCTTTGAAGATACAACAAACCTAGATTGTAAAGAAATAGGTGATGGGAATTTAAACTATGTGTTCAGAATTGTTGACAAGAATTCTGGTAAATCTTTGATTTTAAAGCATTGCAGTGAAGATACTAGGGCAAAATCAGGAAGAAAATTAAATATAGATAGAAATATAATGGAATGTAAGATGTTGCAACTTCAAAATAAGTATTGTAAGGGGTATGTTCCTGAAATATATATGTTTGATGAGATTATGAATTGCTATGCTATGGAAGATTTATCTACATATTCAATTATGCGGACATCTTTATTGGAGAATAAAACATTTTCACATTTTGCAGATAACATTACAACATTTATGGTAGATACTTTATTACCAACAACTGACGTTGTTTTAAATCATAAAGAAAAGAAAAGATTGGTAAAAGAATATATAAATCCAGATTTATGTGAAATAAGTGAGCAATTGGTTTTTACAGACCCATTTGGTAATTTTTCTAACGAAAATATTGTTCTGAATTCAATGGAAGAATTTGTGCAGACTAATATTTATAGTGATAAATCACTTAGAGTAGAAGCTGCAAAATTAAAATTTAACTTTATGAATAATGCGCAAGCACTATTACATGGTGATCTTCATACTGGATCAATATTTATTAATGAAAATGATTTAAAAGTAATCGATCCTGAATTCGCGTTTTTTGGTCCGATAGGATATGATGTTGGGAATGTAATAGCTAATTTGTTTTTAGCATGGGCACATGGATTTGCAACTATCGAGAATGAAGCAGAAAAAGCAAACTATATGTTAAGTATTGAAAAAAGTATTGTCGATATTGTAGAGATGTTCAAAAGTAAATTCATCAAAAAATTTAGAGCAGAAGCTACGGATTTAATGGCTAAAACAGATGACTTTGATACTTGGTATCTTAAAAGTATTTTAGAAGATACAGCTGGAACTGTAGGACTAGAAATGATAAGACGTATTGTTGGTATTGCGCCTGTTGCAGATATTACTAGTATAATTGATGAAGAAAAAAGAGCTAATGTTCAAAAAATATTAATTTTAGTAGGTAAAGATTTTATACTCAATAGAAATCAATATACAGCTGGAGAACAATTTATAGAAACACTTAAAAATATAGTGAATTGTACTAATCACAACTAGTGAATAGATAAAGTTCAAAGAATTAAATGAATTGGCTACTCAGAGGTTTATTTCATATAAATATTCAAATTAAAGAGAATCTAATGTGAAACTTAATTTTACTTATATCAAAAGATCGATAACATAATTAATGCATTGCTAAAAATATGAATTTTATTATTTTATCAATGTATTAATTATTAGTTGATGTTACTTATCTAAAGTTAATAGTTGAACTGGAATCTCTATATATTATAAGGAGGTGACAATTTTTAGAGGTATGACCTTACAGTAAAAGTAGTTTATCTGTAACGGAATGAGTAAATGGAATAGCCTTTTGATAGATAAAAGCAGCAATATTAGATGTTTTAAATGTAATCGTTATTATTATCAATTCTTCACAAATTATATGGTAAGGCAAGCATTATTTTTAGCAATGGATTAATAAATAGTTATTGAATTATTTTGGTTTTTTACAAATTACTTAAATTCTAGGAGGAATTATTAATGAAAAATGAAAATCAAGACAAGAAGTATAACAGTTTTTTAGGTTTAACTCCATTGATATTATTTTTAGTTTTATTTTTAGCAACAGGGATAATTACTAAAGACTTTACTAATATGCCTGTACTCGTTGCATTTATAATTGTATTAGCATATTCTTTATGCCTTAATAGAAAAGGCGAAAAATTATCCTTAGATAAAAAAGTTGATATTTTTTCTCGTGGTGGGGGAGATCCTACAATAATACTAATGGTTGTAATATTTATATTAGCAGGTGCTTTCTATTCAGTAGCAAATGCTATGGGTGCAGTTGACTCTACTGTTAATTTAGGTTTAAGTATTTTGCCAGCAAAAGCAATTTTACCAGGTATCTTTATGATTGGTTGTGTAATATCTTTTGCTATGGGTACTTCAATGGGAACAGTTACTGCTCTAACACCAATCGCAATTGGAATGTCTCAACAAACAGGTATTTCATTACCATTGATTGTTGCAACAGTAGTAGGTGGAGCAATGTTTGGGGATAACCTTTCATTTGTATCAGACACTACAATAGCAGCTACAAGAACCCAAGGGGTAGAACTTAGAGATAAATTTAAAATGAATGGCTTGATTG